>JAJTGC010000006.1 GCA_021298975.1 Oxalobacteraceae bacterium
GGTTTTACCCGCGAGATCTTCACGCAGCACGGGCGCATCTTTTTCCAGTGCCTTGAAAGGATCAATGACGACGGGCAGTTCCTCGTATTCGACTTCCACAGCCTCGACACCATCGGCGGCAATGTAGCGATCCTCGGCAATCACGACAGCGACTTCCTGCATTTGAAAATGAACTTTTTCATCTGCCAGCACGGCCGCCACATCACCTGCGAGCGTTGGCATCCAATGGAGTTTGAGTGGCTTGAGATCATCGGCAGTCAGCACCGCGATGACGCCCGGAATGGCGAGGGCTTTTTCTTTATTGATCCGCTTGATTCGTGCATGGGCGAGTGGCGAGCGCACGATATCCATGTGGACCATGCCGGGAAGCTTGATATCGTCAACATAGTTTCCCTTGCCTTGAATAAAACGGGCATCTTCTTTACGAAGGCGGGAGTCGCCCATACCTTGCAGGGCTGCCTTGCGATCAGGTGCATTCATATTTGTCTCCGTGAGGGTGTAAGGCGCTTAGGCGGTGACTGGCTTTTCAGCATCTTCACGCAGCTTGTTGGCCGCATATTGAACCGCTTTGACGATATTTTGGTAACCCGTGCAGCGACACAGGTTGCCCGACATGCCGACACGAATTTCGTCTTCGGTTGGGTTGGGGTTGTCATGCAAAAACCGGTAGGCGCGTGTCAGCATGCCAGGCGTACAGAAACCGCACTGCAAACCGTGCTCCTTGTAGAAGCCTTCTTGAACCGCATGCAGCACACCGCCTTTGGCCAGGCCTTCCACCGTGATGATTTCACTGCCTTCGCACTGCACCGCGAAACACGTACAGGACTTGACCGATTCACCGTCAATATCGACCGAGCAGGCGCCGCAATGACTGGTTTCGCAGCCAATATGCGCACCGGTCAGATTTAATTTTTCGCGCAGGAAGTGGATCAACAGCGTACGCGGCTCAACCGCCTCTTCGACTTTTTTTCCATTGATCGTCATCGAAACAATTTTCTTGGTCATAGCATTCTCCTGGCAGATTTTGTTATTTACAGTGGGCCATGGCTGCGGCAATCGCACGGCGCGTCATCTCGCCAGCCATGGCAGTTTTGTATTCGGCATCGCCTCGCAGGTCTTCGGCCGGGTCGCAAATGGAGCGCACACTGTCAACGACCTGATCGAGCAAGGCAGGGGTAATTTCCTTGCCTATCATCAGTTGCTCGGCAGCGCTTGCCCGCAGAGCCGTTGGCGCAACATTGGTCAGACCGATGGCGATGTGGGTCACTTTTCCACCCGACATTTGCAGCACCACTGCTGCGGCTGCCGTTGCCCAATCACCGGTTTTGCGTTTGAGTTTGTGATAGGCGTAACCCGTTTTGGGAGCAAACGGCGCCACTTCGATCGACACCAGAATTTCGTCTTCAGCCATCGCCGTCATGTACGTGCCATGAAAGAAATCAACGGCCTTGACCTTGCGCTGGCCATTCGGTCCCTCAAGCACAAAGGTCGCATCAAGTGCCATCGCAATGGCCGGATGATCATTTGCCGGATCACCATGCGCGATATCGCCACCGATGGTGCCGCGGTTGCGTACCTGCGGGTCGGCGATCAGCTTGGCCGCCTCGGGCAATAACGGCACCTTTTGTTTGAGCACCTCCGAGAACAAGACCTGGTTTTCGGTCGTCATCGCACCAATTTTGATGACGCCACCTTCTTCCTTGATACCTCTGAGTTCGGGAATCTTATTGATATCAATCAGATTGGCAGGCTCGGCGAAGCGCAGTTTCATCATCGGCAAAAGACTGTGTCCACCCGCGAGAATTTTTGCTTCATCACCAAATTTCGCCAGTAGTGCAACGGCCTCAGACACTGTTTTGGGGCAGTGGTAATCAAATGAGGGTGGAATCATCTTGGTCTCCTTATTTATTTTTTCTGCCATCGGCAAAGCGATGTGCGTTGCCGATTGATGCTGCGCCTTGGTTACAAATATCTTCACCTGGCTTGAAGCGCCCGCAAGCCGTACAAGTTCGGGGAACACCGAATAAATCTGCATTTGTGGCCAATCAGTACCGCTGCAGAACACGCAGCGCCGACGAATCAACAAGGCCGCGTGATTTTTCCAGCCACAAAAGTTTCCGGTTCAATTTAATCAGTGATTCTTTACATAATTATTTTTTCTGAAACTAACGGGATACTTTTTATACTGCCGAGTCATCCTATCATCAAATAAGTGGTATACGTTTGACTTATATGAACGCGCTCAAAATATCGGCAAACAATTTGGCAACGTTAGCGCTGCTTGTCTGCGTCATTTTGTCTTTGCTTCAGGTGCGCAGCGCAGGTGATGGCGATTTCATTTTGCTATTACTGACACTGGTCGGGGTCTTGTCGGGTTGCTCAGCACTGACCTGGCTGAGGCCGCAGCGATTCGGCTTGTCGCCGCCGAACGTCATGCTTTCGCTCGGTATCGGGGGCATGCTGCTCGGTCTCTACTGGGATACCACCCGTGTGCCGATCGCCACACTGGAAAGTTTGTGTGTCTCGAGCTCACCCCTGGGATTGATCGATTCAATGCGCTTTCACGCCAGCCTCTTCCCGGGCATGCATACCCTGATGCTGGTCGGCGGCGTATCGGCCATACCGACCCTGCGATTACTGCGGCCCGAATGCAGGCGCCTGTGCTCGATGGTCACGCAGAACGTACTGTGCTCCAGTTGGATGCTCGTTGGCATGACCTTTGGGTCAACGCTGTTTGTTCAGTCGATTAACTCCATCAACGGCATGTCGGTCGACAAAATGCTTGGAGGCATGTTCACCGGCATGGTGTGGGGAATGGTGGTGAGCGTTGGCTTGTACCGGTCTTTTTTTGTTGCAAAAGACCGGCTTGCGCACCACACGACCACATAACATCCGCTCACGGGGTCTGTGACGCCGTGATGTCCTCAGTCATTCATCATCGACGAAGCGCGCATCAAATCTTCCGCAGTAAAAAACCGCCAATCGATACCGGGCCCTGATTGGCGCTTTGCAGCTGAAAAGTCCCGCCCATCTCTGCGGGCCCGGTACCGCTACCGCCATTACTCACCGGACCGAAAAAGCGTCCACCGATGCCGCCGTTGAGCGTTGCGTTGCCTGCACTGCCGAAAAAATAATTAGCGAGCTGCCCACTGCCCAATGCGGTGCTGGCCGTGAGCGCGAGCGGCAGGGGGTCCATCTGTCCCTCGTCGATACGCGTGCCGCTGAAAGTGAGCACGACCGTGCGATTGGTAAAGTCGACGGTGGCCTCCACGTCGCCAAAAAGCGGGTGCGAATCCTGCGCCTGCAGATAGCTGAACCAGCCATGTATCCGACCGCGGTAACGCACCACGCCACTGGCCGGCAGTTGCGCTGGCGGCGTCACCTGACCGAAGGCCATCAGACCGCGCCGCATCTTGTTGTGCTCGTCACTGCCACCCCATTCGATTATTCCAACAGTGTCTTGCGTGATCCACGCGCCCAGATTGACATGCGCATACGACCAGTGAAGGAAATCACGGTAGCCCTTGAATCCCGGATAAGGCACACCGACGCCGTCGGCCCAGGGCAGCAGAACCAGCTGGCCATTCGCATCCACGCCGTAGCCTGCCTGCGTCGCGCCGTCTTCATGGAGTCGTGTCGCCTGTGCGTTGTCCGGCGTGCTGCCGCCGCTGCGCCAGTCCCCCAGTTGTGCTCTCAGACCTTGGGTCTCGACGCTGGGGCAGTTCGGATGGTTGGCCGGACAGCGCACCGGCTCGCTACGCGGAAAATAAATGTTGTTGGCGTAATTGGCCTGGGTGCCGTTAATACCGTTTCGGCCAAAGTCGAAGAAATTCAGATCAGTCGCCGCGGGTAGCGGCTGACGGATGGCCAGTCCGTTGGCATCGAGTTGTACGCGCCCCTGACGGGTTTCAAAGGTTTCGATGATTCGTGGGCGCTCGGTTTTGCCGTCCCACGACAGCCCCAGATTGGAGAGCAGCAGGGTGACGGACGCCAGCCGGCCATCGGCGGCCTTGCTCACGCGCACATCGGCCATACCGCCGGTGGCGGGTCTGAGACCGTAGGCTATTTGTGGCGCTGGGTTGGGCGTGAGCAAGTCATTGGTCGATATCCCATATACCTGCACCCCGGCGTCGGTGACGCCGATGCCCTGATCCGTGCGCAGAATGGTCGCGCCCGTGCACTCGGTGCCGCTGCCGGGGCAGGCCGCCGCCGCCGCGCCCGCTTGCGTGCCCGTGCCCGTTTGCTGGGGCGACACCGATGTTCCGCTCTGAACGGCTACACCGCCGTCACTGCTGCCGCCTCCGCAGCCGCTCAATAATGACAGCCCCACAAGCAGCACTGCAACGGCGCCGCGTTGGCCCAAAAATCTCATGATGAACTCCCCTTGTTGTCCCTGGTGGTGCGCGCATCGCAGTCGTGACAAATGACGGCTGCAATGGACACACCAGAACATAGGGCAGGGTGAAAGGGGGTTCTTGAGGGGCCACAAGCCAGCCGTCTGCGCAGCACTTGCGCGCTGCGCGAGCTTGGGTTGGCACAAGCGCTGACCCATCGCCGCGCAGGCCATCGCAAATGTCAATTAAACTTGACATAGATAACTGACAGGCATACCTTACATCCAATCGCGGTCAGACAGGCCGTTCAGGAGACAGCATGGACAATTCCGAGCGTATCGAAGCCGCACTGGAGACCGCAATTGCAGCCCAGGAAGCCCCCGAAGGACCGCCGCGTCTGGCAGCGGCCATTCGCCATTCGGTATTTCCGGGTGGCGCGCGCATACGCCCGCATCTGACGCTGGCGGTGGCTCAGGCCTGTGGCGCAGACGATATCGGCTTGGCCGCCGCCGCTGGCGCAGCCATTGAGCTCATGCACTGCGCCTCTCTGGTTCACGACGATTTACCCTGTTTTGATAATGCGACCACGCGTCGGGGTCGTCCCTCGGTTTTCGGTGCGTATGGTGAACGGCTGGCCGTGCTGGCCGGCGATGCGCTGATCGTGACGGCTTTCCAAAGTCTTGCCGTTGCCGCATCCCAAAAGCCGGATCGGATGGGACCCTTGTTAAGCACCCTGGCGACCGGCGTTGCCGCCCCCACGGGCATTGTTGCCGGTCAGGCCTGGGAGTGCGAGCCACGGGTAGCGCTCACGGCTTATCAGCGGGCGAAGACGGGTGCCTTGTTTGTGGCCGCAACGATTGCCGGTGCTCAAGCCGCGGGTACGGCCTATGAACCCTGGCGCGCGCTTGGCGAGTGGCTGGGCGAGGCGTATCAGGTGGCCGACGATATTCGCGATGTGGCGCTCGAGCCCGAGCAGCTGGGCAAGCCGGGTGGACAAGACGCCGCCTTGGGTCGCCCCAGTTCGGCGGCAGAGCTGGGTCTCTCCGGTGCGATACAGTATTTTGATCAGCTCATTTCGTATGCCAGCGCCTCCATTCCGAGCTGCCGCGGTTCTGCGCAGCTGCGCACCCTGGTGCGTCAGGAATCGCGCAGACTGGTGCCCGTTGAGCTCACCCGCAAGCTGGTGCCGACCGTTACCCGCATTTCGGCTTAGCAATGACGGCAGCTGTCTTATCCTGGTCGGACTGGCTGCTTGGCTGGCGCGACCGGCTGCTCGCCAATCCTGCATTTCATCGTTTCGCTTCCGGCTTTTTGCTCACGCGCCCGATCGCCCACCGCCACGCGCGGGAAGTGTTCGATCTGGTCGCCGGCTTCGTGTATTCCCAGGTGCTGGCCGCCTGTGTGCAGCTCGACCTGTTCAAAAAACTCTCCCATGGCCCGCAAAGCATCAGCGCGCTGGCGCGTCAGTTCGACATGTCCGTTGAGGCTGCCGAGCGCTTGTTGGTCGCAGCGCAGTCGCTGCGGCTGGTAGAGAAACGCGGTCTGACACCCGCGGGCGAGCAGCGTTACGGGCTGGGCATGCTGGGTGCGCCGCTGGTTGACAACGAAGCGGTAACGGCCATGGTTCGGCATCACGCCACGCTCTATGCCGATCTGGCGGATCCGCTGGCGCTCTTGCGTGGCCATGTGCGTCCGTCACTCTCGGAGTATTACCCCTACACCGCCGACGAAGCCAAGGCCCACGCCGCCGAAATTTCACCCGAAAAAGTCGCGAACTATTCGGCGCTGATGTCGGCCTCCCAGCCCTTGGTGGCGGCTGAAATTCTCGATGCCTTTTCCTTTGCACCGCATCGTCATCTGCTGGATGTGGGTGGCGGCGAAGGCCGCTTTTTGGTGAGTGTTGCCGAGCGCGCGCCACACCTGAAACTCACCCTGTTCGACTTGCCGCCTGTCGCGGCCAATGCCCGCGCGCGTTTTCAGAACGCCGGGATCACTGATCGTGCCCAGGCCGTGGGTGGAAATTTCCTTGCCGAGGCTTTGCCTGTCGGCGCGGACATCGTCTCCTTGGTGCGGATCATTCATGACCATGACGATGAGCGCGCGGTAACCATTCTGAAAGCCATTCGACGCGTATTGCCCACGGGCGGCACGCTGGTGCTGGCCGAGCCCATGTCGGGCACGCCCGGTGCCGAGGCCATGGGCGACGCCTATTTCGGCTTTTACCTGCTGGCCATGGGACGCGGGCAGGCTCGCACCGCAGAGCAGTTGACCGCGCTGCTGCGATATTCCGGTTTTGACAACGTGCGTCTTCTGCCAACGCGGATACCGCTGCAGGTCAGGCTGCTGACCGCCCGCGCTGCCTAAGCGGGAATATGTAAATATTACTTGACACTTAGTAGCGTCAGCATAGAATGACACAATACCCGCGAAGGCTCTGCCCTCCCGGGAGCTGCAAGCGAGACGCCCCGAAACAAGGTCGTCGCCCACCTGAAAAATAACGCCGGGTTCTCCATGAATAGCCTGCACCGAGACATGACAGCGCAAGGCCGTTGCCCAAGGGGCAGAGGATGAACGCGCACGCCGTCGTGGTCGAGCAACCGCATCAGTTGCAGGTCCGCGAGCTGGCGCTGGTTGAGCCCACCGACAACGATCTGGTCGTCGATATCTGCTGGAGTGGTATTTCCACGGGTACGGAGAAACTGTTGTGGTCCGGCCGCATGCCAACCTTTCCAGGCATGGGCTATCCGCTGGTGCCGGGTTATGAGTCAGTCGGTCGCGTCGCGCAGGCCGGACGCAGCACGAAATATGAAATCGGGGAAATGGTGTTCGTACCGGGCGCCGCCTGTTTCGGCGAAGTGCGGGGCCTGTTTGGTGGCGCCGCATCGCGCGTGGTTATTCCCGCATTGCGTGCCTTGCGGATCTCGGAAGCGTTGGGCGAGCGCGGCACACTGCTTGCACTGGCAGCCACTGCCTATCACGCGTATTCATCACCGGGCGCTGCGCGTCCGGAGCTCATTATTGGTCATGGTGTGTTGGGTCGCATGATTGCGCGACTGGCGGTAATCGCCGGCGGCAAACCCATTGTCTGGGAAACCAATCCTGCCCGTCGGGTGGGTGCACAAGGCTATGACGTGATTGACCCGGCCGATGACAAGACCTCCAACTACCGCAGCATTTGCGACGTCAGTGGCGATTCCAAAGTGCTCGATTCACTGATTGCGCGCGGCGCACCCGGTTGCGAGATCGTGCTTGCCGGATTTTATGACGAACCCCTGTCATTTTCATTTGCGCCCGCCTTTCTGCGCGAAGCAAAAATTCGCGTCGCCGCGCAATGGAAGCCACCTGAGTTGCTCGCTGTACGCGACCTGGCTGAAACCGGACGGCTCTCGCTTGATGAACTGATTACCCACCGCAGTACACCCGATAACGCCGATGCAGCCTATCGCACCGCATTCAGCGATTCCACCTGCCTGAAGATGATCCTCGACTGGAGACGCCCCCAATGAACAAGCCACAAGAAAGCCAGTCCATCCCTGTGCATTTCATGCAAAAAGAGCTGCTGCGCGCGGAGGCTGCGATTGATCCGGATCCAGCGCCGAGCGGCGAGGTCACCAAAGAAACTCAGATCATCGCTATCTATGGCAAGGGTGGTATCGGCAAGAGTTTCACGCTCGCCAATCTCTCTTACATGATGGCGCAGCAGGGCAAGAAGGTGTTGCTGATTGGTTGTGATCCGAAAAGTGACACCACGTCCTTGCTGTTCGGCGGCAAAGCCTGTCCGACCATTATTGAAACCTCCTCAAAGAAAAAACTTGCGGGTGAGCCGGTCGCGATCGGCGATGTCTGCTTCAAACGCGATGGTGTCTATGCCATGGAACTCGGCGGACCCGAGGTCGGTCGCGGCTGCGGTGGTCGCGGCATCATTCACGGTTTCGAATTGCTCGAAAAGCTGGGCTTTCATGAGTGGGGCTTTGATTATGTATTGCTCGACTTCCTGGGCGACGTTGTCTGCGGCGGTTTTGGTTTGCCCATCGCGCGCGATATGTGCCAGAAGGTGATCGTCGTTGCCAGTAATGATTTGCAGTCGCTGTATGTCGCCAATAACGTCTGCTCGGCGGTGGAATATTTCCGCAAGCTCGGCGGCAATGTCGGCGTTGCCGGCATGGTGATCAACAAGGATGACGGCACTGGCGAAGCACAGGCCTTTGCCCAGCACGCAGGTATTCCCGTGCTCTCCGCCATTCCTGCGAATGAAGATATTCGTCGCAAGAGCGCCAGTTACGAAATCATCGGTCGTCCGGAAAGTCAGTGGGGTTCGCTGTTTGCCGAACTCGCGCAAAACGTCGCCGATGCACCGCCGGTACGACCCAAGCCGATGTCGCAGGACCAGTTACTCGGTCTGTTCTCGGCTGAGCACACCGGTCGTGATGTCGTGCTTGAGCCTGCCACAGTCGCTGACATGGTGGGCAAGACCGAGATCATCAAGCAAACCCTTGAAGTTGTGTACGACGAAGTCTGAGGACGCGTGCCATGAGCCATCCTGTGATTCCGATTGTTGCCAACCCAGAGGCCCTCAAGGCCGATGGCCTTGGCTGTCACTCTGGTAAAGACCAGCTGAATGCCGCTGCGCGCGCGGCGGGCAAGAGCGACACATTGGATCAGTACGCGCAGGATTATCCGAAGGGCCCGCACGATCAGCCACAGAGCATGTGCCCCGCCTTTGGTTCACTGCGTGTCGGGCTGCGCATGCGCCGCACCGCGACCATCTTGTCGGGCTCGGCTTGCTGCGTCTACGGACTGACCTTTACGTCGCATTTTTATGGCGCACGCAGAAGCGTGGGCTATGTACCGTTTGATTCCGAATCGCTCGTCACAGGCAAGTTGTTCGAAGACATTCGGGAAGCGGTTCATAAAGAAGCCAATCCGGATCTGTATGACGCCATCGTGATCATCAATCTGTGTGTGCCTACTGCCAGCGGTGTACCGCTGCAGATTCTGCCCAAAGAAATCAATGGTGTTCGCATCATCGGTATTGATGTACCAGGATTTGGTGTGCCCACGCATGCCGAAGCCAAAGACGTGCTCGCCGGCGCCATGCTGCGTTATGCGCGTAACGAAGCCGGTGCGGGCCCGGTGGCCGCGCCTCGCAATGGTCGCAGCGACAAACCCACGATCACCCTGATCGGCGAAATGTTCCCCGCAGATCCGGTCACCATTGGCATGATGCTCGAGCCCATGGGCCTGGCCGCCGGTCCGGTAGTGCCGACGCGCGAATGGCGCGAATTGTATGCCGCGCTGGATTGCGCTGCGGTCGCCGCGATTCATCCTTTTTATACTGCCAGCGTGCGCGAATTCGAAGCCGCCGGTCGCCAAGTGATCGGCTCCGCACCTGTGGGTCATGACGGCACTGAAGCCTGGCTGCAGGCCATCGGCAATAGCTGCAACATCGGTCAGGCACAAATTGATGCGGCAAAAAATCGCATGCTGCCTGCGGTGCGTGCGGCACTGGCCGCCAAGCCAATCAAAGGTCGCATCACCCTGTCAGGCTACGAAGGCTCCGAGTTGCTGGTCGCGCGTCTCTTGGTCGAGAGCGGTGCCGACTTGCGTTATGTCGGCACGGCCTGTCCGAAAACCATACACAGCGCTGCCGATCTGGAATGGCTCAATGCGCGCGGCGTGCATGTGCAATATCGCGCCTCGCTGGAGCAAGACATCGCGGCCGTGCATGAATTCAAACCGGATCTCGCGATCGGCACCACGCCGGTTGTGCAGGCCGCCAAGGAAATGTCGGTTCCCGGACTGTATTTCACCAACCTGATTTCTGCGCGCCCTTTGATGGGGCCTGCCGGTGCCGGTTCACTCGCTGCGGTGGTCAATGCGGCGATTGGCAACAAAGCCCGCATGGAAGACATGAAATCGTTTTTCGGTGGCACCGGCATGGGCGACAGCGCCGGTGTCTGGGAAGGCAAGCCGCAAGAACGTCCCGAGTTCCGCGTTGAGACCCGCCGCCGTCTGGACAAGGCTGCGAAGAAACGCAAAGCCGAGGAGATGATCTGATGTTTGTCATCGACCACGACAGAGCAGGCGGTTACTGGGGCGCGGTGTATGTATTCACCGCGATCAAAGGACTGCAAGTCATCATTGATGGCCCGGTCGGTTGCGAAAACCTGCCCGTCACGTCCGTCTTGCATTACAGCGATGCCTTGCCGCCGCATGAACTGCCGATCGTGGTCACAGGTCTGGCAGAAGAACAACTCGGTCGCGAAGGCACCGAAGGCTCAATGAAGCGAGCGCATGCAACGCTGGATCCGGATTTGCCTGCGGTCGTGGTGACCGGTTCAATTGCCGAAATGATCGGTGGCGGTGTCACACCCGAAGGCACCAACATCCTGCGCTTTTTGCCGCGCACGATTGATGAAGACCAGTGGCAGTGCGCGAACCGCGCGATGCTCTGGCTGTGGAATGAATACGGCATGCGTCATGTACCTGCGCGCAAGCCATTTGCCGAGCGCGCACCGGACGAAAAACCGCGCGTCAATATCATTGGCCCCAGCTACGGCACCTTCAACATGCCCAGTGATCTGGCCGAGATTCGTCGACTGGTGCAAGGCATTGGTGCTGAAGTCAACATGGTATTCCCGCTCGGCAGTCACCTCGCGGATGTATCGCGACTGGTCGAGGCGGATGTGAATATCTGCATGTACCGCGAGTTCGGCCGGCTGTTGTGTGAAGCGCTGGATCGTCCTTACTTGCAGGCGCCGATTGGTCTGCACAGCACCACCAAATTTTTACGCAAGCTGGGCGAATTGCTCAATCTCGATCCCGAGCCATTCATCGAGCGCGAGAAGCACACCACCATCAAGCCCATCTGGGACTTGTGGCGCTCGGTCACGCAGGATTTTTTTGGCACCGCCACCTTTGCGGTGGTGGCCAATGAGACTTATGCACGCGGTCTGCGGCATTTCCTTGAAGATGAGATGGGCCTGCCCTGCAACTTTGCGGTGTCACGCAAGCCGGGTCAAAAAACCGATAACGAAGCGGTGCGTCAGCTGGTGCGCGAGAAGCCACCGTTGATCATGTACGGCAGCTACAACGAGCGCATGTATCTGGCCGAAGCCGGTGGATCTTCGCCGATGAAACCGTCGTTCATTCCTGCGTCGTTTCCCGGCGCAATCATTCGCCGCCATACCGGTACACCGTTCATGGGCTATGCAGGTGCGACTTATTTGATTCAAGAGTTTTGTAATTGCCTGTTTGATGCGCTGTTTCACATCCTGCCGCTGGGTACCGACATGGACAAGGTCGATGCGACGCTGGCGAAGAGCCATCAGAACACCGCGTGGGATGACGAGGCGCGCGATCTCCTGAATGACATGGTCGCCGCCGAGCCGGTGCTGGTTCAGATTTCAGTGGCCAAACGTTTGCGTGACCGCGCCGAGCGCGATGCGCGACGTGCGGGTGAAGACAGCGTTTCTGTGGAGAGAGTTGCGCAAGCGCGCGATGCGATGCGGGTCGGAGAACCGGCCTGATGCGCAGCTTGAGATCACACAAGCGCACGAAAAGAATGTCGTGGCAGTTCGCCGCGGACGCCCGGGGTTGCGGGGCTTCACGCACCAATGGCTGCAAGGCTAATTTGAAGGAGCGTACTCATGGCTGAAAGGAAAAGCATCTCCGGGATGACCGATGAGGAGGCTCAGGAATTCCATGCGTATTACATGCAGGGCATGGTGGGTTTCACGGCAGTCGCTGTGATTGCACACATCCTCGTATGGGCATGGCGTCCCTGGATCACCTGATCTCGGATAGACGATAACTAAGGAATACTGCTATGGCACATACACATCTGAACACAGAGAAGCACCTGAAGGATCACAGCCTGACCTCATGGATGGTTTTCGCACTGGGATTTCTGATCGTCTTAAGCATCGCTCTCGTCGGTACGCTGACGGGCATGCCGTGGCGAAGCTGGTTGCCCGGAGCTGAAAGTTGCAAATCGCTGTTCGGCGGTGTGCAGGCCGCAGTGTATTCATTTATGTCACACACACTTTAGGGAGGTAGGAACCATGTGGAGAATATGGCGCCTTTACGATCCCCTGCGAGCCATGGTGGTTCAAGGGATCTTCTTGTTCGGACTCGCAGCGATGATTCATCTCATCCTGCTCTCGACGAACAAATTCAACTGGCTCGATGGAGCAAAAGGGGCACCGACGGCACAAAATGCGCCGATGCCTGGACCATCGTCCTAAACCCACTTTTTACAGTGGTGGGGCAGGCGGGCGCGGCCGCAAGCTGACGCAACCTGCCCTCAATACAGAATTTATGAGGAATGACGCAGTGCATTCCTGCAGGAGGGCTCCATCATGGCCATGCTGAGTTTTGAAAAAAAATATCGTGTACGCGGAGGCACCCTGATAGGGGGTGATCTCTTCGATTTCTGGATTGGCCCCTTTTATGTGGGCTTCTTCGGCGTGACCACGATCTTCTTCGCGTTCCTCGGAACGGCCCTGATACTGTGGGGGGCGTCGCAGGGTCCGACCTGGAATCTCTGGCAGATTAATATTGCGCCACCGGATCTCAAATATGGCCTGCGCATGGCACCGTTAATGGAAGGCGGCCTGTGGCAGCTCATCACGGTCTGTGCGATCGGCGCCTTTGGATCGTGGGCGATGCGCGAAGTGGAAATTTGCAGAAAACTCGGCATGGGCTATCACGTCCCCGCGGCGTTTTCTGTTGCGATTTTTGCTTACGTCACGCTCGAAGTGATACGTCCGGTACTGATGGGCGGCTGGGGACATGCTTTCCCTTACGGTATTTTCAGTCACCTCGACTGGGTATCGAATGTCGGCTACCAGTATCTGCACTTCCACTACAACCCGGCGCACATGCTGGCGATTACCTTCTTCTTCACGACCACGCTGGCGCTGTCCATGCACGGCGGTCTGGTGCTCTCATCTACCAACCCGGGCAAGGGCGAAGTTGTCAAGACGCCTGAGCATGAAGATACCTATTTCCGTGATCTGATCGGTTATTCGGTTGGCACATTGGGCATTCACCGTCTTGGTTTGTTCCTCGCGCTGGCAGCGGTGCTGTTCTCGGCGCTTTGCATCGTGATCTCGGGACCGTTCTGGAGCCGCGGCTGGCCGGAGTGGTGGAGCTGGTGGCTGAACATGCCTATCTGGAACCGATAAAGAAAGCGACAGGAGACCACGATGGCTGACTACCAAAATCTTTTCACTGCCGTGCAGGTTGCTGGTCCCGTGCATGACGGGATTGAGCTGCACGATTCGATGAGCCCGCGCACGGGCAAACCATTCCTGCTGCATCTCGCCGGGCGTCTGGGCAATGCACAGATTGGCCCTATCTATCTGGGTGGCCTGGGCGTCATGTCGCTGATGTTTGGCTTGGTGGCGTTCAACATCATCGGCATGAACATGCTGGCGTCGGTGAACTGGGATCCGATTCAATTTATTCGGCAGCTGTTCTGGCTCGCGCTGGAGCCGCCCGCACCGGGCAATGGTCTCAAGCTCGCACCGCTCAATCAGGGCGGCTGGTGGCAGATCGCCGGCATGTCGCTGACCATTTCGATTTTGCTGTGGTGGGCCAATGTGTATCGCCGCGCACGTGCGCTCAAAATGGGTACGCACGTCGCGTGGGCGTTTGCGGCAGCGATCTGGCTGTTCCTCGTGCTGGGTCTGTTCCGTCCGGTGCTCATGGGATCCTGGGGTGAAGCGGTACCGTTCGGTATCTTCCCCCACCTCGACTGGACCGCGGCTTTCTCACTGCGTTACGGCAACCTGTTTTACAACCCGTTCCATGCGCTGTCGATCGCCTTCCTGTATGGCTCGGCACTGCTGTTTGCGATGCACGGCGCAACCATTCTGGCGGTCGGTCGTTACGGCGGCGAGCGCGAGATCGAACAGATCATCGATCGGGGTACGGCGACCGAGCGTGCCGCCTTGTTCTGGCGCTGGACCATGGGCTTCAACGCCACCATGGAATCGATTCACCGCTGGGCCTGGTGGTTTGCAGTGCTCTGCCCGCTGACCGGCGGTATCGGCATCCTGCTGACAGGCACCGTGGTGGATAACTGGTATCTGTGGGCAGTCAAACACGGCGTCGCACCACCTTATCCGCAGGTGTGGGGTCCGGTCATTGATCCGTCCACGCTGCAGGGAGTAAAACCATGATCGCCAGACTCTTCCAACTCATGATCATGCTCAGCTTGGGCATGATGCTGACCGCCTGCAAAGACCCTCCCATAGAACGTCTGCCGATGGATAGCGTTCAGCACGGCTACCGTGGCACGGGCATGGTGCAAGTCTACAATCCGCGCACGGTTGCCAGTCAGGATGCGCTCAACACCGCACCACCTTCAACGCCACCGTTACCCGATACCGGGCCGAAGGCCAAAGAGGTCTACAAAAATGTACAGGTGCTGGGTGATTTGTCTGCAGGTCAGTTCGTCGGACTGATGACCGCGATGACCACTTGGGTATCGCCCAAGGAAGGCTGCGCGTATTGTCACAACGTCGCCAATTTTGCGGAAGACACCAAGTACACCAAGGTTGTCGCACGCAAGATGATCGAGATGACACGCCACATCAACGGCAACTGGAAAAACCACGTCGCTGAAACTGGCGTTACCTGCTACACCTGTCATCGCGGTAATCCGGTACCCACGCAAGTCTGGTTCACCCCACTGGAGCAGAACAAGGGTGCCGACTTCATTGGCGACCGGGCCGGTCAGAATACACCGGGCAAGCTGGTGAACATGTCCTCCTTGCCCACCGATCCGCTGACACCGTATTTGTTGCAGGACAAGCAGATTCGCGTCAATGGTCCGACACCACTGCCATCAGGCAATCGCAGCTCGATCAAGCAGGCAGAGTGGACCTATGGTTTGATGACGCACATGTCGACGTCGCTCGGCGTCAATTGCACCTACTGCCACAACACGCGTTCCTTCCAGAGCTGGGAAAGCAGTCCGCCACAGCGTATCACCGCTTATTACGGCATACGCATGGCGCGTGACGTGAACAATGCTTACATGGTGCCTTTGACAGATACCTTCCCGGTCAACCGCAAAGGCGAGGGCGGTGATGTCGCCAAGGTGAGCTGCGCGACATGTCATCAGGGTGCTTACAAGCCGCTGTATGGCTATCCCATGCTCAAAGATCATCCGTATCTGGGGGGGCCTGCCAAGAGCGCGGCAGCACCGGCCAATGAAGTCACGAAGACCGCAGCAAAGTAACGCCGCAAGACAGCGCAGCACATAAAACGCATCAGCAATCCCGGCGCAAGCCGGGATTTGTCTGCCACTTCAAACGGCAGCCAGTGATCAGCATCCACCGATTGCGGAGTCTTCCATGAGTACAGGCCGACTCGTCAGCAAACAAATCCCCAGCACGGCAGCGTCCGATGCCGCGCCTGAAACGTCCGCACGTACAAAAATCATCGACGCGCCCCTGCACGGCATCGCGGTCGTCCTGCTGTCTAAGCTGCGACGCGCGTATTGGCATTGGGGCTGGCAGCGCATTGCGTTTGGCAGCTGGTGGCCCAACACCACGCCCGGCCTGACGTTCATGAAGACGCTCGGCAGCGGAAAAGAGGGTGGCTTTGGTCTGATGCCCAGCCTCTCGCATCAAGGTATGTTCTGCATCTTCGACAGCGAGACCGAGGCGAATGATTTCGTCAACAAGTCCGCACTCATTGCGCGCTATCGCGACCGCAGTGAGGAACTTTTTATCGCAACACTCAGGCCTGCCAGCGTGCGCGGCAGCTGGGATGGAATGACGCTGGGTGAAGGCGACAGCCTGCCTGCGGATGCGATGCTGGCCACGCTCACTCGCGCCTCGATACGCCCACGCGCAGCAGCGCAATTCTGGCGGCATGCGCCGGCCGCGCAGGACAGTCTGGCCGACGCGCCCGGTTGTCTGCTCGCCGCCGGATTGGGTGAAGCGCCCGTACTACGACAAGCGACCTTCAGTCTCTGGCGCAGCACCGCAGCGATGGACGCCTATGCACGCACGGGCGCGCACCGTGATGCCATCAGCGCGGCATGGAAACACCAGTTCTTCTCCGAATCCATGTTCGTCCGATTCCAGCCCTTGTCCTTGCAAGGCACATGGAAAGGACAATCGTTTGACTAGTGCGCTACACGAACATCGCGTTGTGGTCGTAGGTGCGGGTGTCGCGGGCCTGGTGGCGGCATTGCAGCTCGCGCAGCGCCATATGCAAGTCACTCTGATCGAAGCGGCGGATCAGCCCGGCGGCAAGATGCGACAGTTGATGGTGGATGGCGCGGCGATCGATAGTGGCCCCACCGTCTTCACCATGCGCTGGATTTTCGAGCAGATCTACGCCAACGCAGGCGCCCGGCTCGAGGACGAACTCAAACTCACTGCTTTACCTGTACTCGCACGTCATGCCTGGAGCGAGAACGAGCGCATGGATTTGTTTGCCGACCCCGGTCGTTCGCGCGACGCCATCGCGCGCCTGGCCGGCCCGGCCGAGGCGGCGCGATTCGTACAGTTCTGCAAACAGGCGCGCGACGTGTATGACACCCTCGAAGGCCCCTTCATTCGTTCGCAATCGCCCACCCTCGCCAGCATGGCGGGCGATCTCGGTCTGCGTGGATTGGCGGTACTGGCATCACTTGGGCCAATGAGTAACTTGTGGGATGCGCTGCGCCAGCATTTTCATGATGTCCGACTACAGCAGTTGTTCGGTCGTTACGCCACCTATTGCGGTTCATCTCCCTGGCAAGCGCCCGCAACGCTGATGCTGATCACGCAAGTCGAGCTGGACGGCGTCTGGTCGGTCGAAGGCGGCATGCATGCGCTGGCCAGATCACTGGCATCGCTCGCGGAAAAAAATGGCGTGAACATTCGTTATGCATCGCCGTGCGCAGAAATTCTCACCGAGGGCAAAAAAGTATCCGGTGTACGTCTGGCCAGCGGTGAAGTGCTGCCGGCTGATAGCGTCGTCTTCAATGGCGACGCATCGGCGCTGACGCAAGGCTTGCTCGGTGCAGGCCTCAAGCGCGCAGCGCCTCGGCTATCGCCCAGCAAGCGTTCCTTGTCAGCGCTCACCTGGAGCGTGCATGCGAGCACCGAGGGCTTTGCGCTGGACAGACACAATGTATTTTTTCAAGCGGACTATGCGCGTGAATTCAGCGATATTTTTTCACGCGCGCGGCTCCCGCAGACACCCACTGTCTATGTGTGTGCGCAAGATCGCGGCGGTGACGCCGCTGTACCGGAACGAGACCGCCTGCTGGTGCTCGTCAATGCGCCCGCCGAAGGCAGCCGCACGCTTACTGAACCGGAGATTGATGCATGCGAAACCCATTCCTTTTCCCTGCTGGCGCGCTATGGCCTGAAGGTGCATCGCACGCCGGAGAACACGCAGCGTACATCGCCGGCGGAATTTCACCGTCTCTTTCCGGGCAGCGCCGGCGCTCTGTACGGGATGGCGACCCATGGCTGGATGTCGGCTTTCGCCAGATCGGGAGCGAAGACCCCGCTGCCGGGGCTCTACCTCGCGGGCGGGACAGTACATCCGGGTCCGGGCGTGCCAATGGCCGCCATGTCGGGCCAACTGGCGGCCGCCACCCTGATGGCTCACCTCGATTCGACCAGCCGGTCCCATCGGGTGGTTATCTCTGGTGGTACATCGATGCGCTCAGCGACGACGGCAACTACGGGCTGACCCTGATTGCCTTTGTTGGCAGCGTGTTCTCGCCGTACTATCGCGCCGCGCTAAAGCGTGGTGCCGCCAATCCGGAAAATTATTGCTCGCTCAATGTCGCGTTGTATGGTCGCAATCGGCGCTGGACCATGACCGAGCGTGGCTGCGACAGCATGGCACGTGACGCATCCAGCTTCACCATCGGACCCAGCAGCCTGCACTGGCATCACGATCATCTGGAAATCGACATCTGCGAAGTCGGCATGCCCCTACCCTGGCCGGTGCGCGGCAAGGTGCGTGTGTATCCCACATCACTATCGACATTCAGCGCCGCGCTGGATAACCATGGCCGCCACCGATGGGGTCCGCTGGCCGCTTGCGCGCGTGTCGAGGTTGAGATGGACAAGCCGTCACAGCGCTGGAGCGGTCATGGCTATCTTGATTCGAATGAGGGTGACGAGCCCGTGAGCGAGCCTTTTCGCGAGTGGGACTGGTCACGCGCCTTGCTGTCCGATGGCTCGGCGGCAGTGATCTACGATGTACAGCAAAAGCAGGGTGCCGATCGTCTGCTCGGTCTGCGCTTTTATCCCGATGGGCGAATCGAAGAATTTTCGCCCCCGCCGCGCCAGTCGCTGGAACTCACGCGCTGGCGTGTACCGCGGCGCATGCGCAGCGAGGGTGATGCGCCGGTGCGTGTGATCGACATGCTGGAAGACACGCCTTTCTACGAGCGATCCGTGCTGAAGAGTCGTTTGTTTGGTGAAGATGTCATCAGTGTGCATGAGACGCTGAATGTGCCGCGATTGGTGTCGCCCGTTGTGCAGACCATGCTGCCTTTCAGAATGCCAAGACGGGCGTGATCGACTGGTCTTGCCGATGCGGGGGTATGGCAGCCAAGTGGCGTTCGTTGACAGCCGCTGGCGCTACCAATGAAAAATGCCAAGCCACTTAGCTATTCTTCCGATCCGTGCTGCTTGAGGATGATGACGAACCCGTATGGGTGAGCGTGTTAGATGCGCCTTGGGATTTCGCTTGGGCAGCTGCTTTTTTTCTTGCTTCTTCCTGCCTTGCCACCTCATTCAAGGTCAGGCTCAGTTCGGCTGTTGTTGCATCAAATGCGTCCCTGCTTTCACTGAGCTGCCATAAGTTATCAATAACCAGCTGCGCTGGCTCTTCAGGCAAAAAGGCGCGTGAATCAAAAGGCTTGTCTGAAAAACTCCGCGATGTCTGATTTAAGATCGCGCTCTCATGGATTTGTCTATTTTCTTTCAATACTTTGAAGACAAACTGGGTTATGACATCATGATCATATGCTTCCCGATGATCCTCAGTAAACCATTCCAGGTCGCATAAAAACTTATTTTTATACATTACGCCAACCAGATCCAGCTTCTCATCATCGCTCAGGGGATTGCAAGTCACCCGCATCGCCCTTACTGGTTTATTCAAAGCGATAAATTTCATCAGCTCAAGCGTAGTTCCAGCATGCTTTACCTCGGAATCCAAAACGATGACTTCAAGTGAGGTGTTTTTTTGAGCACCCTTCAGGATGTTTTTGACGCCATCCGGACCGAAATTCTGGCAGCGAACGCAAAGCGTTGTAACGCAATTATTTTTTTCCAGCATATCTCCCAGGCCATGCTGATAATTAGTGGCAAAAACGACTTGCTCCAACATGAGCTCTTTCAGCACCTTGTTGCCAGCCAGCGCACTGAATATATTGGCGCCGCCTGCGGGGCCAAAGTCGGAATTATGTAGGTTCAGCGTCGACAGCGTCAGATGATCGGCAAGAACAAAGGCAAAAGCCTGCTCGGTCTCCTCCGTCAGCTTCATGCCATCGATAGTGGCGATTGAGACGCTCAAGTTACTGCGCATGGCCTTCATGAACTGCAGCAGGTCTGCTTCGGAAGCCTCCGACATATCCATGTCCAGCGCCACAACCCTGCTATCCGAAATAAGCTTGCATAAAAAAGGATAGGTTGAGGGTTCAAAAGAATGACTGACGAGACTGACCCCAAGTGCGGGGTGAATGTCCAACACCCTGGCGGCGACCGAAATTAATTTATCCTCTGGCCATGCAGCATCAATAATAAAATTAACTTCCGGGTTTCGCTCGAAAAAAAATTCCAGAGTTTCTGGTTCGTCGTTCTTCACACACCACTCGATAATTTCTCGATTGGCAGATTCAATGCCATATTCAGCCTCTGTTGTATCCAGCTGCAATGATTCAAAAAATTCAGTTGCCGTTTTCCCTTCCAGCAAAAAACTCAAAGTCGCTGTTTTCTGATCATCAGGTAGCAACCGATATTCATTCGCCGTGTACGGCAACGCTGTTTTCCGAGGTGGAAGCAAGGGGGCAATATCGACCGAGCCTGCCGGAGGTAGTTGAGAGCTGTCAGGAATGGGCGATGGTGGCGTGAAATTAATGGGCGTCATAGATTTTATTGAAAATTGAACGAATAGTTTTGGTAACCCCATCGGCTGCACAAACAGGAATGACTGGCTTCATTCCACTAATAAACAGAAAAATTTTATTTTTAAATATGGGCATTATTTTCATCCATCGGTTGCCGTGGGCGATGAAAGAGAGTTTAGAAATGAATTAAAAAATGCTCAAGAAAAATGCTGTACTAGCCGGAGTTGTCCGCGTGGAAAAATTAACAATCGTATAAACCCGTTCCAAAAAAACGACAGAGAACATCTGCGAATTAATGCACTTCAGATTTGTAGAAAGGTGGGGGCTGATTCATCCTGCGCGCGAGTTCAGCTTCATGGAAGCCTCAATGAAGCGTCGGGGGAACACGCGGCACTAACCGAGCTCAGTCTGGGTCCGCGATCGATGCTTGATGATGTGCTGGGAAGGGATATAGCGGACGTGCTTGCCCGAAACCGGGCACTGGTAAATGAGCAGTTCCTTCAAAACGCTGGTTGGGCTTTTGATACCCTTTAGCGTCACAATGGCCGCTCCGACGTCGGGACAGTGATCGCCCGACACCTGCTTCAAGACTTGCCTTCAGTGCAAATTTCTTTTGTTGCCTCCGGAGCTGGCGGTCCGCAGTTTACTCGTTCATGTCCTACCTGATTTAGCATTCCCTAGGTGGCAAGCAAGTAATTCAAAACGCAAGCGATTGGCGCAGAAGGGTTTGGGTCACTGACGCGCTGGTGTCAACGCGGGTTGCCCGACGATCGCAAGGTTCGATCATGACCAGCTCAGGATTGTCTACCCGGCGTTGAGAGCCGTTCAAACAAATCAATCACCCATTCGCAGCGTTCGTCAAAGCTCTTTGGTGTGATGCCATTGATCTTGCGCTCGCCACCCAAGGCGCAGGCATCGACCAGAAACTGAATCGCGGGCAGTGGCGCGTCGGTATCGCAGCGGGTTGGTAATTGCGCACGCGCTTTGGCGATGCACAGCAAGGTGAGTTTGCGCGTGCTACCGACGACGGCGCGTTCATGAACTGAATTCATCTCACGGTCGGCGATAACGCGACCGATCTCCGCGTAAATATTGGCGGCGGCAAGAATGGCGCCACGACAGTCGCGCGGCAAGGCAGCGATGCCGCTGGCGCCACGCCGATAGAGACGATCGGCTTCGAGCAGTAATCGACCCACTACTTCACCCAGTGCCGGCGTGAATTGCGGATCGGCCAGCCAGGTATGGGGGTCAATACCTGCCTGGCGCATCCATGTGCGTGGCAGGTAGAGACGTCCGTTGCGCGCATCCTCGCCCACATCACGCGCGATATTGGTCAGCTGCATCGCATTGCCGAGTTCGCAGGCGCGTGCCAGTGCATGCGGGTTGGTGATGCCCATGATCATCGCCATCATCGCGCCAACGCTGCCGGCCACGCGCGCGCAGTAGTGATGCAAGTCATCCAGCGTTTCGTAGTGCCGCCCCGCGGCATCCCAGGCAAAACCCTCGAGCAGTGCCTCGGGGAGTTCGCGCGGCAGGCCATAACGATGGGCAACCATCGCCATCGCCCGATCCTCGATAAAAGCTTCAGGTACTCTGTCGTAAATCGCCTCCAGGCGTTTTTGCAGCTTTGGCATGGCCAGCGGATCGTCGTCATGCTCGTCAATGGCATCATCGGCGACACGGCAGAATGCATACAAGGCGATCGCAGGCATGCGCACGCGTTGGGGCAGCAGACTGCTGGCAGCAAAAAAAGACTTGGATCCGCCGCGCATCAGTTCTTCGCAGGCGGCCAGATCAATGCTGGGCAAGGGGGGCGCTTGGTCAGGCATTGGGCACCACCTCGGACATGGCTTTGGCTGACATCAGCACACCGGGCACACCGGCGCCCGGGTGGGTGCCTGCGCCGACCATGTAAAGATTTTTTACGTCTTCGCTGCGGTTGTGCGGCCTGAACCAGGCGCTTTGCAGCAGGATGGGCTCGAGGCCAAAGGCAGCGCCCTTGTAGGACCAGAGATTGTCTTTGAAATCCTGCGGGGTCATGAGTTTGCTGGTGACGACGTGCTTGCCCAGATCGGGCATGACGGTGCGTTCCAGATGCTCTTGAATTTTCATCCGGAAGCGTTCGCCTTCGTCAGCCCAGTTGGTACCGCTACCCAGATGCGGCACGGGGGCGAGTACATAAAACCCATCATGACCGGGCGGTGCGACCGAGGGATCGCTGGCACTGGGGCGATGCAGATACAGGCTGAAATCTTCGGCCAGATGCAGGTGCTTGAAAATATCATCAAGCAGTTCCCGATAACGCGGCCCAAGCATGATCATGTGATGCGGCACGTCTTCGTAGCGGCGGTTGGTGCCGAAATACCAGACGAACAGACTCATTGAATATTTGCTGCGTTCGATTTTGCGGTCGGTCCAGTGACGGCGATCTTTCGCATCGATCAGGTAACGATAGGTCCATGCGGCGTCGCCGTTGGAGATCACGATGTCGGCATCAAGCACTTCACCATTTTCCAGCGTGACGCCAGTGGCCTGGCCGTTGGTGACATTGATGCGCGTGACGGCTGCATTGCAGCGCAAATTCACGCCGCGTTCCTCGAGCAAATTCACCAGTCCGCGAACGAGTGCGCCGGTACCACCCATGGCCCAGTGCACGCCCCAGCGACGCTCCAGCGTATTGATCAGACTGTAGACGCGCGTCACGGAAAAAGGATTGCCGCCGATGAGCAGTGGATGAAAGCTGAACACCTGACGCAGTTTGGGATCGCTGATGTAGCGGGCAACCAGCGTATACAGGCTCTCCCAGGCTTTCATGCGCATCATGCTGGGCAAAGCCGCGAGCAAATCACCGACCGAATTGAAGGGCATGCCACCCAGATCTTCGAATCCGAGCTTGCAGGCCTGATCGGCTGCGGCGACGAATCGGTCGAAACCCGGCAGATCGTCCGGACAGAAGCGCGCGACTTCGCGGCGCATGGTGGCTTCATCACCACTGTAGTCAAACCAGCTGCCGTCATCGAAGCGTATCCGATAGAAGGGCTCCATGGCTTTGAGCGTGATGTGATCCGAGAATTTTTTACCGCACAGTGCCCACAATTCTTCCAGCAACTGGGGTGCGGTGATGATGGTGGGGCCGGCATCGAACGTGAAGCCATCCTGGCGGTGGACGTAGGCCCGGCCGCCCGGTGCGTCGAGTTTTTCGAGGATCTGTACCTGATACCCTTTGCAGGAAAGACGGACCGCTGCTGCCAGTCCGCCGAAGCCGCTGCCTATAACGATGGCTTTCGGCTGATTCATTTTTTTCCTATCGCATCAGACGCGCAAACACGCCGATATTTTTTGAGCCGAACGATTCCAGTGCAATCGTCGAGCCGGTGGCGGGGTCACGCAGGCTGAGTCGGCCTGCATCATGGGCGATCAACTCGAAGGGCTGATCTGCGCCGAATCCTTGCAAGCGGCGATCGCGCACGAGTGCGCGTAGTGTGCCACGCACAAATCCTTGCTCACCCTGAAAATTGTGCACGTCGGCACCGGTGGTGGCGTCGATGACCTGGATGGATCCGTCAGCCTGGTCGACGAAGCGCAATGTTCGGATTTGTTCCGCGCGTGCGGTGATGTCGTCGTGCTGTACCGGCCCGGACCAGCGGATCCAGGCCACCAACGCCAGACAAGCCATCAGGAAAAGTACGAAGCCCAGTCCGGTGGACAGTGTCCGACGCTCCTGGTTGGTTTTCCAGTCGGTTGCCTCGGGGGTTTTCATCGTGCGAATACGCCATCAGGCATGCGGACCGGAATGCGGGCTTCGCGAAGGTCGGGCGTGGCGGCGACTTCCGCCATGCGTTTTTCCCAGGCCTCATGCAGGAGTGCGCCGACTTCTTTGACATTGGCGATGCAGCGCAAAGCCGGTTGCGGCTGACCGATATGCCAGGCGCGCGCATGCGGCCACAGATGCAGATAAGCGATGCGGTCATCACCCTTGAGTTCAAGAGCGATTTCACCAAAGCCACGACCCTGATCGCGCATTTGCGCGGTCTTGATCCAGCGATGCGGCAGATTGAAAGTGAGCGTGAGCACAATGCCGATGCGCATGACCACCCGTCGGTTGGTGATGGTGTACATCGTGGTGCTGGCCGACAGCCAGGCGGTCAGTGCCAGTAATGACAGGGCCACCGAGGCCAGAATTGCACCGATGCTCAGTTCACTCAGATTGGCGAGCAAGCCGAGGGACGTGTCCCAGATCATCACGGCGTGCAGCGCAATCATCAGCGAAAAATAAATGGCCAGTCGCCGGACATGAAACGCATCGACGGCCAGCATTTTCCAGTCGGGACTGCCCTGCCAGAGAATGAGTTCGCCGGCGGGCAGGGCCTCGGGCAGGCCCGGCGCCGCTTCGAACTCGTGTTCGTGATGCGGCTTCACACCAGTGGTTCCTGACGTTCCGGCGTCGCATACAGCGTGCCGGCGCCGTAGTAGGCGGCAATTTTTTCTTCTTCGAGGAAGGTGATCTGATCCGGATTGCGCAGACCCGGCACATCGGCAAACTGATGCGCGAGAATCGCATGCACTTTCACATGCTCGTTCGTGATGCGCGCAAACGGCACGGGCAGCATGACGGTACGATCCGAGTCATTGAGTTTGACTTCAATGTAGCGGAACAGCATTTCCGAACGATCCATCCACAGCTCGCTGACAGTGCCAGCGACTTCATCATCATCACCCACCACCGGCAAGCCGCGCGGATCATTGTCTTGCGTCGCTACGCCGTAGTCAGGCTGCGTACGCAGCGGAACAATCTTCGCTTCACCGTCGGGCGTATGGTCGGGCACATCGGCACGATTGGCCCAGGAACCGGGTCCCACACCAGCCAGTAGCGGGTTACCGGTCGGCTCGATCGGCGCGCCGATATAGCGGTGGCGCGGCTCGGCTTGCAAAAACTCGGGCGGCTGCAGCGGATAGGGCATGACCACTTCCTTGCCGTCTGCCAGAAGATAGGTCTTGGGCTTCGGGATGGGCGGCCAGCCGTCCATTTTGACCGGTGGCGTGCGGCCGGAATCCAGCGGATAACCGTCGCGGTGACCTTCCTGAACGAGGTAGTACACCAACCCGAAAAAGAAAATCCAGAACAGATACAGCACTAGCTGTGCCACATCGACGTATTGGGTAATGGCCATTGTTTCCATGATGCGTCTCCTTCTGACGTTGGGCCCTGAGCAAAACACCAAGCCCGGGGGACTGCCTGAAGCCTTTATCGATCAGAACCTGTCTCGTTAGGCCGCTAGCGGCGTTGGCATCCCTTGCAGGGCGCGCACCGGCTTGAACGCCAGTGCCGTTTCGCAGGCAGGCTGTATCCAGCCTGAATTCCCTGCTGCACCCTTGTCGTACGGCTGTACTGCCTGCGGTACTGCCGCCTTGCCATCGACCTAACGAGACAGGTTCTAAACTACCAAGAGCGATTGCCTTGCTTCGCCAGCGAACAATGCTCAGATAGAGGCTTCTACTGATTTCTGATGCGGTAATTCGTACTTCGGTCAATCCGTGCTTCGGTCATTCAAACAAACTAGCCGGGAAATTCAGCCAGTCCAAACTTCTGCTGCGATCGCGTCGGCAGCGCATCGCGCCGCACCAGCGGGCCAATGGCCACCAAAACGCCAAACAGCAAATACATCTCGAGGTGATACACAAAGCTGTAACCCGTCACCGGTGACACCAGACTCTCGCCCAGCCAACCGGCATTCGCCAGTGCGCCAATCACGTCCTTGATCATCCCGCCGGCGGCGATTGATGCGCCGGCAGCCGTGGCCTGCACCGCGCCCCAGGCGCCCAGTGCCAGTCCCGCGTCCTCGCCCTGCGCCAGACCCATGGCCATGGTCAGTGTGCCGACTGAAAACAATCCACCGCCTACACCAATCAGAAATGCGCCGGCCCGAAACATCGCGGGCGCATCCATGGGTGCCGAAAAAATCACCAGAGCGAAGGCCGGCAACCCTGCCAGCGCGCCCAGCGCCGCCAGCCGAACCGCATCCACGCCGCGCGAGAGCAGCCCTGCCGCGATACCAAAAGCCAGCAATGCGCCACAGGCGGTTAGCGCGGTCAGCAGGCTGGTGGCGCCCACGCCCAGATGCAGCACCTGTCCGCCATAAGGCTCAAGGATGATGTCTTGCATATTGAACGCGCAGGTACCGACCCCCACCGTCCACAAAAATCGTTTCACGCCGGGCCGCCCGGCAAAGGCGCGCCAGTGGGCGCTGAAATTTTCCTGCGCAATCGGCTGGCGCGCACGATCCCGGTTCATCGCCTCCTGCTTCCACAGCGCATTGAGGTTCAGCCAGATCACGGCGACTGCCGAGCCCTGCACCACTTGAATCAGGCGCAGCGGACTGAAATCCGCCAGCAGCCATCCATACATCGCGCCGCTGCCAACCAGGCCCAGCAACAGCATCGTGTACATCAGCGCCACCACGCGCGGCCGCGTCTCGGGCGTGGCCAGGTCCGTCGCCAGCGCCAGACCAGCGGTCTGGGTGACCTGGATCCCTGCGCCGACCAGCAGAAAAGCCAGTGCAGCGCCAACCCGGCTAACCCACAGCATGCCCGGCTGGGGCTGGCTCAGAGCCAGCAGACCAAAAGGCATGATGGCCAGACCACCAAACAGCAACAGCGTGCCCATCCACAAATAAGGCAGGCGGCGTAATCCCAGCACCGAACGGTGGGTATCCGACCGAAATCCGATCAGTGCGCGCAAGGGCGCAAAAACCAGCGGGAGCGCAACGCACAGGGCAACCCACCAGGTCGGCACACCCAGCTCGACGATCATCACGCGGTTCAGCGTGCCAACCAGCAGTGCGGTCGCGAGGCCAATCGACAGCTGAAACATGGACAAGCGCAGCAGGCGCGACAAAGGCAGATCCGGCGTTGCCACATCGGCAAACGGCATCCATTGCGTCCCCATGGAGGACGCCAGTTTTCGGGTGTATTGCCTTAACAGCTTCATGCGGCTTCCATGGCGGGACGCATTGCCCGCATCATTCATGAAAGCACTCTAGAGGCGCGTGCCAACACTGTCAACTAAAGTTTACTATTTTTTGGTAAATTTAGATTGACACAAACGGGCAGATCGTGGATGCTAACCTCGTGCTGCGGTGCGGCACATGTAGTCGCTATATCTCCTCTCATAGGCGCCCTTTCGGGTGCCTTTTTTTCGCCTTGGCGGGCGGGGGCGACCTCGCGCTCGCGCACCTTTTGCTGTTCTCATAACTTCAGAGGGCTGGCATGAGGCCGCTATAATCACCGCTTTGTCAGCGCGCCCGCGCGACGCACCCCATTTCCCGCCCATGCACCCCCAACACAAAGAGCAGATTGCGGCACTTTTTTCCGAAGTCGCAGCGCCGGTACTTGCAGGCACCGACCTCGCCCTTCCCGACATCACACTGGAGCGGCCGCGCGACCCTTCGCATGGCGACCTTGCGTGCAATCTGGCGATGCAGCTCGCACGTGCGCTGAAAAAAAATCCGCGCGAACTGGCGCAACAATTTGCCGAAGCGCTGATGGCGCATCCAGCACGGCAGGGTTTGATTGATGCCGTTGAAGTTGCCGGCCCCGGCTTCATTAATTTACGCGTCGCTTTGACGGTGAAACAGAATGTGATCCGCCGTGTATTTATTGATGCGCAATGTTTCGGCCGCACCAATGATGGCAAGAATCACAAGGTGCTGGTCGAGTTTGTCTCCGCCAATCCGACCGGGCCGCTGCATGTGGGTCACGGAAGGCAAGGTGCGTTGGGTGATGCGATTTGTGCGCTGCTCGAAGCGCAGGGCTATGCGGTGCTGCGCGAGTTCTATTACAACGACGCCGGTGTGCAGATCGTAACGCTCGCGGCGTCGGTTCAGGCGCGCGCGAAAGGCAGCAAGCCGGGTGATGCCGACTGGCCCGAGTCCGCTTACAACGGTGATTACATTGCCGACATTGCCGCCGATTTTCTTGCAAAAAAAACCGTCTCGGCAGCCAACGGCGAGCCGGTGACTGCAAGTGGTGCCATTGAAGATATTGAATCCATACGCCGTTTCGCGGTGACCTATCTGCGCCACGAGCAGGATCTCGATCTGCAGGCATTCGGCGTACGCTTCGATAACTACTATCTCGAGTCGTCACTCTACAGCGATGGCAAGGTCGAGGCCGCCGTCGAGGCGCTCAAAAAAGCAGGCAAGACCTTCGAGCAGGATGGCGCGCTCTGGTTGCGCAGCACCGACTATGGTGATGACAAAGACCGCGTGATGAAAAAATCTGACGGTACCTACACCTACTTCGTTCCCGATGTGGCGTATCACATCACCAAATGGCAACGCGGTTACACCAAGGTCATTAATGTGCAGGGCAGCGACCACCATGGCACGATTGCGCGCGTGCGCGCAGGCCTGCAGGCAGCCGGTCAGGGCATACCGGAAGGGTATCCGGATTATGTGCTGCACAAAATGGTTACCGTGATGAAAAATGGCGAGGAAGTCAAAATCTCCAAACGTGCCGGTTCGTATGTGACGCTGCGTGATCTGATCGAATGGTCGGCCGGTGATGTCACGAGTGCTGATGGGAAGCGTGATCTGACGCGCGGACGCGATGCAGTACGGTTCTTTCTCATCTCGCGCAAGGCCGATACCGAATTCGTTTTCGATGTCGATCTCGCGCTGGCGCAATCGGATGAAAATCCTGTCTACTACGTGCAGTACGCCCATGCCCGCATCTGCTCGGTACTGGCTCAGTGGGGTGGCGATCAAGCCTCCTTGCAGCAGGTCGACCTGTCGCCACTGGTCGCCCCGCGCGAAGCCTCATTGATGGCCAAAATTGCGGATTATCCCGATGCGCTGAAAAAAGCGGCTGAAGAGCTCGGCCCGCATCAGATTGCGTTTTATTTGCGCGACCTCGCAGGCGAGCTGCACAGCTACTACAATGCAGAGCGCGTGTTGGTGGATGACGCCGCGCTCAGAGAGGCGCGCCTTGCGCTTCTGCTGGCAACACGGCAGGTATTGGCCAATGGGCTGGCGTTGATCGGTGTCTCGGCGCCGTCCCGTATGTAAGCAGGGTGTGAACATGCAGCAGGAAAAAATGCATTCTTCGAGTAAAACCGCGCACCCGCGACGCGAGCGCGGCGGCACGCTCACGGGCATTATTGTCGGCCTCATTCTGGGTCTGCTGATTGCCGTTGGCGTCGCCATCACGATCACCAAAACGCCGCTACCCTTCGTTGACAAGATCAGCAAGCAGTCGCAGCCAGCCGGCGAACTGGGCGATCCGAACAAGACCTTGCCCGGCGGCGCGCGCGAGCGCCGCGAGCAACTCACCGACCAGGATCCTGCGGTTCAACCAGCAGCGCCCGCGCCCTCAGTCACGCCTCAGGTCACGCCGCAGGTCACGCCGCAGGGCGCTCCCCAGATCACGCCGCAGGCAACGCCCCAGGTCACCCCGCAGGCGCCTACCCAGCCAGCAACAGAGCGCTCGCGCGACAAGGAAAAGACGCCCCCGGCGCCAGCGGTCGATCCTGCACCCGAGGAGCGATTCACCTATTATCTGCAAGCGGGTGCATTCCGCGAACCCAGTGATGCCGAGACCACCAAGGCCAAACTGGCGTTGATGGGTGTGGCAGCCAATATCGCTGAACGCCAGTCCGATTTGGGGACACTGTATCGTGTACGCGTGGGCCCATTCGCTGATGTCGAGACCATGAACCGTACCCGCGTTCGGCTCTCCGACAATGGCGTTGATGTCGCTGTGGTCCGTGTACCGAAATAGGCGTAACGAATCGCCACCGTCGTCGGTGGGATTGTTTTGCATTACGTCGGTACTGTCTGAGACGCTCATCCTGGTAGAGATGCTGCGTCCTTTTCATTTTTAGTTTGTAACAGGAAAACTCATGCGATTGATTCAAAAACTCTTGGCTCTGACCAGTTTCAGTTTGATGGCACTCTGTGCCAGCGCCTCACCTTCCGATCCGGTGGACGGCGTGGATTATCAGCGCTTGCCTCAGGCTCAGCCCACCGAAGCCGGCAAGAAGATCGAGGTACTTGAATTTTTCTGGTACGGCTGCCCGCACTGTTTTGCTTTCGAGCCGGCACTCTCCGACTGGGCCAGAAAGCGCGCGGATCAGATCGTCTTCAAACGCATCCCGGTGGGTTTTCGCGAATCCTTTGTGCCACAGCAGAAGCTGTACTTCGCCCTCGAAGCGTTAAACCGCTTTGATGTGCACAAAGCGTATTTCGATGCGCTGCACATTGGTCGCCAGCGCTTGGACAAAGAAGAATTGATTGTTGATTTCGTCGAGAAGCAGGGCATCGACCGCAAGAAATTTCTTGATGTCTTCAACTCCTTCAGCGTGCAGTCCAGAGTAAACCGCGTTCGTCAGATGCAGGATGCTTATCGCATCGAAGGCGTGCCCACCATCGTGATTGATGGTCAGTACGTGACTTCGCCCTCCATCGTGGGCGTCAACATGCGTGGACAACCCGAGGCGGCGATGAATATGGCGACCTTGCAGGTCATGGACGCACTGATCACCAGAAAAAAATGAGTTATTTTCTTCGATGAAGCGCGTCTTCATTACGGGCGCATCCAGTGGGCTGGGTCTGGCGCTTGCGCGCGAGTTTGCATCGCAGGGCGCGCAACTCGGCCTGTTGGCGCGGCGTGAGACGGCGCTCTTGGAACTGGTGGCATCGCTGCCCAATCCACAGGCCCATCGCAGCTACGCGGTGGATGTGAATGATCACGCGGCACTGGCTGCGGCGGCCAGCGATTTTCTGGCACACAGCGGCGGTATTGATGTCGTCATCGCCAATGCGGGTATTTCCTACGGCACCTTGACCGAGCGACCTGCGGATCTGGCGGTGTTTGACAAGATCATGCAGACCAATCTGGTGGCAACCGTTGCGACCTTTTCCCCGTTTATCACCACCATGAAATCGCAGGCAGCGGCCGGGCAGCGCGGCATGCGCTTGGTCGGCATTGCCAGCGTGGCCGGCATTCGTGGTTTGCCCGGTGCCGAAGCCTACAGTGCATCCAAAGCAGCGGTCATCAGCTATTGCGAATCACTGCGCGTGGCCCTGCGTCGCCATGCCATTCAGGTGGTAACCCTTGCGCCCGGTTATATCGATACACCGATGACGCAGATAAATACGTATCCCATGCCCTTCCTGATGCCGGCCGATGCATTCGCGCGACAAGCGGTCAAAGCGATCACGGCAGGCCGCAGTTATGTGGTGATTCCCTGGCCCATGCGTGGTGTTTCGTGGTTGCTGCGTTGCTTGCCCAACTGGCTGTACGACCGTGTGATGGCACGCGCGCCTTACAAAGCCTCGTACCAGGAATTCAACGACGCACCATGAGTCTGCTGACCGATGCGACAGGCCAACAGCATGCGGTCATTGATGTCGATCACCCGCCGCGCATTGTGTCACTCGTGCCTTCGGTCACCGAGCTGGTGTGTGACTTGGGATTGTCTTCCTGGCTGGTAGGTCGTACCGGGTTTTGCATTCATCCTCAGTCGCTGTTGGCTGACGTGCCCAAGGTCGGCGGCACCAAGGATGTGAATATCGACAAGATACGTGCGCTCGCGCCCACGCATCTGATCGTCAATATCGATGAAAACGAAAAGCCCACCGTGGACGTACTGGCGCAGTTCATTCCGCAAGTCATCGTCACGCATCCGCTAGCGCCGGAAGACAACCTCGATTTATACAGGCTGCTGGGCGGTATTTTCAATGTCAGCGACAGAGCCGAGCGACTGTGCGAGGCTTTTGCACGTGAGTACGAGGCAACCCGCGTGCTCGCGCAATCCCCGCCGTATCGGGTGCTGTATTGCATCTGGAAAGATCCGTGGATGACGGTATCGCGCGATACCTACATTGCCCGCATGCTGGCCCTGATCGGTTGGCAGCAGTGCGAGATCAGGTCGGACAAACGCTATCCCGAGTTTCGCTGGGATTCGGCGCTCGTCGACGAAGTCGACGAAATATTGCTATCCACTGAGCCCTATCATTTCACCGACGTACACACCAACGCGCTTGAAAATCAGCTGGGCAAGCCGGTGCGTCTGGTGGATGGGGAGCAGCTGTCCTGGTATGGCAGCCGGGCTATTGCGGGATTGGCGTATCTGCGCACGCTCCCCGACTTACTCGCAACACGCTGACCAAAAGCCACCCCGCACGGCGCGGCGGGCTCGTCGCAAGCGGCAGATTGAGCTCGTGAGGCTTTATTTTTTCTTGTTCATGCGAATGATCAGACGCAGAATTTCATGCGCCAGTTGGCGATGGGTCTCGTCCAGTTGCTGAAGATTGGCCAGCAGGCGGGTCTCAGCAGCGGAGAACTGCGATGCCTGACCTTTGCTTTTATTGACGTCATTGCCAAACCGCAGCCAGTCGGCCGGTACATCAAGCCAGCTGGCCAGCGCCCGCAATTTATCTTGCGTCGGGATGGATTCACCGTGCAGCCACTTTCGGGCAGCATGCACGGTGACCGCTTGGCCTTGAAACCGATGATTGAATTCCCGCGCAAGCTCGGTCGGACTGCGAGGCGAATAGTTGCAGTCGCTTAAGGCCTGCTGCAGCCGCTCGCTAAACGCCATGCGTTCTTCTAGTGAGTTCATGGCGCGCAATATGTCATGTGCGCTTGTAAGTGTCAGTAATTTCAGCGTATACCGATTGTAAAAAATGCGTCATCGCCGGGTTTAATTAAATTGAAACCTAAAATCTTTTTATCAATTCGATTGACTGTAGGTAATAAATACTTGAGTTTACTCGTTACCCGTCAAGTCACGGCGACATTTTTGAGGAATCCGCCTGCTTATCCCTCACTGCAGATTGACAAAGCGCCAAACCTGCCGATCATCCCGAAAGCGGCGCAACTCGCCCGCATACCAGAGCCGATGGAGGTGGGCAAGTGCCTCACCCATTGCAAACGTCAGCTGATGCGCATCCAATTCACGCCGAAACATGATGGGAACGATGTCGGCAGCGGATTGCGGTGTGGCGCAGGCCGCTTTGACTTCGGCCAGTCGGTCGGCATGATGGCCCGCCAGTTGGGCGATACGGGTATGCAAGCCGCGAAACGGTTTGCCGTGCGATGGCAAGACCAGTGTTTGCTCGGGCAAGGCGCTGAATTTTTGAATGGAATCGAGAAAATTGCCAACTGCATCGGATTCCGGTTCGACCGCAAAAACGGACGTGTTCGTCGAAATTCTAGGCAACACCATGTCACCAGAAATCAGCACCCTCAGATCAGCGCAATACAGTGCTGCGTGTTCAGGAGAATGGCCGGTGCCGATGATGACCTGCCAATGATGCGTACCGATCATGACAGGCCGACTCGCTTCGAGTCGGATAAAACTTTGCGGCACGTCTGGTACCAGCGTCGGATAATAGTTCTGGCGCGACGTGATCTGCGCAATCATCGCTTCGTCGACCAGACCATGCTGCTGAAAATGCGGCAACATCGATGGGCCATCAGCGCCGGGCAAACCGGCCGCCATCATGCGCGCAAACCCGTACTCTCCCACGGTCATGTACATCGGCACTTGCCAGCGCTCACACAACCAGGCGGATAAACCGACATGATCTGGATGACAGTGCGTGACAATCACGCGCCATACCGGCAGGCCGCGCAGTTCGTTTGCAAATATCAATTCCCACGCATCCCGGGTTGCATCGCTTGCGATGCCGCAATCCACAATCGTCCAGCCGTGTTCGATGGAACCGTCGTCGGCTACACGCACATCTTCCAGCAACCATAAATTGATATGGTTGAGTGCGAACGGCAGACCCATGCGCAGCCACCGCACGCCCGGGGCCACTTCCAGTGTGGTGCCGGTTGCGGGTAGCGTCTCGCCAAAGACATATTCGAGCTCGGATTCTTGAGGATTCATATTGCCCAACTGATGGAAAATGGAATGAAAGGGAACGCCCTGCAGCGGGGTTCCCATTTGCGCGGGGCGCGCCTACAATACGGCTTCACTTGACGTTTACGTAAACGTCGATTCTAGCGCGATTCCGTATCCTTATGGCAACTTACACGATTACCGAGCTGGCGAGGGAATTCGACATCACCCCGCGCGCCATTCGTTTTTACGAAGATCAGGGCTTGTTGAGTCCCAGCCGCGAAGGCGCCGGTGGTCGCACGCGCGTTTATGGTGCACGCGATCGCACCCGTCTGAAACTGACTTTGCGCGGCAAGCGACTGGGTCTGACCCTCTCCGAAATTCGTGATCTGGTCGATATGTACGAGTCGCCCAAGGATTCTGCTGCACAGCTTACGCGATTCATGGATGTGCTGGCCCGGCATCGCGAAGCGCTGGAACAGCAGCGTGAAGATATTGAAATCACCCTCGCCGAAATCGCGGCACATGAAGAAAAATGTCAGCAGATGCTTGATGAGCATCCTGCCCGCCAACGGTCCCGGGCAAAATCCACCGCTCGTCGCGCCGCCTGAAAAAATACTGCTACGGAGATACGCATGACCGATTTACCCGGACTGAGCTTTGATCATGGCGAAGACATGGCCGCACTGCGCGACGCAATACGCGAATTTGCCTCAGCTGAAATCGCACCGCGTGCCGCGGAAATCGACCGTAGCGATCAATTCCCCATGGACTTGTGGCGCAAGATGGGAGATCTGGGTTTGCTGGGTCTGACGGTCGAAGAAAGTCTCGGCGGCAGTGGCCTGGGTTACCTGGCGCATATCATCGCGATGGAAGAAATTTCGCGCGCATCGGCCTCGGTTGGTCTGTCCTATGGTGCGCATTCCAATTTGTGCGTGAATCAGATCCGTCGTAATGGCACCGATGCGCAGCGTGCTGCGTATTTGCCCAAGTTGATCTCGGGTGAACATATCGGCGCGCTCGCCATGTCCGAACCGAATGCCGGCTCCGATGTGGTGAGCATGAAATTGCGTGCTGATTTCAAAGGCGATCACTGGGTGCTCAATGGCAGCAAAATGTGGATCACCAACGGCCCCGACGCTGATGTGCTGGTGGTGTACGCCAAAAATGACATCGAAGCAGGCCCGCGCGGCATCACTGCTTTTCTGATCGAAAAAAACTTCCCCGGCTTCTCCGTTGCGCAAAAGCTCGACAAGCTGGGCATGCGCGGTTCGCACACCGGCGAGCTGGTGTTTCAGAATTGCCATGTGCCGGCAGAAAATGTCCTCGGCGGCCTCGGTCGTGGCGTCAATGTGTTGATGTCGGGTCTGGATTATGAGCGCGCCGTGTTGTCGGGCGGTCCGCTGGGTATCATGCAAGCTTGCATGGATGCAGTCGTGCCGTATGTACATGACCGCAAGCAGTTCGGCCAGCCAATCGGTGAATTCCAGCTCATGCAGGGCAAGCTCGCCGATATGTATTCCACCATGATGGCCTGCAAGGCGTATGTGTACGCCGTCGGACAAGCCTGCGACCGTGCCAAATCACCTGAACAAATCCGTGCCTTGCGCAAGGATGCCGCAGGGGCCATTTTGTACTCTGCCGAGAAGGCCACCTGGATGGCGGGTGAAGCCATTCAAACGCTCGGCGGTAACGGGTACATCAACGAGTATCCAGTGGGACGTTTGTGGCGTGATGCCAAGCTGTATGAAATTGGTGCGGGCACCAGTGAAATACGGCGTATGCTGATCGGCCGCGAATTATTTGCTGAAACCGCCTGACCCTTATCGTCTTATGCAGAATTTCCCCAAGCTTCTATCGTCACAAATCGCGTTTGATATCGCGCGCGTACTGCTGGACGGTTTCGACAAGCACTATCGTTTGTTTCGTCAATCAAGTCAGGCCGCACGCCGTCATTTCGAGCAAATGACCTGGAAGCAGGCGCAGGCCGAGGCGCGTGAACGTATTGCATTTTATGAATTGCGCGTCAAGGAATGCGTGCAGACACTCGAAGACGAATACGATGAGGCGGATTTATCGGACAATGTGTGGCGCGAAGTGAAGTTGCATTACATTGGCATGCTGACTGATCATCGCCAGCCCGAACTGGCGGAGACATTTTTCAATTCAGTCTGCTGCAAGATCCTGCATCGTACCTACTTCAACAATGATTTCATTTTCGTGCGCCCGGCGGTATCCACCGAATACATTGAGCCGGCAGACAGCACGCCAACGTATCGCGTGTACTATCCCGGCGCTGATGGCCTCGAGAAGTCGCTGCGACGCATGGTGACCAATTTTCAGTTTGTCGGCGACTATGCCGACCTCGATCGGGATGTGGCGCAGGTCGCTGCCTGGTTGAGTCAGGTAATGGGTCAGGCAGCACTTGAGCCCAATCATCAGATACAGATATTGTCGAGTCCGTTTTTCCGAAACAAGGGCGCTTATTTGGTCGGGAAAGTTCTCAATGGCGGTCGTGAATATCCGTTCGTGATTCCGGTATTGCACAATCGCCGCGGTCAGCTCGTACTTGATACCGTGCTCACCGATGCGGGTCTGATCAATCTGTTGTTTTCATTTACGCGCGCTTACTTTCAGGTGGATATGGAAGTGCCCTCCGCGTATGTAAAATTTTTGCGCAGCATGCTGCCCAACAAGCCGCGTAGTGAGATTTACACCATTCTTGGTTTGCAAAAGCAGGGTAAGGCGGCCTTCTATCGCGACTTCTTGCATCACCTCGCCCACTCTTCCGATCGTTTTGAAATTGCCCCTGGTATTCGTGGACTGGTGATGGTGGTGTTTTCGCTGCCGTCGTTTCCGTATGTGTTCAAGGCGATCAAGGACAGTTTTCCGCCCCCCAAAGAAACCACGCGCGCGCTGGTCAAGGAAAAATACCAGCTGGTCAAATGTCATGACCGCGTGGGTCGCATGGCAGACACGCTCGAATATTCCGATGTTGCCTTTCCGCGGTCGCGCTTTTCAGAAGAACTGCTTGCCGAGTTGAAATCGGTGGCGCCCTCGCTGGTTGAGGAAGATCACGATCAAATCATCGTTCGCCACTTGTATATCGAGCGGCGCATGACGCCACTGAATATCTGGCTGACCGAAGCCGAGGCGGCCGGTGATGACACCAAGCTCGAACACGGCCTCATGGAATATGGCAATGCGATCAAAGATTTGGTGGCGGCTAATATTTTTCCCGGCGATATGCTGTATAAAAATTTTGGCGTCACCCGGCAGGGGCGCGTGGTGTTCTACGATTATGACGAAATCGAATACATCTCTGACTGCAATTTCCGCGACATACCCACGCCGCGCAATGAAGAAGATGAGATGTCAGCCGAGCCGTGGTATTCGATTGCAAAAAATGATGTGTTTCCCGAGCAGTTTGGTGTTTTTTTGCTGGGAAATCCCAATGTCAGGAAGTATTTCATGAAGCATCATGCCGATCTGCTGACAGCGGACTACTGGCGGCAGCGAAAAGTGCGGATTCAGGAAGGGCAGGTTGAGGATGTTTTCCCCTATCCGCAGGAAATCCGGTTTATTCATCAGGCAAATTCCCCCGCCGTGAAAACGGCCTGAACTTTTTAATGGAGAGAGCAATGCAAGACCCTATCGTGATCGTCGGTGCCGCACGTACCCCCATGGGTGCTTTTCAGGGCGATTTTTCTTCATTGTCCGCGCATGATTTGGGTGCGGTCGCGATTCGTGCGGCCGTCGAACGCGCCGGCATCAGCCCCGATGTGGTCAATGACGTGATTTTTGGTAATTGCCTGATGGCCGCGCAAGGTCAGGCACCCGCGCGACAGGCATCGATCAAAGCCGGGATCCCGGTGTCGGCGGGTGCTGTCACGCTATCCAAAATGTGTGGCTCGGCCATGCAGTCCACGATTTATGGTTTTGATTCACTGGTCGCAGGTACCAATGACGTGGTCGTCACCGGCGGCATGGAATCCATGACGAATGCACCGTATCTGATTCCGAAAGCACGCGGCGGCTATCGTATCGGCCATGGCATGTTGTATGACCACATGATGCTTGATGGCCTGGAAGATGCGTATGAAAAAGGTCGCGCGATGGGAACCTATGCCGAGGACTGCTCGGCAAAATATGAATTCACTCGGGAAGCACAGGATGCGTTTGCGATTGAGTCCGTCAAGCGCGCCCAGGCCGCCACTGCCGATGGCAGCTTTGCTTGGGAAATCGCACCCGTGACGGTGACAGGCCGTGGTGGTGATGTGGTGATCGACAAGGATGAAGGTCCGCTCAAGGCGAAGATCGACAAGATCCCGCAGCTCAAGCCGGCCTTCAAAAAAGACGGCACGATCACGGCAGCCTCATCATCGTCGATCAATGATGGTGCAGCGGCGCTGGTACTGATGCGCGAATCCACCGCAAAAAAACTGGGTGCCAAGCCGATTGCGCGTATCGTCGCGCATACCCGCCATTCGCAGGAGCCGAACTGGTTCACCACCGCTCCCGTGGGCGCGATTGAAAAGCTGTACGCAAAGACCGGTTGGAGCAGCAAGGAAGTGGATTTGTTCGAAGTCAACGAAGCCTTTGCCGCGGTTGCCATGGCAGCGATGAAAGAACACGACATCGCGCATGACAAGATCAACATTCATGGGGGTGCCTGCGCACTCGGTCATCCGATCGGTGCTTCGGGTGCACGCATTATCGTCACGCTGCTGGGTGCGCTGAAAAAAACCGGCGGCAAGCGCGGTGTAGCTGCGCTGTGCATCGGGGGCGGTGAAGCCACCGCCATGGCCTTGGAAATGGTCTGACCCATGACAACCGCCCTGATCATCGGTGCATCGCGCGGCATTGGACGCGAGTTTGTTCGTCAGCTGCTGGCGAATAAATACGAAGTGTTTGCGACAGCGCGTGATGATGAATCGCTCGCCCGTCTGCAGTCCGAGGGGGCACAGGCGATTCGCACTGATGTCACCCTGCCGGCGTCGCTTGCGGCGTTGGCTCGGCAGCTCAATGGCAAGCAGCTCGATCTGGTGGTGTATGTGGCAGGCGTGTTCGAATCCTTTGACGGCGCAACCGAGCTGCCCGCAATGTCTGCCTTTGATGCCACCATGCATGCGAATGTGCTTGGTGCGATGCAGTCCATCCCTTTGCTCGCACCTCTGTTGACACCGTCCAGCGGCCGCTTTGCGTTCATCACCAGCGGTATGGGCAGTATTGCGGAGGCCGAGTCCAGCATGGGCTGGATTTATCGCGCATCGAAGGCGGCGCTGAATATGGCCGTGCACTCGGCCAGCCCTGATTATCCGAACATTGCGCTCGTCACGATGAATCCGGGTTGGGTGAAAACCGACATGGGTGGATCGGGTGCGCCGACATCGGTGACGGAGAGTGTGGCGGGCATGCTGCGAGTGATTGGTACACTCGGATTGTCGGACAGTGGCAGTTTTCAGAGTTACGACGGCAGGAAGATGGCGTGGTAGTGATTTTTTTGAGACACGGGATTCGGTGAAGCACTCATGTCGGTTATTTGAGCTGAAAATTTTATCGAATCATTGAAAATTCGAACGTTGCTGGATCCTGGACTGCGCCGGGATAACGATTTTCCGCCTGACGGATTGTCAAATGTCATCCCGGCGCAGGCCGGGATCCAGTGTCTTTCGTTGTACACAAGCAGCTTGAATTCTTAACTGACAGGCAATGGGCTAGATCCGAGATTCACCTCTCCCGTATTGCGTCATTGCTTGAATCGATAAAAACCGATGGTCCTGACCGAACAACATCAGATGATCCGCGATGCGCTGCGTGAATTTTCACAGCAGCAGCTCGCCCCGCATGCTGCGCGCTGGGATCGCGAGCGCGAATTTCCGCGTGAGGCGTTGGCCCAGCTGGCTTCGTTGGGCGCATTTGGTGTCGCGGTGCCCGAGTCATTCGGTGGTGCCGGACTGGATTATCTGGCGCTGGCGCTGGTGATCGAGGAAATCGCTGCCGGTGACGGCGGCACCTCCACGATCATCTCCGTCAACAACTGCCCGGTGTGCAGCATTGGGATGTCTTACGCCAGCGACGCGCAGAAAAAACAATGGCTGATGCCACTGGCCTCCGGAGCCATGCTGGGTGCATTCGCACTTACCGAGCCGCATGCCGGCAGTGACGCATCGGCATTACGCACGACGGCCACGCGGGATGGCGATAGTTATGTGCTCAACGGTGTGAAGCAATTCATCACCAGCGGTAAAAATGCCGATGTCGCCATCGTGCTGGCGGTCACCGACAAGGCAGCCGGCAAGCGCGGCATCAGCGCCTTCTGGGTGCCCACGAATACGCCCGGCTATATCGTGGCGCGTGTCGAGGAAAAGCTTGGCCAGCACTCGTCGGATACCGCGCAGCTGATTTTCGAGAATTGCCGTGTGCCTGCCGATCAGAGGATTGGTGACGAGGGCATGGGTTACAAGATTGCCTTGTCCGGTCTGGAAGGCGGCCGTATCGGCATCGCCGCACAAGCCGTGGGCATGGCACGCGCTGCTTTTGATGCCGCACTGGTGTACGCCAAAGACCGGCAGAGTTTCGACAAGCCCTTGTTTGAACATCAGGCAGTGCAGTTTCGTCTGGCCGATATGGCCACGCGTCTGGAAGCCGCGCGTCAGATGGTTTGGCATGCAGCGAGCATGAAAGACGCCGGCCTGCCCTGTTTGAAAGAAGCCGCGATGGCCAAGCTGTTCGCCAGCGAAGTCGCCGAGCAGATCTGCAGCGAGGCCATACAAATTCACGGCGGTTATGGTTATCTGGCAGACTTCCCGGTGGAGCGCATTTATCGCGATGTGCGCGTTTGCCAGATTTATGAGGGCACCAGTGACATACAAAAAATTCTGATTGGTCGTGCGTTAGCATAAATTCGATGAGTAAAAACACCAAGCCATGCCCTTGTGGCGGGCCATCGCTGGACGAATGCTGTGGCCGTTTTTTAAGCAAGGAAAATCATCCCGAAACAGCGGAACAGCTGATGCGCTCGCGCTATACCGCCTATGTCATCGGCAATGAGGATTACCTCAAGGCCAGCTGGCATCCGTCTACCTGTCCGTCGGAGCCACTGACCGATGCGTCGATCAAATGGCTGGCACTCGAGCTGCGCTCTGCCGAGGAGCAGGGGAACGAAGCCACCGTGGAATTCGTCGCGCGTTGCCGCGTCAGCGGGCGTGGACATCGGTTGCATGAAACCAGTCGTTTCGTGCGCGAGGCAGGGCAGTGGTTGTATCTCGATGGTACGTTTGAAAAAAATGACAAAGGCCAGTAAGCATGCCCGTTCTTGAATCCCGAATCAATCCACGGTCCGCCGACTATCTGACCAATGCGCATGTCATGCAGGCACTGGTCGATGATTTGCGCGCTCATTGCGAAAAACTGGCGCTTGGCGGTGGTGAGGATGCGCGTAAAAAACACACGGATCGCGGCAAGCTGTTGCCACGCGAACGGGTGAATCAATTACTCGATCCCGGCACACCGTTTCTCGAGTTTTCTCAGCTTGCGGCATGCAATATGTACGACAATGCGGCGCCATCGGCGGGCATCATTACCGGCATCGGTCGCGTCAATGGGCAGGAATGCGTGATTGTGTGCAATGACGCCACGGTCAAAGGCGGCACCTACTACCCGATGACGGTCAAAAAACATTTGCGTGCCCAGGAAATCGCGCAGCAGAACCACTTGCCCTGCATTTATCTGGTGGATTCGGGCGGCGCGAATTTGCCGAATCAGGATGAGGTATTCGCCGACCGCGAACACTTTGGCCGGATTTTTTACAATCAGGCGCAGATGTCGGCGCAAGGCATACCGCAAATTGCGGTGGTGATGGGCTCATGCACCGCCGGTGGCGCTTATGTACCCGCCATGAGTGATGAATCCATCATCGTCAAAAATCAGGGCACGATTTTTCTCGGCGGTCCGCCGCTGGTCAAAGCCGCCACAGGCGAAGTAGTCACTGCCGAAGATCTGGGCGGTGGTGATGTGCATACCCGGCTCTCGGGTGTGGTGGATCATCTGGCGCAGGACGACCATCATGCGCTCTCGATTGCTCGCAATATTGTCGGCCATCTGAACCGCAGCAAAGCGAGCACGCTGCAGCGGCGCGAGAGTGTCGAGCCGAAATACGATGCCCATGAAATTTACGGATTGATTCCCGCCGATACCCGCAAACCCTACGAGGTACGCGAAGTGATCGCCCGCATCGTGGACGGCAGCGACTTCGATGAATTCAAGGCACGGTTTGGCAGTACGCTGGTGTGCGGCTTTGCGCATCTCCACGGTATGCCGGTGGGTGTGATCGCCAATAATGGCATTCTGTTTTCCGAATCTGCCGTCAAGGGCGCGCATTTCATTGAACTTTGCTGCCAGCGCAGGATACCACTGGTCTTTCTGCAAAATATCACCGGCTTCATGGTGGGACGCAAATATGAAAATGAAGGTATCGCACGTCATGGCGCCAAGATGGTGACGGCGGTCGCCACTGCCGCGGTACCCAAATTCACCGTGATTATCGGCGGCAGTTTTGGTGCGGGCAACTACGGCATGTGCGGTCGCGCTTTTTCGCCGCGCATGTTGTGGATGTGGCCCAATGCGCGTATTTCGGTCATGGGTGGCGAACAGGCCGCCAGTGTGTTGGCGACGGTGCGGCGTGACGGCATCGAAGCCCGCGGTGGCAGTTGGTCGCCGGAAGAGGAAACGGCCTTCAAGACGCCGATCCGCGAGCAGTATGAAGTACAGGGTCATCCGTACTATGCCAGCGCGCGGCTTTGGGATGATGGCGTGATTGATCCGGCCGATACCCGTACGGTACTCGGACTGGGATTGTCGGCAGCACTCAATGCGCCTATCCCTGAAACGAAATTCGGTTTGTTCAGAATGTGATGCACAGTGCCGACGATTGGGTAACGCGCAGTCTGGCCAGTGTCTGGCATCCCTGCACGCAAATGCAGCATCACGAAACCATGCCGCTGGTGGCCATCAGTCACGGTCGCGGTGCATGGTTGTATGACCATCAGGGTCAGCGCTATCTGGATGCCATCAGTTCCTGGTGGGTGAATTTATTCGGCCACGCGAATCCGCGTATCAATGACGCGCTGAAAGACCAGCTTGACCGGCTTGAGCATGCGATGCTCGCCGGCTTTACGCACGAGCCGGTGGTGCAGTTGTCCGAGCGTCTTGCCGCAAAAACCAATCACGTTCTGGGTCACTGCTTTTATGCGTCCGATGGCGCGTCTGCGGTGGAGATTGCGCTGAAAATGAGTTTTCATTATTGGCGCAATAGCGGCCATGCCGAGAAACAGGAATTTGTTTGTCTGCAAGGCAGTTATCACGGTGAGACGGTGGGTGCGCTGGGGGTCACCGATGTACCGGTGTTCACCGATGCCTATGGCGGCATGATTCGTCGTGCGCATGTGGTGATGAGTCCGGACGCGCGTCAGGCAAAGTCAGGTGAGACTGATGCGGATGTGGCCATGCGTGCGATACAAGCGATGCGCACCTTGCTCGAGCGCCGCTCGGGCAAGATCGCCGCCGTCATTGTTGAGCCGCTAGTGCAGTGTGCGGTAGGTATGGCGATGCATGATCCCGACTACCTGCGCCATCTGCGTGCACTGTGTGATGAATTCGGTGTACATCTGATTGCCGATGAGATCGCCGTGGGTTGTGGTCGTACCGGAACTTTCTTTGCGTGCGAGCAGGCGGCGATCTGGCCTGATTTTTTATGTCTGTCCAAGGGAATCAGCGGCGGCTATCTCCCGCTGTCGCTGGTGATGACGACTGATGCGGTTTATCAGGCTTTTTATCATGCCGAGACGGCGCGTGGTTTCCTGCATTCGCATTCGTATACCGGTAATCCGCTCGCGTGCCGTGCAGCACTGACGACCTTGCAGATTTTTGATGAGGATGACGTGATACGGCAGAATCAGCAGCGTGCGCAACAACTGGCGCGGGCCTTGCAGCCGATCGCAGCGCATCCGCAGGTAAGCCATGTGCGTCAGTGCGGCATGATTGCGGCCTTTGATGTATCACCCACGGTCAGAGAAGGTTTTGCTCGGCGATTTTTTACGAATGCATTGCAAAAAGAATTATTGCTTCGCCCGATAGGCACGACGGTGTACTGGATGCCGCCTTTTGTGCTGTCGGATGAAGAGCTGGCTTTATTGGGCGAGAGAACGCTGGACGTTTTGCAAATGACGACACAATAAAAACAAGTACCGGAGCGGTCACCATGTTCAAAAAAATTCTCATCGCCAATCGCGGAGAAATTGCCTGCCGCGTCGCGGCGACTGCGCGCCGTATGGGCATACAGTCGGTGGCGGTGTATTCCGATGCGGATACGCATGCGCGTCATGTGGCCTTTTGCGACGAAGCGATCGCCATTGGCCCGGCGGCTGCGAGTGAAAGTTATCTTAATATTGATCGTGTGATTGCTGCAGCCAGGCTGTCCGGTGCAGAAGCGATCCACCCCGGTTATGGTTTTCTTTCGGAGAACGACGCATTTGCCGCAGCGTGCGAAGAAGCCGGGTTGGTGTTCATCGGCCCACCGGCGTCCGCGATCCGTGCGATGGGTTCCAAGTCGGCGGCCAAGTCACTGATGGAAAAAGCGCAGGTGCCGCTGGTACCGGGTTACCACGGTGACAATCAGGATCCAGTTTTTCTGCAGGCGCAGGCCGATCAGATTGCTTATCCAGTGCTGCTCAAGGCCAGCGCCGGCGGTGGTGGTAAAGGCATGCGCGTGGTGACGCGCGCGCAAGATTTTGCGGATGCGCTTTCTTCCTGCCAGCGAGAAGCAAAAAACAGTTTTGGCGATGAGCGCGTGCTGGTTGAAAAATATCTGACGCGTCCGCGCCATATCGAAATACAGATTTTTGCAGACCAGCACGGTAACTGCGTGAGCTTGTTCGAGCGCGACTGCTCAGTGCAGCGCCGTCATCAGAAAGTACTGGAAGAAGCGCCAGCACCCGGCATGAGCGAAGACCGTCGGCAGGCGATGAGTGCTGCAGCTATTGCTGCTGCCAAAGCCGTATCGTACGTGGGTGCAGGTACGGTGGAGTTCATCGCGAATCAGGATGGCAGTTTCTATTTCATGGAGATGAACACGCGTCTGCAAGTCGAACATCCGGTGACAGAGATGATCACGGGGACCGATCTGGTGGAATGGCAGTTGCGCGTCGCCGCTGGCGAGCCTCTGCCGAAACTGCAGCATGAGCTCACCATCAACGGTCATGCGATTGAGGCGCGCATCTATGCAGAAAATCCTGAAAAGGGATTTTTGCCATCGACCGGCAAACTCGACTATGTGCATATGCCTGAGGCTGTGCAATTTACGCTGGGTGCGCTGCGTATTGATGCCGGTGTCACGCAAGGCGATGTGATTTCGCCTTTTTATGATCCCATGATTGCCAAGCTGATCGTGCATGGAAAAGACCGGGCGGAGGCGCTGACACGCATGGCGCAGGCGCTGGCCGCGTTTCAGGTGGTTGGGCCCGCGACGAATGTCGCTTTCCTCGGTCGTCTGATTGCCAGTGAACCGTTCGCCGGTGCCGATCTTGATACGGGTCTGATCGAGCGTCATCATGACAGCCTGTTTCCCGAACCGCACACCTTGCCCCTGGCGGTCTTGGCGCTGGTGGCGGCCAGCCTCGTGGCTCCACACACATCCGCCCCAAGTGAACCTTGGGCGCAGCGGTCGGGATGGCGCATGAATGGCACCTATCAGCGCAGTCTGGCCTTGGCATCCGAGGCAGGCGCGCAGCCGATACAGCTGTCCTATCGGCGTGATGCGGTGTGGCTCACTGCGGGTGAGGCGACGGTCGCGCTGCAAGATATCAGCATCACTCAGGCTGCTGTCCATGTGCGCATGGATGGTCTGCAGTTGCAAGGCCATGTCGTCAGGCAGCAGGATATCTTTCATGTATTTCATGCAGGTCATCACTGGCAGATTCTGTGGCGCGATCCAATTGCGCATGCCGGGGAGGGGGAAGTCGATGCAGGTCGCCTGACCGCACCCATGCCAGGCAAAATCATCGCATTGCTGGTGAGCGCCGGGGAGCGCGTTGCCCGAGGTGCGCCGCTGCTCATCATGGAGGCGATGAAGATGGAACATACGATCAATGCGCCCGGCGACGGTACCGTGAGCGAGTTGTTGTATGCGGTAGGCGATCAGGTGAATGAAGGCGCACAGCTGCTCACTTTGTCCGTCGGGGAGGCGTGATGCGTACCTTGCCTCAGAGCGTCAAGCTGGTGGAAGTGGGGCCACGGGATGGATTGCAAAACGAGAAGGACATTATTCCGGCAGCGGTCAAGGTCGAGCTGGTCAATCGATTGACGGCAGCGGGATTCGTGAATATCGAAGCGGCCTCGTTCGTCTCCCCCAAATGGGTGCCGCAAATGGCGACCTCCGGCGAGGTAATGGAAAAGATCGTGCGCAAGCCCGGTACGATTTATTCTGCGCTGGTACCGAACATGAAAGGCTTTGAAGCGGCATTGGCCGCGCGCGCGGATGAAATCGTGATTTTTGGTGCGGCCTCGGAAGCGTTCTCGCAAAAAAATATCAATTGCTCGATTGCCGAATCGATAGAGCGCTTTCGTGAAGTCGCGCTAGCGACTAAAAGTCAGGGATTGCGTTTGCGCGGTAGTATCAGTTGCGCGCTCGGCTGCCCCTATCAGGGTGAAGTCGCGCCTGATGCGGTGGCGGATGTCGCCATGCGCCTGCGTGATCTGGGCTGCGATGAAATTGATGTGGCCGATACGATTGGCGTGGGTACCGCAATTCGGGTACAACAGGTCTTCGAGCGCGTGGCGAAAGCGTTCCCCATACATCAGTTGGCCGGGCATTTCCATGACACCTATGGACAGGCACTGGCCAATATCTATGCAGCACTCGAGGTTGGTGTGAGCATCTTTCATGCGTCCGTGGCGGGTCTGGGTGGCTGTCCTTATGCCAAAGGTGCCACCGGCAATGTTTCAACGGAAGATGTGCTTTACCTGTTGCAGGGTCTGAATATAAAAACTGATATTGATCTGGATGCCGTCGTGGATGCGGGGCAGTTCATTTCAGATTATCTCGGACGCAAGGCAGTCAGCCGTGCGGGTAACGCGATTGCGGCGCGGCGCGCCAATGACCTTTCCACGGAGCGAACACCATGAGTCCAAAACTGCAGCCCGGCATACAGTTCGAATGGCAAACCATGGTGCCCGATCATTCAGTCGTACCGCAGTTGTTCGGTTCGCACACACCTTTTGCGCAGGACATGCCCGCCGTGATGGCCACGGGCTACATGGTGGGATTGATGGAGTTGGCGTGCACGCAGGGCATCATGGATTATGTGGACTGGCCCAACGAGCAGAGTCTGGGCACGCATGTCAGCTTTTCCCATCTCGCTGCCACGCCGCCCGGCATGACGCTCACCATACGCGGTGAGGTGATTGCCGTCGAAGGCCGGCGTGTGCGCTTTCGTGTTGAAGCTTGGGATGGTTTGGACAAGATCAGTGAGGGTGAGCATGAACGCGCCATCATCACCCCCGAAAAATTTCATGAGCGCTTGAATGACAAAAAACGTCGGGCGGGTTTATGAGCCGTACGTCCACTTTGCATGTAAGAAAATTCTGATTTCATGAACCTGAAAAATTTCGATCTTGACGGCCATACCGGTCCGCTGCCGTCACCTTGCATCAGTATTTGCCAGATGGAAGAGACAACCGGTTGGTGTAAAGGCTGTCAGCGCACGATTGATGAAATCATTGACTGGAGTGTCGCGCCAGAAGCAAAAAAACGACAGATCTGGCTGGCCATAAACGAGCGTCGCACGGCAAAATAATCGCTGTCATCAAAACATGCGCTGCGGGTTTTGATGTCAATACATTGTGCCGTTTCTTCGTTGGCTTCCTCAAGGACACCTCATGCAGCCGAGTTTTTACAAGCCATCCGCCGTGGTAACCGGTCCGGCTTACAGCCCCTGGTTCAAAATGCTGGCGACGCTATTTACTTTTGGATTGATCGGCTACGGTATCAGTTTTGCAATGCGGTTTTCCCTCGAAGCTTATGGCTGGGGCGTGATCTTGCTGATGCTGGCCGCGCTGGCGTTATTGCTGGTATCGTTTTACGGATTCTTGCACTCCACCATTACGATTGACGACAAAGGCATCAAGCAAACCTGGGTGATTAATCGTCAGGTGCTCTGGCCGGATATACGGGGCGCGAAAATGATCGGCATACCGCGCGCTGGTTGGCTGTCACCGCCCCGATTGGTGGTGCGCACCGGGACGGCTTTTTACACTTTTAACGGTGGTACGGAAGCCTTGCTGACGGAGTTTGCCAAAATATCCTTGGCTTATGAGATGAAAAAATGATGCTTCCCGGCGCAATGCAGGTATTGGAGCGCGGCTGGCTCTCGTCCAATAATATTGTCTTCACGGGCAAGGATAGAACCGCCATCGTTGACACGGGCTATTGCACTCATGAGAGCCAGACCCTGCTGCTGCTGCGCAATGTACTGAAAGGGCGCACGCTGGATGCCATCTACAACACGCATCTGCATTCCGACCATTGCGGCGGCAATTCCATTTTGCAGACCCATTTTCCAGCGGCACGTACCTTCGTTCCGGCAGCCGAATTCAAGCGCGTACAAAACTGGGCGCTATCGCAGCTGACCTTTGAATCCACCGGCCAGCGCTGCGAGCGTTTCCGGGCAGATGCCAGCGTACATGCAGGTGACAAGATACGGCTTGGCGATCTTGAGTGGTCGGCGCTCTGTGCACCCGGTCATCATCCTTATTCGTATCTTTTGTTTTGCGAGATGCACGGCATACTGATTTCAGCCGATGCCTTGTGGGAGAAAGGTTTTGGTGTTGTTTTTCCTGCTCTGGATGGTATCTCGGGTTTCAGAGAAACGCGCGCCACCCTGCAGATGATTGAGGAACTTGATGTGAGACTCGTCATCCCCGGCCATGGCAAGCCATTCACGGAGGTGAAACAGGCGATCGAAGTTGCGCATTCACGCATCGACTATCTCGAAGCCGACCCACTGCGTAACGCGCAGAATGGCATCAAGGTCTTGCTGAAATTCTTGCTCATGGAGCGGCAGCGCATCAAGCTCTCGGAAGTACCCAAGCTGCTCAATTCAATACCTCTGGTGAAATCCGCCAATCAGCGGCATATGAATTTCGGAAAAATTCATCTCGCACACTGGGCGATCACCCAACTGCGCCGTGCGGGCGCGCTGGATGTGCAGGATAACTATCTGGTGGATGTTGAAGCAAAGGCGGGTTGAGTGCTTGTGGTGTTGCGTGACTGCTTGATTTTCCGTCGAAGGGCGCCCAACGCGCTTCAATCGAAATGACGCATGAAAATTCAGGCGCCTTCGACAATAAACAAGCGGCCTGTCGATGCGGCCTGTCGCAGGGCTTTCGCTTCCCTGTAAGCGGCTGAGTCGTACCACTCGCGTGCCCGGGAGAGCGAAGGAAACTCCAGAATAACGGTGCGCATCTGGTCGTGGTGCGCCGCATCCTGACCTTCGCACTGCACGCGCGTGCCTCCCCGCACCAGAAACTGGCCATCAAAAGCCAACACGGTTGGCAGCACCTGCTTGCGGTATTCCTCATACGCCAGCGGATCAGTGACGGTGATTTCAGCGACAACATAGGCTTTGGCCATGGGCTTACCTCGTAGAGTGAATGGGGGCGCTGCGCCCGCATGCCGCCCTATGGACCGCAGGGGATGTCATGGCAGGCTGATGAAAGTCTTCGCGGGTGTTGGGCTGGCTCATATCTGGCGGGACAGGCGGCCAGGGCAGGCATGTCTCCGCGGGCAGTTTGATTGGTCCAATGATTATAGGCGAAGCCCTGATGCCGGGAAGCAGGCCCCGCCGCGGGTACTTACTCAGTCATGCGCCAAGGCTTCCATCCATCGCATCAAGCCGTCAAGTCGTTGCCACAATTCCGTGGGTGACTGGGGTTCAGGCAGGCCGCTGTTGTAATGCTGGAAAAGGGCTAGCGCATCGTCGGTCATCCCGCGTTGGACAGCTTCCCAGACCGTGGCACGACAACCCGTGGCCGGCATGCCGGGTGTGGTACCGATGAATCGATACGGCAGATCCAGCGACTCCCATTCGTGTCGGACCTTCTGAGCGGCAAGCTGAAGGCGCCTTGCATCCACCGGAACTCGCAGGAACCAGGCGTGTTGACTGGGATAGGTCTCCTCACTCTCTTTTTCAGTCATGAAATGCGTGGGCCATTCGCGGATTTGGGAATCACCAGGTGCAAGGTGACCGCCTGAATGCATGTAGCGATGACCAATATCGACCGAATTTTTTCTTTTATCCGGCACCAGCGACAAGGACGGCGTGATCCATGCGTGGCCCAGTGCGACCCCGGTGGTCGGCTGAATCTGTATCTCACCAAAATGCGAGGCTTCTTTCAGGACGGAGCATGCCTTGCGCCTCAATTCGGGTGTACGGGTTACTGGCATGTGTGCATAAATCTGCTCGATTGCCGCACACAATTGTTGCCTTTGCATGTGCGCCAGTGTGTGGGGCGGTGCTGCGATGCCAAACAGCTTTTGCGTGATCAGCAGTTCAAGCACATCGCGCAGCCATTCGGAAAACACCCTACCTGTCGTGTCTGTAAGCATCGCGTCGGTAACGCATGCATCAACGGTGAGGGCTTTCTGTGTGGCTATCACCGTCGTTGATTTTGTTGCGACTGAGCCGGTGATAATTTCTGTCGGTGCCATGGACATATCGAGCGCCTCTGCGAGCAGACACACACTGGATTGCAAGTCATTCAAGGTTTTGTCGGACTGCATCCAGCTGCCGATGCTGGCGGACAAGGCATGACGTGCGCTTGCTGCCAAGTCAGCCTGCAAAGGCATGCGCTGGAATTGTTGAACGCTATCCTTCAAGCCTTCAAGATGGTTGAAGAAATCCTGTGTTTGCATCAAGGTACGATTGAAGGAATGAGGCGGACCATTGGCAAAGCCATAATCTCGGTACACCTCGTCATCAATAATGGTCTCGACAACATGACAGGAAAATTGTGCAGTTTTGAGTGTGTCGCAGAGCTGCGCAATCTCGTCAGACGTCAAATGTGAAAGATGCATGTGCAGCAGAGCAAAAAAATAGTGCTGACTTTGTGCATCATCATCCAAACCCGGGCGAATCGATGCCAGCAGATTATCCATACTCAGGCATAAAAAATCGCGCGTTCGGCGTTGCTGTGAAGCCACTTGCTGCGCTTTGAGTTGTGACAGCAAAAGTCGGAAAGACAGTGAGGTATGTTGAGGAGCATCGAAGTAATAAGACGCCCTGTGCTGACGATGAGACAGCCGTGGTGCTCGCTTTGCCGGTACGGATGTTTGATGAGCGGCTTGGACAGTGCGCCTTGCCGGACTGAAGCATGAGCGGGTAAACAGAGAGTGCATGCGATTCCTTTCCAGTCAATTCCCAGCAAGAATTGCTGGGCCTCTCATGAGTGGACGCTGGGGACGGTCAGTTTGATGCCGACCAGAAAATTCGTTTGAGGCGCCGCAACTACATCGCGGGTCGGGTGCGATGAACAGACCAGAGGCTGCGAGAAATCAATAAATTTCTTCGAATAAATTTCTATTTTCGAGAACTTGCAGCCTGAATTTGTGACCGACCTTGACTATTCCCGCACGTTGTCGTGTGGTGGGGCAGGATAATTGCCCAAGCTTTTTTAGCCAATTTTTATTTCTGACATTTGATGAGTACAACTAATTTCACACCAAAATCACCCATCCCGACGATGCAATCGCCAGGCGAACCAATCATCGATCAGCGGCTTGGGAGCACGCCTCCCCCATCCATCACCCTCAACAAGCCAACCATCACATCAAGACAAAAAATGACGAGGTCACCCACAGAACCGGTTGTAGTGCCCATGGGGGCGAGGTGCAGAGCCTCCTCTTTCACGCCCTACGGAGAAAATCTCAATACGCTAGCTGCGCATGCCTTGCCTGCGCTACTCGGCGTCGATGCTTCATCAACCCACAAGCCTGAGCCCCTATCCCGAAAATTGCTTGAGCAAGCCATCGCCATCCCTTTGCGGGCCAAAGATATTCGGGCATTGCCAGCAACATGGCTGCCGGAGTGGGTCAGCGGCGGCATGGTAACGGCGTGGACAAGTCGACTGGTTGCTGCCTGCGACCATGTCTACACCGAGCGGGGTATGCAAGCCTATATTGAGGCCGTGACTGATTTGATTTTTGATGAGGGAAATCAGGATGCAGGCTTACCCGATGGCATCAGGGATTTTTGTGCGATGCTCATCAAAAATGCACTCGAAGTCGGTATGGCGCAAGGCCTGGATCGCCCCTCGCTTCAGGGCTTGCGTAATACCGTGGTTATTCGATTTCTGATGGGCAGCGTTTTTATTCCCCATCTGCGGCCAACCAGCCTCCGTGAATCAACGGATGATGCGACCCTTTACGCATTCGATCGTCAGTTGTTCAAACGGTTCTGCCATAAAACAACCGAGATCATCGATATCGATGCCGAGGCTATCGCGCTACTGGCGGCATCACGACAGGCAAAGCAGGCGGCACCCTCGGCACAGGCATAAACCGATGTCCTTTCAGCGCCCACGGAAGCACTGATTGCATAAAACCGTCAACTCCGAGGGCAAAAAAATCACATGAAGCCCTCGATTTGTCAGTAACCCGGATCGTACAAGCGCGCTGGCTCGCCACACCTTGTGGGTGATGTCAGCGTTTCCTCTGGCTTACTGATAACTGCGCGCGTCCTCAATGACTTTGCCGTCATTGGGCAGTGTGCCGGCAGCCACCAGCCTGACATCACCGCGTAGCTTGGTGATGTCGCGTATGGTCGCGGCAATCGCGTCCGTTTCACCCGAGAGCGCAGCAGGATCCAACACTTCGCAATGCAAGGTCATCTGGTCATTTGCCATTTCGCCGGTAATGATCAGGCGAGCCTTGAGAATCGCTGGGTGGCGCCGCGCAATGTCGGCGACCTGCGATGGATGCACGAACATCGCACGCACCTTGGTGGTCTGATCTGCGCGACCCATCCAGCCTTTGATACGTGTATTGGTTCTGCCGCAAGGGGATGCCTCGGGCAAGACTGCGGACAAATCGCCGGTCGCGAAGCGAATCAGTGGATAGTCCGGATTAAATGACGTCACCACAATTTCACCGACCTCACCCACCGGCACCGGGTCGCCCGTGCCCGGTCTGACGATTTCCAGCAACAGGGCCTCATCCAGCACCATGCCGGGATTGACCTGACCATCATGCATGGTTTCGTAGGCGATGTTACCGATGTCGGCCGATCCGTAAGTTTGCAGCACATTGGGCACACCATGGGCATTGAGCCACTGCCGCAGCGAAGGTGGTAGTGCCTCTGCGCTCACCAGTGCGCATTCAACACTGCGGATGTCTTCCCCCATTTCCTGCGCTTTTTCGATGATGATCTTCAGGAACGATGGCGTGCCTGTGTAGACACGGGGCCGCAGCAGGTTCATGGCTTGTACCTGCATTTCCGTTTGTCCGGTACCGGCGGGTATCACCGGACAGCCAAGCTTGATCGCCCCGCCCTCAACCATCAGTCCGGCCGGTGTGAAATGGTAGGCAAAGCAGTTCTGTATCAGATCACCCCGCCTGACCCCCAACGCATGGAGAGGACGCGCAAAGCGCCACCAGTCAACACCGCGCCCCTCGGGATCGAAGATGGGACCAGGCGACATGAAGATGCGTGACAACTCATGCGTGGATGTCGTGGTCAGGCCACCGAAGGGGAGTGACATGCCTTGCAGTGCTTTCAGTTCAGATTTTCGCGTGACCGGCAGTTGCGCCAGCGCCTCGCGTGTCCTGATGTCAGAGGCATTCACACCCGACAGCACGGAAGACCAACCAGGTGTTTTTTGGGCGCGTTGTATCAGTGCAGGCAATGCAGCTAGCAGTTCTTTTTCGCGCACAACGGGATCACGCGATTCAAGCGCATCATGGAAATCAGTCATGGTAGGTACCAGAGAAGGGAATCAGGCCAGCCAACGTTTGCGGCGGCGATAAAATTTCATGTCGCGGAAACTCTTGCGATTGCCGCCGGATACGCCGAGATAAAATTCTTTGACATCTTCATTCGAGGCCAGATCGGCTGATAGTGGTGTTCTGTTCAGCCAGCAGGAAAGACACCTGCTCGGTTTTATTGAGATCCTGGACGATACCGAAAATCTCCTCAACGATTTGTGGTGCCAGTCCCATCGACGGCTCATCCAGCAAAATCATCGAAGGCTTGGCCATCAGCGCGCGACCAATGGCGCACATCTGCTGTTCACCGCCCGAGGTATAGCCTGCCATGGAGGTGCGGCGCAGTTTCAAGCGTGGAAAGTAGTGATAGACCCGCTCAAGCTCGCTTTTCAGTTCGCTGCGCGAAATTTTCCGGGTGTAGGCGCCGGTCAACAGATTTTCTTCTATCGTCAGGTGACCAAAGCAGTGGCGGCCTTCCATGACTTGCGACAGACCACGCCGTACCAGTTCGTTGGGCGTGAGCTGATCGATACGCTCACCATTGAATTCAATGCTGCCCTTGGTCACGTCGCCGCGCTCGCCGCGCAACAAGGTCGAGATGGATTTCAGTGTCGTTGATTTACCCGCGCCATTCGCGCCCATCAGCGCCACGATTTTCCCGCGCGGTACTGACAAAGAGACACCCTTGAGCACAAGGATCACGTGGTCATAAATGACCTCGATGTTATTAATCGTCAGGATGGACGGATTCTGAGTCATGGTGGCCATTCCGTTAGGCTGCAAAAAACGCAGGACTCTGGCCGGTGTCAGAGCCCTGCATTGCATGACGAGGGGTGTTTGTCAAAACGCTCCTCGCTACGACATGGATTATTTCAGGCACGCTGCCTTGATATTTTTTTCCTTGGCATAGGCAGCCGATGTTTCTTCAAGCAGCTTGCGCACCAGAGCCTTGTCGCCCGTGATCCAGGTCTTGGACAAGGGTATCCACTTGCTGCCATCCCATTGCTGCACCTTGGTCGCGCCCGAGCCTTCGTGATCATCGCAGGATGTTTTCACGGGCGGGAACAGATCGGAAACGCCAAGCGCTTTCTGCCGTGCAGCATCCACATTCAGGTTCTCCAAGCCCCAGCGAACCTGTTCACCGCTCAGCACCTTGCCTTTGCCAAATTTGGCCTGCGCATTACGCATCGCCTCAACCATCAGCACACCGGCGACAACGCCACGCAAATACATCGTATGACCAATGCGATCTTTTTCAGCGAGGTTGCCTTTGCCAGCGCCGTATACGGTGCTGCGGATTTCATCGAGCAGCGGGTAGTTGCCCGGTGTCGTGAAGCTCATGGTTGTGAAGCCCTTGGCTGCGTCACCTGCGGGCACCGCGTCCTCCTCAGCACCTGCCCACCAGACGCCCAGCATTTTTTCGCGCGGGAAGCCATTGCGTTGCGCGGTCTTCAGCGACACGGCGCTCATCACGCCATAGGTCCAGACGATCACGAAATCAGGTTGCGCCTGACGAATCTGCAGCCACTGCGACTGCTGATCATTGCCCGGTGGCTGGATTGGAATCTTGATCAGCTCAAAACCGTATTTCGCGGCTTCTGCTTCCAGTACCGGCAGTGGCTCTTTGCCATAAGCCGAGTCGTGGTACAGATGAACGATTTTCTTGCCTTTGAGTTTGTCCAGGCCGCCCATTTTGTCGCCGAGATAATGCACCATCGCGGCGGCCTGATTCCAGTAGCTGGTGATCAGTGGGAACACATACGGGAAAACCTTGCCATTGGCCGCATCGGAGCGACCATAGCCCAGCGTGGTCATCGGGATCTTGTCGGTACCAACGCGATCAAGGATGCCGTAGGCGATACCGGTTGACAGCGGCTCGACCAGCGAGGCGCCGCCGTTCTTGCTTTTGAGGCGCTCATAACATTCCACACCACGCGATGGGTTGTATTCCGTCTCGCACTCTTCCCAGATGAGCTTGACACCATTGATGCCGTTGTCGCGCATATTGACCAGCGTCATGTAATCGATGATGCCACCATAGAAACCGCTGCCGCCAGCGGCGTAGGGGCCAACCCGGTAAGACAGCATCGGTATGAATTGCTGCGCCATGGCAGTGCTGGCAGCAGCAAGCAGCAGGACGCTTGCCATGAGTGATTTCAGTAACTTCATAGTCTCCTCCACAAAAGTTAATCGGTGCGACGCAAACAGTCAGTGCGGGAAAGGCCAGAGGCGCAGTTTTTCTTTGGCGATTTGCCACAGGCGAGCCAGCCCATGAGGCTCAACGATCAGGAAGAAAATGATCAGGGCGCCAAAGACCATCAGCTCGAGATTCGATGCCACCGCAGTGGAAATGCCCAGCGCATGCGCGAGCATATTCAGTACAGTGGGGAGCAAAACAATAAAGGCAGCACCGAGAAATGAACCCATGATGGATCCCAGTCCGCCAATAATCACCATGAACAGAATACGAAATGACAAATCCAGATTGTAAGCTTCCGGTTCTACCGTACCCAAATACGCATATGCATACAAGGCGCCTGCCACGCCACAATAAAATGAGCTGAATGCAAACGCCAACAGCTTGGTGTGCATCAGACGTATGCCAATGACTTCGGCGGCCACATCCATATCCCGCACTGCCATCCAGCAGCGGCCAATATTGGAGCGCACAAGATTTTTTGCCAGTAACGCAAGCACCGCCACGATCCCCAGTACCAGCAAGTACTTTGTCATGGGTGTATCAAAGGCGAAGCCGAGTATCTCGAGCTTTTGCGCCGTAATCACGCCGGATGAACTGTAGTTGGTAAACCATTGCACCTTGGTCAGCGCCCACACCACAAAAAATTGTGTGGCCAGTGTTGATGCGGCCAGATAAAACCCGCGCACACGCAAAGAAGGCAAGCCGAAAATAATACCCAGCCCGGCGGCGCACAAGCCACCCAGAGCAAATGCCAGCAGCAAAGGAATACCGGGCACGCGCAGCATGAAATTGTAAGAGGCGAATGCGCCCACTGCCATGAAGGCCGCTGAGCCCAGTGATAATTGCCCTGCATAGCCGGTCAGCAGGTTCAGACCCAGTGCTGCCAATGAAAAAATCAGGAAAGGAATCAGAATCGCTGAAAACAAATAAGGCGTGGCAATCAAAGGCACTACTACCAAGGCGAGGATGAGCAACAGCAGCAAGCCAATGCGGTCCTGACGGATAGGAAAAATCTGTCCATCCGCTTCATAGGTGGTTTTGAATTGTCCTGCTTCACGGTACAGCATAAAAACTCCCTGAATCTTTCAAGCGTGAATCTCAGCATGCCACTGCGCTGTTCTACCGCCAGCGCACATTGTTCAATGCGTTAAATCCTTCGGATAATTTTTTCACCAAACAAGCCTTCGGGTCGCACGAGCAGGAAGCCCAGCGCGAGCACATAGGGGAACCAGCCCTCGATACCGCCGCCCACAAAGGGTCCGATGTACACTTCGGCGAGTTTTTCGGACGAGCCAATAATGAGCCCGCCAATGATTGCGCCGGGCACGGAGGTAAAGCCACCGAGAATCAGCACAGGCAGCGCTTTGAGCGCAACAAAACTCAGCGAGAACTGCACGCCATTGCGTGATCCCCACAGCAAGCCGGCGACCAGCGCGACAAATCCAGCCACCCCCCAGACGATGCCCCAGATCTGCTGCAAGGGAATCCCGACGGCGAGTGCCGCCTGATGATCATCTGCCACGGCGCGCAGCGCGCGACCCACCTTGGTACGCGAGAAAAACAGGGCCAATCCGGTCACCAGCAGCGCGCAGATCCCGGCAGCGGCCACATCGAAGCGGGAGATCACGATGTTGAACATGTTCAACATGCTTTCCATCGGCACGTCTTCTATGCCCAGATCCAGCCGCTTCACATCCGAGCCCCACATCAGCTGCGCCATGCCTTCGATGAAAAATGTCAGGCCTATGGTTGCCATGAACAGCGAGATTTCCGGTTGGTTGACCAGGGGTCGCAACACAATCCGTTCAATGGCCAGTCCCAGCAAGGCCATCACACCCATGCTCACGATAATGGCCGCCCATAAAGGCAGCCCCAACTCGGTCAGTGATACACAGGTGAGTGCAGCGAAAAAAACCATCGAGCCTTGCGCGAAATTGAACACGCCCGAGGCTTTGTAAATCAGCACAAAGCCCAGCGCCACCAGCGCATACATGATCCCGGAGAGCAGGCCACCGATCAGGACTTCAAAGAAAAAATTCAGATTCATGGGTGCAGGGTCCTAAAAACACTGGATCTCGGTCTGCGCCGAGATGACAGTTTTGGCGCTGACGCCTTTCAAAAGCTCACCCCGGCGCAGGCCGGGGCCCAGTGTCTTGTCGCATTTGGTCAGCAGGCTATTCAATGCGCCACTCCCAGGTAAGCATTGATCACATCCTGGTTGCTGCGTACCGCTTCCGGTGTGCCATCACCAATCTTTTTGCCGTAATCGAGTACCACGACACGGTCCGAGATATCCATCACCACACCCATGTCATGCTCGATCAGTACGATCGTCGTACCGAATTGCTCATTGACATCGAGAATGAAGCGGCACATGTCCTGTTTTTCTTCCACGTTCATGCCGGCCATGGGTTCGTCCAGCAGCAGAATCTTGGGCTCGGCGGCCAGTGCACGGCCCAACTCCACGCGCTTTTGCAGGCCGTAAGGCAGACGACCCACGGGTGTTTTGCGGATATGCTGAATCTCGAGAAAATCGATAACTTCCTCGACTTTTTTGCGATGTTCGATTTCTTCACGGCGCGCCGGACCAATGTACAGTGCCTGCAGCAGAAAATTCGATTGCATTTTCAGATTGCGGCCAGTCATGATGTTATCGAGAACCGTCATGCCCTTGAACAGCGCGATGTTCTGAAATGTACGCGCAATGCCGCTCTTGGCGGCTGCATGCGTATCCATGTCATGACGATGTTCGCCGCGGTAGATGATTTCACCCTGCTGCGGCCGATATACGCCGTTGATTACATTGAGCATGGAGCTTTTGCCGGCACCATTGGGCCCGATGATGGCGCGTATTTCATGTTCGCGCACATCGAAGGAGATATCCGTCAGCGCGCGCACACCGCCAAACGAGAGTGAGATATTGCGCAGGTCCAGAATGACCTCGCCGATGTGGCGGCTGTTCGTGGAATTCTCGGTCATCATGCCACCTTGCGCGCCGGCGCAAAAGTTTGAACATCGCGAATTTCGAGATCGGCGTTGATCAGGCCTTGACGACCATCCTCGAATTTCACTTGTGTCTCGATATATTGCCGCGCCTTGCCGGCATACAGCGCATCAATCAGTACGGCATATTTTTCCGCGATGAAGCGACGGCGTACCTTGCGCGTGCGGGTCAGTTCGTCATCATCAGGATCAAGCTCCTTATGCAGTATCAGAAAGCGATGAATCTGCGATCCTGCCAACAGCGTGTCGTGAGCAAGATCGGCATTGACCTTTTCGACGCACTCCGCAATCAGTCCATACACCCCGGGCTGGCTAGCCAGATCGGTATAGCCGGAATAGGGCAAATTCCGCCGTTCGGCCCAGTTGCCAACGGCTTCCATATCAATATTAATGAAAGCATTACAGGCATTACGGCCATCGCCGAAGGCCACGGCTTCTTTGATAAAAGGAAAAAATTTCAACTTGTTCTCGATGTACTTCGGCGCGAACAATGTGCCGTCGGCCATCTTGCCCACATCCTTGGCGCGGTCAATGATTTTCAGGTGGCCATCGGCATCAAAGAAGCCCGCATCACCGGTGTGAAAATATCCGTCGCTATCGATCGCTTCGGCGGTATCGTCCGGTTTCTTGTAATACCCAACCATCAGCCCGGGCGAACGTACCAGCACTTCGCCGCTATCGGCAATGGTAACTTCCACACCCTGCATCGGGCGTCCGACCGTGTCGAGTTTGACATCACCCGATCGCTGCATGCACACCGTCACGCAGGTTTCCGTCATGCCATAGAGTTGCTTGAGATTGATGCCGATGGAGCGATAGAAATCGAACAGATCCGGGCCAATTGCCTCGCCGCCTGTATAAGCGACACGCACGCGCGACATGCCCAGCACATTTTTCAGCGGGCCATACACCAGCAATTCACCGAGCGCATACAGCACCCTGTCACCGAGTGCAACCCCGGATTTGCCATCGAGAAGTTTGAGTCCCACACGACGCGCAACCCGCATGAAGTAGTGAAAAATACCTCGCTTGATTGCACTGGCATCTTCGATGCGAATCATCACCTGTGTGAGAATATTTTCGTAAATACGTGGCGGGCCGAAATAATAGGTCGGGCCAATTTCTCGCAAGTCAGAAGTAACGGTGACCGGTGATTCGGGACAGTTCAGGCAAAAGCCACTGAGATGCGACATCGCAAAGGAATACAGAAAATCGCCCACCCAGGCCAAGGGCAGGTAGCACAACACTTCGTCCTCGGGCGTGAGTCCGTCAAATGCGATCAGGGTCTTGCTGGTGGCGATCATCGCCGCATGGGAGTGGCAGACGCCCTTGGGTTTGCCCGTGGTACCTGATGTGTAAAGAATGACGGCGATATCATCAGGCTGCCCGGCGAGAACTTCATCCATGAAAAATGAAGGCTGATTCTGGGCGAGCGTGCGTCCCAGCGCCTGCACTTGCTCAAATTCATGCAGACCCGCATGCGCGTAGTTACGCAAGCCACGTCCATCGTCGTAAATAATGTGCGTCAGGCCGGGAACGGTTTCCCGGATTTCAAGCAGCTTGTCGACTTGTTCCTGATCTTCAACAATTGCGAAATCGATGCTGGCATTTTCCAGCACATAGGCCATATCAGCGGCTGGGGCGTCCTGATACAAGGGAACGGCAACACCCCCCAGGCATTGAGCGGCGGACATCGCCCAGTACAAGCGGGGACGGTTGTCGCCGACCACGGCGAGATTCATCCCGCGCTTGAAGCCCAATGCAGCCAGCCCGCAGGCAAGCTGCCGTACGTGCTCTGCGGCTTCCGCCCAGCTCGTGGTCTGCCAGATCCCCAGATCTTTTTCTCGGAACGCGGGTTTGCCCGCGCGTATCCGCGCGTGTTCAAACAATAGACGCGGAAACGTATCCGCTACTGAAGTCTCCCTATCCGGCATGGGCTGTTATTCACTTTTTATTGGGTTGGTCGACGCTGGTGACGTGCTGCACCGCTGGGATCCGCAATCATAACCAGCTTGTGACTTAGCGGCAGCCATTTAGGTAACTATTCCCCATGTTTTGATGTTGCGACGCAGCATCATGGGTGTTTATCGGACGTAATTTCTGGAACCGCAAAGGTAATCAAGAGTCAATCGTGGGCGTGGTGCAGTTTTATATGAGGTGCGCCCTATATTGCCAAGCCGAAACCGAGTCATACAGCAGACTTTCATTCAGGCACTGCGCATCCGGATCCGGAGACGTTCCATGTCGTCAGGTGTTACTTAATGCCAATTCGATCGTTCCAGCTGTCGTTGCGTTTTATCTTGCCGCTGGCGCTGGTCATTGGATTATCCGCTCTGGTTCTGTTGCCGATGGTCGATGAGTTGACACAGCGATGGTTTTTGCGTGATCTCGATACACGTGCGCAAATGGTGGCGGCATCGATTCGAGCCCCCCTGATTGATTATGTAATGCTGCAAGACGCGGGAGCGATACGGGATTTGCTTGAGCGCGCTGCTATCGATGGCCATTTGCTGGCGCTGGGCTTTTGCGATGTCGAAGGCAATCTTCGGTACCGCAGCAGCGCCTTGCCGCCTCAAATCAATTGCCGAGGCGCTGTGCCTTCGGCAATACGCATCAGTGAAGTTTTATTCGAACAAAATGGTATGTCGCTGGGCAAGCTATTGCTGGCACAAGATACCCACTTCATTCAGCGCCGTAGTGATGAATTCCGTTTTTATCTTATGCTGGTTTTTTTGTTGATGTTCCTCATGATATCTGCGCTGGCAGCGTGGATTGCGCACTGGAGCTGGCTCGGGTGGGTGAGTGCACTCAAAAATTTATTGCGGCTCGAAACAGCTTCACCCGCAGGTAGCCCGACACCACCCGAATTTCGACCTCTGGTCGGTGATCTGCGCGCCATGCTTCACCAGATGCAGGTTGAGCGACGAGTACAACAGCATTCGCCTCAAGCATGGACGCCACAGAAATTGCGCTCGCTGCTGCATGATGAGCTTGCCGGTGACGAAGTGCTGGTGGTCTCCAATCGCGAACCTTACATTCATGAACAAGGTGAGCAGGGCATCGTCGTTCGGCGTCCTGCAAGTGGTTTGGTGACCGCAGTCGAGCCTGTGATGCGTGCGTGCTCAGGTACCTGGATCGCACATGGCAGTGGTACCGCAGACCGCGTCACGGTTGACGCGCATGACAGGGTGCAAGTGCCGCCCGGACGCCCTGCCTACACGCTGCGCCGCGTGTGGTTGACGCACGAAGAAGAGGAGGGGTACTACTACGGTTTTTCCAATGAAGGTCTGTGGCCACTCTGCCATATGGCGCATGTGCGCCCGGTATTCCGTACCGCCGATTGGGAGCAGTATGTCGCGGTCAATCAGCGTTTTGCCGATGCCGTGATTGCCGAGGCAAACACGGATGATCCGGTGGTACTGGTGCAGGACTATCACTTTGCGTTATTGCCTCGGATCGTTCGCGAAAAGCTGCCGAAAGCCACCATCATCATGTTCTGGCATATTCCGTGGCCCAATCCCGAATCGTTCGGTATTTGCCCATGGCGAGAGGCGCTGCTCGAAGGATTGCTAGGCAACACGCTGCTGGGTTTTCATACGCCATTCCATTGCAAGAATTTTCTGGAAACCGTCGACCGGTATCTTGAAACGCGCATTGAACATGAGGCCTCAACGATCTCCTATGGTGGTGAGTTGACCCAGGTTGAGCCTTATCCTATTTCGATCGCGTGGCCCGAACCCGACATCGTGCTCGATGTGGTTCAGTGCCGCAAGACGCTGCGCGAGAGCTTGAACTTGCCGGGGGATCACCGTATCGCCCTCGGTGTGGACAGACTGGATTACACCAAAGGTATTGTCGAACGTTTTCAGGCGGTTGATCGCTTGCTTGAGATGCACCCGGAACTGATAGGGCGGTTTTCTCTGTTGCAGATTGCGGCACCCAGTCGTTCCTCTTTGGACGAGTATCAGAATCTGGAAGCGCGAGTACGCAAGCTGGCCCATCAAATCAATCAGCGCTATTTGAATCCATCAGCAGCCCCCATCGTTTTACGGATCGAACACTACGACGCTGATCAGCTGGCAACGTGTTATCGCGCCGCCGATATTTGTCTGGTTACTAGTTTGCACGATGGCATGAATTTGGTCGCCAAAGAATTCATCGCTGCGCGTGATGATGAACTTGGCGTACTGATTTTGTCCCAGTTTACGGGTGCTGCGAGGGAACTGCACGAAGCGCTTATCATTAACCCGTATCACATCGAGCAAGGTGCGCAGGCACTCTATCGCGCATTGACCATGCCAGCCGCCGAACAGCGTGAGCGGATGCGCAGCATGCGCACACTGGTCAGGGACTTCAATGTCTATCGATGGGCAGGTTTGATGTTGCTTGATGCTGCCAGATTGCGGCGTCGCCAGCGAGTGACAGAAAAAATTCATTCGCACAGTCGGCATCCCCTGCGTCGCGCTGTATGAAGCCCTTGTTCTCCGAAGAAGGCTATTCGGCACTGCGCAGCTTTCTGATGCAGCCCGTTTTATGTCTGTTTGATTTTGATGGAACACTCGCACCGCTGATCAGCAATCCTGCGCTGGTCAGCCTGCCGCACATGATCCAACAGCAGTTACAAGCGCTTCAATTACGCGCGCCGGTTGGCATCATCACCGGACGCTCACTTGCAGACATGCGCAAGCGACTGAGATTCGAGCCGGATTATGTGATCGGAAATCACGGCCTTGAAGGGCTGCCCGGCTGGCAGCAGTACGCACCTGAGCACTTCGAGCGCTGTCGTTCATGGCTATCGTCGCTTCAGACTTTGCTTTCTGATCTCGGCGATGCCGTCTGGATTGAAGACAAGTCTTATTCGCTGACTGTGCACTATCGGCATGCACGAAATCAGGCCTTGGTTCAGCAGACCTTGTCAGCCTGTTTTGAAACATTGTCGCCGGCTCCCCGAATCATTCCGGGTAAATTCAATGCCAGCCTATTGTCTCCTGGCGCGGGGGACAAAGGTCTGGCCGTAGAACAGCTGCTTATGTTGTCGGAACAACCCCGGGCGCTGTATGTCGGTGATGACACCACCGATGAGGACGTCTTTGCGTTACATCATCCCGATATTTTTTCCGTACGCGTGGGCGATGATTTTCCGACAGCCGCTGACTACGTGATCAAGGATCACGAGGCTATCCAGCTGCTGCTGGATTTGTTGCTGGCACTGCTGCCGGTATCATCAAAAAACGCGCTGATGCAATTCAACGCGCCAAGACAATGACTCAGCTGGACCTCGGCCTGATAGGAAACTCACGCACCAGCGCGCTGGTTGACAGAAATGCGCAGATTGTCTGGTGGTGTTATCCGAATTTTGACAGCGATCCAATGTGCTGTAGTTTGCTTCGGTCCGATGCGCATAATGCCAGCCCGGAGGCGGCGGGTTTGATTGATCTTCAGTTTGATCATGGCCGTACGGTGCGTCAGGTCTATCTGCGCAATTCCGCTATTTTGCAAACCCGCATGCAGGATGATCAGGGTAATGTGATCGACATCACGGATTTCTCGCCCCGCTTCTATTTGCATGGCCGCATGTTTGCGCCTGCGATGGTAGTCCGCATGATCAGGCGGATTGCAGGCCGGCCTCGCATCGCGCTCAGGCTGCGGCCTGCGCTCAATTACGGGCAGTCTCGCGCACAGGTGCGGACCGGTGCGCATCATGTGACTTATTTCGGTGGTGCACAAGCCATGCGTGTGACAACAGACGCGTCTGTGACGTCGCTCACAGAGGAACGCAAGTTCTTCCTGCATGACAGCGTCACTTTGCTGATGGGCCCGGATGAAACCGTTGACGGGTCACCGCGTGATCTGGGGCGTACCTTTTTTGAATCGACCTTGTCCTATTGGTACCGGTGGGTGCGCAATCTTGCCATACCCTTCGAGTGGCAAGACGTGGTCATTCGAGCCGCCATCACCCTCAAGCTCAATGCCTTTGATGATACCGGCGCCATCATTGCTGCGGTCACGACATCCATTCCTGAATCGCCCCACAGCGGCCGCAACTGGGACTATCGCTACTGCTGGTTGCGCGATGCCTATTTTGTTGTCAACGCACTGAACCAGCTCGGTGTGACGGCAACGATGCAGCATTATTTGGGATACATCCTCAATATCATTGCCGACTCGCGCGACATGCCTTTGCAGCCGGTGTACGGCATACGGCGTGAAACCGCACTGGATGAGTGGATCGCTCCCGGGCTGGAAGGCTATCGCGGCATGGGCCCGGTACGCGTCGGCAATCTCGCCTGGGGCCAAGTGCAAAACGATGTCTTTGGGGCGGCAGTGCTGGCCAGCACACACGCTTTTTTCGACACACGCTTGGAGCGGCCCGCGGGTCGCCAGATGTTTTCCGATCTCGAGCGTCTGGGTGAGCAGGCCATACGCTGCCATTTGCAACCCGATGCCGGTATCTGGGAGCTGCGCGGTGTGCGGCGCATACATACTTTTTCTGTGTTGATGTGCTGGGCGGCCTGCGATCGTTTGCGTGCGATTGCCCTGCGGCTCAGGCTACCTGTTCGAGCGCAACGATGGGCGCGAGAAGCTGCTGCGATTCGCAAAACACTGGTCGACAACGCATGGAACGCCAAATTAGGCAGTTTCGTGTCCACGTTCGGTGGCGAACATCTCGATGCCAGCCTATTGCTCATGAGCGAGTTCCAATTTCTTGCGCCGGATGATCCACGTTTCATCGGCACCTTGCGCGCTGTCGAGCATCATTTACAGCGAGGTGATTTTTTACTGCGCTACGATGAAGAAGATGATTTTGGTCGTCCTGAAGCCGCTTTTCTCGTGTGTACGCTCTGGTGGATTCTGGCATTGGCACGTACTGGCGAAAAGGCACGGGCGCGTGCGCTGTTTGAAAAAGTCCTTGCGTGTCGCAATCATCTGGGGCTTCTCTCTGAAGATGTGTCGCTGGATGGAAGTGAGTTGTGGGGAAATTTTCCGCAAACCTACAGCATGGTGGGTTTGATTCAGTGCGCCTCACGTCTTTCTCAGTCATGGGAAGAAGCTTACTAGTCACAAGCGCCGTAAAACCAACAAGACGGTAGTACGCGGCCACTGCATTTCTTGGTGTATGTGGAACAACAGAAGACTTATCTCTTCCTCTTTATTTTCCTAGAATCAATAGCGTCTTCGGGTACGGCTCCTTTACATCAATCAATGTCGAACAAGCACATTGATCCCGGTGAGAGTGGCGAAATCTCAAGTCCGTGATTTTTCATGGTCTTTGGATTATCTCCAAGACAGATGTTTCCACGTGCCTGCGAAAATTTCGGCGGGGTAGCAAAACGAAGTATTCACTTATTTTTAAAATCTGATTAGGAAATAAATATGAAAAATTATTTCATGATGGCGTTATTGGGTGCAACACTTGCAATATCCCTCGCAGCTCAGGCTGAGCAAAGCTATGTGAAGGCGAATATTGGAAGTTCAGTTTATAAAAATAGTGATGGAAAATTCGACGAAACAGCGGTCTCACTGGCATATGGTTTCAAAGTAGACGAAAATTTTGGTGTGGAAGGCGGGGTAATCGATTTCGGTCAAGGAGAGCAAAGAGGTTTGCTTTATTCGAATATAACTGAGCGCCGAGCCATTTATTTGGCAGGTGTCAGCACGATACCATTGCAGGATAAGCTCTCCGCATTTGGCAAACTTGGAATTGCTGTCAATCAGTACGAGAATCGGTTTGTCACCACGGTATCAAATGAGATAGAGAAAACAACAAGGACGCGGCCTATGATGGGATTAGGTCTCGCATACAAGTTCACCAAAGAAATAGACGGTACTATTGAATACCAGTATTTTGGAAAAGTTGGTGAGGATAGATTGGAAGTCAGCACGATGACAGCAGGCGTCAAATACAACTTCTGATGGACTGAATTACCAAGATGTCGCATTACATTTTCTGGTGTCTTCCGCATTTCCGCTTTTGCGATCCTGCTTGGGGAAGTTAACGGTGTAGCGCGCGCGTAGTGGTCGGAGTGGCTGCATCCACTCGCACCAGCATTCGCGTTGTCAACTTAACCGGGCAGGCTCTTTGCATGACTATTTGGGAATGAAAAATCGTCATTTCTCTACAACTTTTGAATGACTGATCAAGCATTTGCTTCGTAGAATCCGGCCCGTCCGTCAAGGACCGGCAAGACGATGCGTCGGCTGATCTTCAATGTAGAGAACAGGAAATCAATATGCAGAAACAAATTCTCGCTGCACTGCTGGGTGCGGCGCTGGCAATGCCTTTGGCAGCTCAAGCAGAAGGCAGTTACGTCAAATTGGGTGTTGGACCTTCAGAATATAAAAGCACCACAGATTCAGAAAATAAAACGGCGGTAGCGCTCGCTTACGGTTTTTCAGTGGATAAAAACGTTGATGTTGAACTGGGTTATGCCCATTTGGGGAAATTAAAATCTTTCGATGGCTCAGACTCTGTACAAACGCAAAGTATTTACATCGCAGGCGTTGGTAATCTACCTTTGACGGATACATTTTCAGTATTTGGCAAAGTGGGCCTTGCAGTAAATCATTTCGATATGAAATCTTCCGGTTTTGGCAGCAGTGTTTCAGATACGGAGACAAAAACCCGGGCTTTGCTGGGTCTGGGGCTTGCTTATAATTTCACCAAAGAAATTGCCGGCACGCTGGAGTACCAGTATTTTGGTAAAGTGGATCATGTCAAATTAAGTGCGCTGACTGTGGGTGTCAAATACGGTTTCTGATAATAATAAAAAAGGCTGCATCCCTTGCAGCCTTTTTTATATCAATAAATTCCCAGGCAATCCAAGTCGTCAGGACCACTCTTATACATCTATCCTGCTTGTTTCGAAACATGTGGGAAAACCTGCAGCGCATCGGTCAGCAGCAGACGATCGGTAATCAATCGTTCCGGATCAAAATCGGCCGGCCGCATGCTGTTCAGTCAGGGTTGCAGATATCGCTGGACATCACACCAGCGGTTACGTGACCCCTGAGCTGTTCTGTCAGGCCGGCCTGAGGTATCGAATTTTCACAGAACGAGCACTGTGACTGCGCTGCTGGCTGAGGCCTCGGTCATACGCCAAGCAGACTGCTACATCATTTTCTGCGCGCGAGGGCAGCGTTCACGCAGGCCCCGACGATTTTGGAGGAGTTCCCGTAATCCGGATGCCAGGTGGTCGGACACGACACCGATCAAGCCCTTCGGCATTCTTGGGAAAAAAATGCCGGTGGTATGCTTGAGCCGATGAACACACCCATGGCCAACGCGGAATTCGGCAAGCCTGTCTCGGGCTGGCGCGAACGGATTTACACCATCATTTTCGAGGCGGATACGCGTGCTGGTCGTCGTTTCGATGTGTGTCTGATTGTGGCTATCGTCCTCAGTGTTGTGGCAGTGGTTTTGGATAGTGTCGCTGCGATCTCCCATCGGTACGCGCAGTTTTTCAACTGGGTGGAATGGATCATCACGCTGCTGTTCACTGCCGAGTATCTGCTGCGTCTGGTCTGTGTCCGGCAACCGCTGCGCTACATGACGAGCCTGTTCGGCGTCATTGATTTGCTGGCCATCTTGCCGACCTACGTGGCCTTGTTTTTCCCCGAGGCCTATGCATTGATGGATGTACGCATTCTGCGTTTGCTGCGGGTATTCAGAGTGCTGAAACTGGTGCCTTATGTCGCCGAGTATCGGGTGCTGCTGGATGCCTTGTACGCATCGCGCAGAAAGATTCTGATTTTTCTGTCATTTGTGATGCTGGTGGTACTCCTGCTGGGCACGATGATGTATGTGATTGAAGGACCGACCAATGGTTTTACCAGCATACCGACAGCTGTCTACTGGGCCATTACGGCGGTGACCACGGTGGGTTTTGGTGACATCGTGCCAAAGACAGATTTAGGTCGGGCGATTGCTTCGGTAATGATGCTGATTGGCTGGGGCACACTGGCCGTGCCCACCGGGATACTCAGTGCAGAGCTGACTGCGCGACGGGTGTCAGCGACCACGCGCACTTGCCCGGAATGTCTGAAAGAGGGTCTGCCACCGGAAGATAATTTCTGTGGCAATTGCGGCGCCACGTTACCGAAGCATCAACGTGATTAAGCGTGCGTGGCTGATTGAGGAAAGCCGTGCGAACGATATATCGCACCTGCCTTCGTGATGCACAACACATCCACGCCCGGCCATGATGCGGCCAACGCCAGCGATTTTTCCGACCCCAGCACCATGCAGGCGGTTGACAGGCCATCGGCCAGCAAGCCTGACGGCGCCAGCACACTGACGGCAGCCAGCTCGGTGGGTGATGTGCCCGTATGCGGGTTCACAATATGATGCTGCGAAAAATCTTCGCTGAAGCGAGTCGCATAATCACCCGAACTGGCAAGGCAGCGACCGTCTGCCGGGAGTCGGTGTGCGAACCGGGTTTCATCACGCGGGTCACGCACGGCGAGCGACCATGGGTCACCGGCTTCGTTGTTGCCGAGGCTGGCGAGTTCACCCGTATCCAGCAGCGCATGACGAATGCCATGACGCTTGAGCGCCGCAAGCGCCTGATCGGCACCATAACCTTGAGCGATACCATTCAGGGTGATCGCCATACCGGTGTCACGCAATCGCAGCTCGTGATCGCTGACATCCAATTTGTGCCAGTCGACCCGTGCCAAGGCTTTTGACACCGGTTGCTGCGCATTCGCGGCATGCCACAGCGGCTGCACCGTCACATCAAAAGCACCCTCAGTCAGCTTTGACAGATGTTGGGCAGATTTGAGTACCTTTACCAAACGAGGATCGGGCTGACTCAGCCGTCCGTCGTGGTTCAGACGCCCGACCTCGCTGTCGGTGCGATACACACTCATCAGTGCATCCACTTGGCGCACGGCAGTCAATGCAGAGGACAGTGCTGCGCGCGCGACCGTTTCATTTTCATGCAACACGGTGATCGATACGGTCGTGCCAAACACGATCCCGGCATCGGTATACGCGCGCAGTTGGGGTGCGCGCAGCCAGAGACCGCTTGCGCCCAGTACCGGCAAACCCAGCATGGCGGTCAGTACCGTGCGTCGTTTCATCGTGCCTCCAGCGCCGGTTGAACCGGACGAATCGGTATGGTCACGCCGCGCTTGATTTGCAGGATGCGCGGGGCGCACTGCGTCTCGCTGTGATAAATCACCACGCAATCCATGCACTGAAAGCATTCGGCGTAGTCAATCTCGCCGGTAGGGCGTATGGCCTGATAGTCGCAGCGATGACGGCAGGTTTGGCAGGGCGTGCCGCATTCAGCACGACGTGGCAGCCATTTGAGCAACTGGAGCTTGCCCAGAATCGCGAGTCCAGCACCGAACGGACAGAGGTAGCGACAGAAAAATTTGTAGACCAGTGCGCTGGCCAGCACCATCGCCAGTGCATACGCCACGAAGGGCCAGGCGCGCACAAAATACAAAGTAATGCCTGTTTTGAAAGGTTCAATTTCCACCAGACTGTCGGCGACTTCCGGTGCAAACCAGGCCGAGAGCAGTATGGATGCCAGCACGACGTATTTGATTTTTTTAAGTTTTGCATCGGTCGATCGTCGCAGTTTGATTTGCGGAATCCGGAGCAACCGCGCCAGTCGCGAAACCAGCTCCTGCAAAGCACCGAAAGGACACAGCCAGCCACAAAAAGTCGCGCGGCCCCAGAGAAAAAATGTGATCGCCACGAAGGTCCACAGGCAGACGGTCATCGGGTCATACAGGAAGAAACTCAGGCTGCGGCTTTCTTTCAGTGATTGCACGACACCGGTCAGGTTGACGATCGAAAGCTGGCCCTGCGCATACCAGCCAATAAAGCCCAGCGTAAATGTCAGAAAGCCGATGCGTATGACAGTAAAGCGGCGTGCGTTGGCGGTCAGCCATCGCTGCTGCAGCAATAGCACGCTGAGTATCAGCAAAGCGACGGCAAGCACTGCCAGATCGATGGTTCGTTGCTGCCAAATGCTGACCCAGGTCTTGTTGTCGCCAGCGGGTATATCGTAAAAGCGTTCCGGTATCTCGATGCGATAAACGAAGGACTGACGAATGATCTCAGGGTAGACCATGCCCTTTTCACGTTTCGTGTCCAGGCTCAGTTCCAGAGGCTTGGATAAATCCAGTCCGGTTTGGGCAATCACCCGAAACACTTTCATGGTCTCGGGCGAAAGTGGTGTGCCATCTGCCAGCTGCAACTCCAGATCCAGATCGCGCATTTCAATCGGCAGGCCACTTTGCTTGAGTGACAGCCTTTCCGGTGACGTGCCAGCTTTGAAATCTTCGGGGGTAATGGAATAGCGACCACCCCACATCACCAGAATGGCATGGTCGCCTTTTTCCAGTCGCCCCGACAGGCGCTCCCAGCTCGCTGCATCCAGCAGGTTTTTGCCTATGCTGGGTACCGACACGAGTGCACTGTAGAGATCAATGAACATGCCATCGGGGTCGGCATTACCCTCGGTATCCAGTCCTTCGCCCGGCGTGCCGGCGTAGGCTTTTTCTACCTCGCGATTGGCCAGTGCCAAATGCGCGATCAGATTTTTCCCGAACAACTGAGCGCCTGTGAGCGTCTCAAAATAATCCGCTTTCACGCGCGCGATCTGATCAGGATCGTGGCTGCCGGAGAAGCCAAGTTTTTTGCGAGCCACCGCCAGTGACGAGGTCAGCAAGGTCTGATTGATGATGCGTACCGAAGCTGTTGCTTTCGATACCCCATCGATGCGCACATTGTTACCATCCATCCGCGATTTTTGTCGCGTGCCAGTTTCAATCGTGATGTTTTGAGTGAGTGACAGACCCTTGTACTGATTCACGAAATTGATCAGGGGTTGTGGGCCGTAGCCTTCCAAAAAGACAGGCTCATGATGCGAGACCACTTGCACATCCATGAAGTTGCCCTTGGCATCCAGCGCCACCAGTAAATTGATGGGGGCGCCAGCGAAGCCGGGCAGAGAGACGAAGTCAATCGATTCGTAGACATAGCCGATCAGCTCGGTCGACGTCATTTCTTGCTTGAAGATAGGCCAGACCGGTAATTCGGTGTCTTTGTCGCCGACGATATAGGGCGAGGGGAATTTCTGCGACAGCGTGGCTTTCGTCATCACCCCCGCCTGTGCGCTCTGGAAGAGCGCACACAAGAGCAGCAGTGCAACGAACAGCGGGCGCATGTGCTACACGAATGCCTTGTGATTAAGGTTTGACAGAGCGCACGCCGTGTTTGGCAAAAAGTGCGGCCATTTCACCGGATTCGAACATGCCGTTGATTGCCGCTTGCAGCAGGTTGGCCAGTTCGGTGTTGTCTTTGATGACTGCCATGCCAGTCACCCAGCCTTTGCGGGGCAGACGTTCAAACGGTGCTTCGGTCACTTCAATTTGTTTGTCGTCACGAATGATCGATTCGATTTCCGAGCGCGTTGCAACGACAGCATCGAGTTCGCCTGCTTTGAGTTTTTCCAGTGCTTCGGCAGGTGTGAGGAAAATCTGCACGTTATTACGCAGACTCGCATCGCCCAGCAGCACCATCGCGGAGATCGATACTTTTTCAGCGCCAAGCCGTTTGCCTACCAGCGATTCAGCGCTCTTCAGATCAGGAATGTTTTTCAGGCTGCGTGCCAGCCGGATCGTGTCGCGGTAGTAGGGCGCAAAAATCTCAACCTTGTCATTTTTTTGCATTACCGCACGATCGACCGGCACATGCATCATCACATCGGCCGGCCCAAAGCCGAGGTAATGGCCTTTCCAGACCATGTTGCGCAAATCATCGTCGATGTTTTCGCCGGCGGGGAAGGGAATGAAAGTTGCCTTGAGTCCCAGCTTTTTCGCCAGTGCCTCGGCCAGATCGACATCAATGCCGCCAGCCTTGCCGGAAAAAGGTGCAAAGTCCTCGTAAACAGCGAAAGAGAGTTTGCCGCTGGTGCGAATTTTTTCCATATCGGCCAGTGCGGCGCCGTGGAAAACCATGAAAAGGCTGGTGAGCAGCCAGATGATGAGGCTGCGCGTAGTAAAGCGATACATTCTTGTCCCCTGGCGTGCGCCTGGTGAATGGCGCTTTTTTAATTGACCGAATCATACACGGCGACGCTTGACACAAGCGCCGCCTTCATTGCACGTCTCAGGGTTTTTTTTCGCGACGTGTTTCGAGGTAGGCTTTGATCGCCCAAACCGCTTCCTGCTGCAGGATGGCGTCGAACGGCGGCATGTAGACCGCACCATTACGCACACGGCCTTTGCGAACCGTCGTTGCATAGTATTCGTCGTTTTCTTTGATGCAGGCTGCTTTGCGGTTTGCTGGCTGCGTCATGCAATCGCGATCCAGCAAGCGCAAGTCCGGAGCGATGCCACCCGAAATCGCTTCGATGCCGTGGCAGCGAGCACAGTTTTGCGCATAAGCCGAGGTGCCGACGCTAATGGCCGCCGCATTGCCGCGGTAAGGGTTTTCGGCAGACCATGTGTCACCCAGCGTGGGCAGGCTCGTGGTGTCAACGGCTTGGGGCGTGACATCGCCGTGCGCGAGCGCAGACACACAAAAAAGAAGGGCGGCGGTGGCGCCGAGGCCGCGTATGGCGAGGCGATTGAACAGCTTCATGAGACAAACTCCGGAGTCGGTTGGTTGAACGGCCTAAGCGACCGCAATAGCCGTGCCATGTGGCAAGTCAAGCCAAAACAGGCCGAAGATCAGACTTTTGCTTCAGAACGGAACAAGTGCTACATTCCACAAAGCAAGAACGATAAAAAAAGAGACAACAGGGCAGACGGGACGAGACATGACTCAGGCAGTAAATCCCCAATCCGGGGACGGCGCAGCATCGGTGAACGCTTCCGGCCTGATCTTGCCGGATAAGCAATTTTCTCCCGCGGGCATATTTCATGCCTCGGAGCAGGCTGTCATGATTGAGGAATCTCACCGCCGCTCGGCGTCATTTGGTCTGGCGCCCGAATCCCGGCCGGACTATTCGCCCATACAGAAAGCAGATCTCGTCAGCAAGGTCGATGAGAACCGCGGACTGTGCAGCCATGCGCTGCCGGTGATGGAGACCCTGTACGAGCAGATTGTGAACACGCACAGCATGGTCATTTTGACCGATGCGCAGGGCACGATCCTGCACGCGATGGGCGATGATGATTTTCTGGAGAAGGCCGATCGCGTGGCCTTGTGCGCCGGAGTTGCCTGGTCAGAGCAGAGCAAGGGCACCAATGCCATTGGTACCGCGATCGCCGAGCAGGCGCCCACCCTCGTGCATGCGGACCAGCATTATCTGACTGTTAATCATTTTCTGACCTGTTCGGCTGCGCCGATCATCGATCATCAGGGGCGTCTGATTGGTGTGCTTGATGTCACCGGCGACCAGCGCAGTTTTCACAAGCACACCATGGCGTTGGTGCGCATGTCGGCCCAGATGATAGAGAACCAATTGTTCTCGGCCGCCTTCGATGACTCCATCACCCTGCATTTTCATAGCCGTCCCGAATTTATTGGCACCTTGATGGAGGGTATCGCCTCATTTTCGATGTCTGGCCGCTTCCTGTCGGCCAATCGCAGCGGCCTGTTTCAGCTGGGGCTGCCGTTGTCGGCGCTGCAGACGCACACCTTCAGTTCACTGTTTGGGATGCCGGTGTCGGCGCTGTTCGATCACTACCGCACCAGCATGCCCACGCTGCTCGACCTGTGCCTGCATACGGGTGTGCGGGTGTCCGCTCGGGCCGAATTGAGGCCGGCGAGTCTGTTTTTTCAGTCAAAAAGCCAGCTTAAGGAAGAGGCGCCGCGGCGCGCCGAGCGACCCGCGGCGGGTCGCGTGGGCGCGCGTGACGAAGCCACGCGTCAGCAACGACTCTCGAGTTTGCACTACCTCGATACGGGTGATGAAAAAGTTGCCGCGATCATTCACAAAGTCAATCTGGTCATGGGTCGGGATATCCCCATTCTCATCACGGGTGAGACGGGTACTGGCAAGGAATTGCTTGCGCAGGCCATACACAATGATTCTCCGCGTGCCAATAGTCCTTTTGTTGCCGTCAACTGTGCATCGATTCCCGAAAGTCTGATCGAATCAGAATTGTTTGGTTATGAAGACGGCGCATTTACCGGCGCTCGTAAAAAAGGCAGTACCGGCAAGATACTTCAGGCGAATGGCGGTTCACTGTTCCTCGATGAGATCGGTGACATGCCACTCGGATTGCAAGCACGGTTGTTGCGTGTGCTGCAGGAGCGGTTAGTCATGCCCTTAGGTAGCAATAAATCCATTCCGGTGAATGTGGCCCTGATCTGTGCGACCAATCGCAACTTGCGCGACATGATTGCAAAAGCGCAGTTCCGCGAAGACTTGTATTACCGGCTGAATGGCCTGGTGGTTCGTCTGCCGCCTTTGCGCGAGCGCAGCGATTTGGATGTCGTCATTCATCGTTTGTTGGCCGCAGAAGCCAGTGGCGAACCGCCCAAGGTATCGCCCGAAGTGATGGCCTTGTTCAAGCGCCACAACTGGCCGGGTAACTTCCGCCAGCTGACCAATTTGCTGCGTACCGCCATCGTCATGGCAGGATCCTCGCGCGAAGTAAAAATCGAGCATCTGCCCGAGGATTTTCTTGATGATGTCGGTCAGCTGCCCATTGCGACAGGCATCGTGCCGCAAAGCGAGGTGAGGACAGTGATCGCTGGCGGTAATGTCCGACTGGAAGACGTGGAATTGCTGACGATACAAAAATCTCTCGATGAGCATCGCGGGAATGTCTCTGCGGCTGCGCGCGCGTTGGGCGTGTCACGCAACACCATTTATCGCAAGCTGCAGAGATAGCGGCGGCATCAGACTGAAACGGGCATGAGTGATGGCTCGTTGCCGGTTTTCCGTTTCAGGGTGATGCTTGCAGCGCCAGCACGGCCTCGCGCAGTGCAGACGCAATCAAGGGATCGGCGGGTGTGTGTCCACCGCGGACCACCCAATCCAGGCGCGCGTGAGGCATCAGCTTGGCCAGACGTGCCGCATTTTCAGGCGGGCAGACCAGATCATGGCTGCCATGCACGATCACCGTGGGCGTGTTGGCGAGTGCTTTTGCCGCCTTGAGCACATCGGCTTCGCCGGTGAAGCACGCATTGAGCAGGTAATGCGCTTGCAACCGGTACTTGCCTATCGTGCGTGCCGAGGCTCTGGATGGTGCCGCGGGTAGCGTCAGTTTGCCCGACATCGCTTGCATGATCGCTTCTTCATAAGCACCCCAGCGCGTGGCGGCTTCCTCCGCTTCTTGTTCTGACCCTTTCAGCAGTTGTGTGCCGAGTGTGGCGAGCACCTGCTGTTGTTGTTCTTCACTCCAGCCGAGGGTCATCTGTTCCCATGCTAGCGGCGCCATCGCGCGCAGCGATTGAAAAAACCAATTCAGTTCGCGCTGACTGGCGAGAAAGCTACCCCGTAAAACCATCGCGCGAATGCGATGTGCATGCTGTGCCGCGTAGAGCAGCGCTAGCGTCGCACCCCATGACCCGCCGACCACCATCCATCGTTCAATGCCCAGTCGCTCGCGAATCATCTCGATATCAGCGACCAGTTTTGTGCTGTCATTGTTGATAATTTCGCCATGCGGTTGAGATTGTCCGGCGCCGCGCTGATCAAACAGCACCACACGCTGTCGCGAGAGGTCAAACCATTCCAGCACCGAAGGCTGGGTACCACTGCCGGGGCCGCCGTGCAAGACCACCGCTGCGGGTGCGTCGGTTTGGCCGTACTGGGCCACAAATAAGGTGTGACCATCGCCGGTGGGCAGGTTTTGTTGGTCGAACGGTGTCACGGACATGAATTTTCCCGGGCAGGCTTTGGGCTAGAATGAGGCCAATAAATAACACAAGAGACCAGTTTCGCCCCAACGCAATTTTCTGAAAAACCTTGCGTGATGCGCGTAAAGCGCTGTTTTCAAAGGGGCGACAGGAGATGACAATGCCTACCTGCTTTTCCGGCCTGATGGTTTCAGCCGGTTTTCTACCCCGCTTTCCTGCGCAGGCAACGAGCGGTATTTGCATCAACGGCCTCGAGTGCGTTAAAAATTACGCATTCCCGGCTAAGCACAACACTTAACAGTACCTCCTGAAAATCATGAAAATTCTTGTTTTGGGTTCTGCTGCGGGCGGTGGTTTCCCGCAATGGAATTGCAATTGCACCAACTGTGCTGGCGTTCGCAAAGGCAGCATCAATGCCAAAGCGCGCACGCAGTCATCGATTGCGGTATCGGCCAATGGCACCGACTGGGTACTGATCAACGCGTCGCCGGACATTCTTTTCCAACTGCGCTCCAATCCTGCGCTGCAGCCTGCGCGCGCCATACGTGATTCAGGTATTGCTGCAGTGATGGTGATGGATGCACAAATTGATCACATCACCGGGTTGCTGATGCTGCGCGAAGGTAAAAAGAAGCTCAATCTTTATTGCACTGATTCGGTCTGGGACGATTTGAATCACGGGCTGCCACTGGCCAAAGTGTTGTCGCATTATTGTGGTGTCGAGCATCACCAGATTAACGGACTGTCTGCAGACCAGACGCGTTTCGCACCGATTGAAGTGCCCGGCATTGCAGGTATTCGCTTTCATCCGATGCCATTGAAGAGCAAGGCGCCGCCGTATTCGCCGCATCGCGCCAATCCTCAGCCCGGTGACAACAACGGGCTGCTGATTGAAAATACCGAGACCGGCAAGACGCTGTTTTATGCGCCGGGCCTCGGTGAAATCGAGCCGCATGTGCGGGAAGCGATGCAAAAAGCCGATTGCGTGCTGGTTGACGGCACCGTCTGGACAGGCGACGAAATGATCACGCTGGGCCTGACGCAAAAGACAGCGGCTGACATGGGCCATCTGCAACTGTCAGGCCCCGGTGGCATGATCGAGGTACTCGACGGTGTGGGGCAGCGCCGCAAGGTGCTTATCCATATCAATAACACCAATCCGATTTTGAACGAAGACTCGGCCGAGCACGCAGCACTTGCGAAGCACGGTATCGAAGTCGCATTTGATGGCATGGAGATCAACGTATGAACGCACCAACCAAGATGACGGAACAGATGCCCTGGAGTCGCGAAGAGTTCGAAGAAAATCTGCGCGCCAGAGGCAAGAGCTATCACATCAACCATCCGTTCAATATTCGGATGAACAATGGCGAACTCACGCCAGATCAGATCCGCGGCTGGGTGATCAATCGCTTCTATTATCAGGTCATGATTCCTGTGAAAGATGCAGCCATCATGTCCAATTGTCCCGATCGTGAAACGCGGCGCAAGTGGATAGAGCGCATTCATGATCACGATGGATGGGGTGACAAGCCCGGTGGCATTGAAGCCTGGACGCGTCTGGGTGAGGCGACCGGCATCTCCCGCGAAGATTTGTGGTCGCTGAAAAAAGTCGAGCCGGGTGTACGTTTTGCAGTGGATGCCTACGTCAATTTTGCGCGCAGCCGTCCGTGGCAAGAGGCGGTTTGTTCTTCACTGACCGAAATGTTTGCGCCCAAGATTCACAAGGATCGTCTGGCCAACTGGCCTACGCATTATTCGTGGGTCAAGGAAGAGGGCCTCGCTTACTTCCGCAGTCGCGTCATACTCGCCGAGCGCGACGTCGAACATGGTCTTGCCGTCACGCTCGAATATTTCACCACGCGCGAACAGCAGGAACGCGCGTTGGAGATTTTGCAATTCAAACTGGATGTGTTGTGGGCGATTTCGGATGCTATCGAAAAAGCTTATCCCTGAGAGACCCTGATGAGTGAACTTACCCTAAAGCCGAAACTCGCGCGACTGTTCCGCATGCAATGGGAAGAGGCGCAGGGGGCGTATGTGCTGCTGTACCCGGAAGGCATGGTCAAACTGAATCAGAGCGCAGGTGAAATTCTCAAGCGCTGTGATGGTGAGCGCGACGTGCAGGCCATCATCGACGACATTGAGCAAACCTTCAATGCCACAGGCCTGGAAAAAGATGTCACCGGATTTATTGAAATTGCAACCGAGCGAGGCTGGATTGTCTGAGATCACACCCACCACAACAACGACGCAAGTGCCGCCACCATTGTGGTTGCTGGCCGAGATTACTTACAAGTGTCCGCTGCATTGCGTGTTCTGCTACAACCCGTTGAACTACGCGGAGAACCGCAAGGAACTCACAACGGACCAGTGGAAAGACGTGCTGCGTCAGGCGCGTGCGCTGGGTGCGGCACAGCTGGGGTTTTCTGGCGGAGAGCCGCTGGTACGTGATGATCTTGAAGAGCTCATTGATGAAGCGCACAAGCTCGGTTTCTATACCAACCTCATCACCTCCGGTGTTGGTCTTACCGAAGCGCGCATCTCGCGCATGAAAGACCTGGGGCTCGATCATATTCAGCTCTCGTTTCAGGATTCGACCAAGGAGATGAATGACTTCCTCTCCAGTACCAAGACGTTCGATCTGAAGAATCGTGTCGCCAAGCTGATCAAGAAATACGATTACCCGATGGTGCTCAACGTCGTACTGCATCGCTACAACCTGGATCATATTGGCCGCATCATCGAAATGGCCGTGGAGATGGAGGTTGAATATCTCGAGCTTGCCAATACTCAGTACTACGGCTGGGGTTTGGTCAATCGCGACCAGCTGATACCTACGCGCGAGCAACTGGTGCGCGCTGAGGCGACAGTGAATGAATATCGCGCGAAACTGGGTAACAAAATCAAATTGCTGTTCGTCGTGCCGGATTATTTCGAAGAGCGTCCCAAGGCCTGCATGAATGGCTGGGGTTCAGTGTTTCTTGCTGTTGCAGCCGATGGCGCGGCATTGCCTTGTCACGCAGCGAAAAGCTTGCCGGGTCTGCAATTCCCCAATGTCACAGAGACAACTCTGAAAGATATCTGGTATAACAGCGATGCATTCAACCGTTATCGTGGCTATGGCTGGATGAAAGAACCCTGTCGTAGTTGTCCTGACAAGGAAAAAGATTTCGGTGGTTGCCGTTGTCAGGCCTACGCGCTGACCGGGGACGCTGAAAACGCCGATCCTGTGTGCAGCAAATCGGCACAGCATGACGACGTCAAGAAAATCGTATTGCAGGCGCAGGCGCCGCGGAAAGAAGAAAAGCCGCTGGTATATCGAAACGATGCCAACTCCATGCGTTACGCCGCGATACCGATAAAAGAAGAACGAGACAAGGTTACCTGACATGACTGACGCGGCGCGCCGGCTTTTTCCGCTTTCCCGACTTTTTCAGCCCCGTGCCACAGTCTCCCCAACTTCCGGAGCAGACCGGCTCTTTCTCCAATGGTTGTGCTTTGTCGGCCTGCTGATATTTGCGTCCTTTCTGATGTGGCGCGCCAATATCTGGGGTGTGCTGGTCGCGGCTGATCCCACGGGTATTACGCTGATGATCATCGCGGTGTTTGCAGGCGCTACGCTTTGGGTCGGCCTGCGCGCGTGGGCCTTGATGCATGAGCGTCACTCGCTGGATGCGTGGAAGCTCGCTGCAAGCGCTTATGCACCTGCGACCCTGCCTGAAAACGCTGCGACCGCAGTGCATGCTTATTTTTCTGCGCTACTCAACAAAAGTCGTCGTCATGACTATGACAATGCGCAGCTCACTGAGGTGCTGGCCGAGCGCCTGCATGGTCCCAGCGAATCCGCCTGGTGGGTCAATGGCATACAAATCAAACTGGGTCTGCTGGGCAAAGTCATCGGTTTCTCCATTCTGGCGATTGAAATTTCACAGATACAAAACTTTGACGCCTCGCAGTCGCAGACGCTGCTCAAGACGCTGACGGGTGGCCTGGGCATTGCGCTCCTGACGACTGCGGTGGGTCTGGTGGCGAACATGCTGCTGGGCATACAGCTGGTCAGATTGGATCGTTGCGGTGACGGCATACTCGCAGATTCGCTGGAGCTGGCAGAGACGCAGCTGGTTACGCTGACCCATCAGGATCGATAGTGAGCCTGCGCAAGAAGCGTCGCGAAGGGGAGGTCGATCCCTTCTATGACATGCTGTTCAATATCCTGATTGCTTTTGTCTTTTGTTTCATCATCGCGCTGCTGGCGATGAACCCGAAAGCAAAAAAAGAAGGGGACATTCCAGCCAAGGCGGAATTCATCATCACGGTCACCTGGCCTGACATGAACCCGAATGATCTGGACACCTATGTGCAGGACCCGGCGGGCGCCGTGGTGTGGTTCCGGTCGCGTGAGGCAGGTCTGATGCATCTGGATCGCGATGACCGTGGTCTGGCAGGCGATTCGATCAAGGTGAACGGCCGCGATGTGGTCAACCCGATCAATCAGGAAGTCGTGACGATTCGGGGGTTTTCCGCCGGCGAATACACCGTCAACGTGCAGTACTACGAAAGTAAAAATCGCGAAGCCGTTGAGGCCACGATTTCCGTTGTCAAAGTGAACCCCCGCGCCGAGATCGTGTATTACGGCACGCTCAGGCTGGACCGCAAGGGCGATGAGGCGACCGCCGCACGATTCACCGTCGACCCCGATGGCAGCGTCAGAGACATCAATACTTTACCTAAACAGATCGTTCCGCAGACATGACCCATATCTCAATTCTCCTGACCTTCCTGTACCTGACCATTGCGATACTGCTGCTGGTTCTGTGTCTGGCGACCTCCTGGAAACGCTGGATCAAGCTGGTAATGATTCTTGTGGTGACCACAAGTTATTTTGTCGCCAATTACACCTTCGAAGACATGCTGGGCTGGCCGACACCGCGCATGCTGCCGGAAAAATTCATCATCGTTTCTGCGGTGATTGAAGAGCCGAATCCCGCCAAAGGTATCGATGGCGCGATCTACCTGTGGATATCACCGCTGGATACGCAGCGCCCCGGTACAGTGCCGCGGGGTTACAAGCTGCCCTACCTGAAAGATAATCACTCTGAAATCTCTGAGTCGCAACGTCGTAGTCGTCAGGGTATACGTCAGGTCGCTGTGATCGAAGGTGGTGGTGGCGGCAGCGGCGGTTCATGGTTGAAGATGAACACCGAGAAAAAAGTCAAACTCAAGATCAGCGATGCGCCCGCCGCGCGCATGCCGGAGAAGTGATGATGAAGTGCTTCTCTCTCATTCCGGCCATGCTGGTATTGGCCGGATGCTCTCAGTCACTGCCGGTGGGTGATTCGTATTTTCCGTTACCGGTGGGTGCAACTTGGGAATACGACGTCACCTCCGATATCAATAACACCATCACGCATGACACCTATGTCCTGAGCGTCGATCGTACGGTTGATACGGAGGCGGGCGAAGTCATCGTGCGCCGTGCCGAGATGTCCGGATCGATTGGTATCGAATACTGGTTGCGCAAAGAAAAAGATCGCATCGTCCGTATAGCCCAACGTATCGATGCAGATGAGCAGGCCAAGCTCGATCGCAATCCGCAGGTCATACTGAAGCTACCCGTCACGGTTGGTGCAAGCTGGATGGTGCCAACGGAGTTGTTCGTGATTGCACCCAAACTTGAAATGGGTATGGGTACGACAAAAATGCCCAAGGTGCTGTTGACCTACACCGTTGAGGCTATTGATGAAACGCTTTCTGTAGAGGCGGGTACGTTCAAGTCATGCGCACGCGTGGCCGGTATCGGCAATTTCGCGTTGTATGTGGATGCAGTCCAGGGTTTTCGCGATATACCCGTTGTCAATCGCGAGTGGTATTGCAAAGGTGTCGGTCTGGTCAAAGTAGAGCGCACCGAGCTCTTGCAGTCAGCCTACTATTCATCTGGCAAGATCACGATGGCGCTGACTGAATTCAAACTTCCCTAGAGACACATCCTGCAGTGGTTGCGATCGCGCGCGTCTTGTTTTTTGCGCATCAGCCAGAAAATATTGAATAACAGTCACGCATAAAAAAGCCGACGGCATACGCCGTCGGCCAAGACTGCACGGGATGACCTACCGAATTCCGTATCCCAGTGCAGGCGGGAGTAAAACTTTTTACTTCAGCAGTTTGAAGACCCAGACGGAACCACCCTGCTCGAGCGTGTTGACCTTCTTGGCCACTTCGCCGCCCCACAGAGGCACAGCACCGCCCCAGCCGGATACAACAGCGACGTACTGCTCGCCGCCTTCTTCCCAGCTAATCGGAGGAGCTACAACGCCCGAACCGGTCTGGAACTTCCACAGTTCTTTACCGTTCTTGGCATCGACCGCCTTGATGAAGCCTTCCGGTGTGCCGTAGAACACCAGATTGCCGCCGGTGGTCATCACACCGCCCCACAGAGGCGCCGAGTTCTTGTTTTCCCAGACGATCTTGCCAGTCTTCGGGTCAATCGCGCGCATGGCACCGATGTAGTCATCATGCAGTGGCTTGATGGTGAAGCCAGCGCCCAGATAAGCTGCGCCTTTCTTGTAGGTCACAGGCTCATTCCAGATTTCCATGCCCCACTCATTGGCGGGTACATAGAACAGGCCAGTCTTCGGGCTGTAAGCCATCGGCTGCTGGTTCTTGCCACCCAGGAATGAAGGTGCGGAGAAAACGACATTACCCTTCTTGCCATCCGGGCCTTTGGTGGGGTCGCCAGGACGGTTGGCCGGATCGTAGTTCGGACGGCCGGTTTTCAGATCGATGCCGGTTGCCCAAGTGATTTTCGAGACGAATGGGAAAGCGCCATTGAGCTTGCCGTTTTTCGCATCGATCACGTAGAAGAAACCGTTACGGTCAGCCGAAGCACCCATGCGCTTGCCGTCCATGTCGAACGTGATGAATTCATTCACGCCGTCATAGTCCCAGCCGTCATTCGGGGTCTTCTGATAGTGCCAGGTGATCTTGCCGGTCGCGACATCGACAGCGACTGTCGAGGTCGAGAACAGGTTGTCGCCAGGGCGCAGGTGGCTGTTCCACGGTGCAGGGTTGCCGGTACCAAAATAAGCCAGGCCAGTGGTTGCATCATAGGTGCCGCCGAGCCAGGTCGTGGCGCCGCCCGATTTCCACAGATCGCCAGGCCAGGTCTTGTTGGTCGTGCCGGAGATGCCGTTTTCTATGGCCTTGCCGCCTTCGTACTTGTAACCCATGTGGCCTTCGACCACGGGACGTGTCCAGACCATCTTGCCGGTCTTGGGATCGCGTGCTTCAACACGACCGATCACGCCAAATTCGCCACCTGACACGCCGGTCAGCAACAGACCTTTGGCAATCAGCGGCGCAGCAGAGGCTGAATAGCCTGCAGCGTAGTCATCGATTTTCTCTTTCCAGACCACGTCACCGGTGTTCTGATCGAGCGCGACCAACTGTGCGTCCAGCGTTGCGAAGATAACCAGGTTGTCGAACAGGGCAGCGCCACGGTTGATCACGTCGCAGCAAGGCATGATGCCTTCAGGCAGACGGTGCTCGTATTTCCAGAGCTTCTTGCCGCTTTTCGCATCGAGTGCGTAAATACGTGAGTAGGAGCCGGTCACGAACATTTTGCCGTTGTGGACCAGTGGCTGCGATTCCTGACCGCGCTGCTTTTCGCCACCAAACGAGAACGACCAGGCCGGAACCAGTTTGGAGATATTGCCTGCATTGATCTTGTCCAGCGGTGTGTACCGCTGACCCTGCTGACCCATACCCCAGGACAGAACGTCACCGACGCTTTGGGCATCTTTTTCTATCATTGCGTCCGTTACGCCAGCGGCAAATGCCGACGAACCGGTGATCAGCGCCATGCCGACCAGAGACGCCAGTAGTTTCCTCTTCATTAATTTCTCCCCCTTAGTTATGCCAATTTTGGCTATTCGGTTGCAAGCGCTGTGCGTGGCGTGCAGCCACAGACGAGAAGCAACAGTTTTAACAAGGCAAAGGCCATGCCATCAAAATTTTTGATGCAACTGAGCCATAACCCGCAAAAACGCTCAAGTGCGGCGCTCTGTTCTGGTACAGAAAAGTCCGAGTGTCACAAAATTCAACAGATGCCTTTTGTGACACTCGGACAGAGGCGAGTCAGAGTCAGCCGAGCCGGGGTGGCATGAATCCTTCATGTGGAGAGCATCTCCGCAAAAATACTGACTAGATCAAGGCAATCCAATGACGCTCACCGCAGAATTAATGGCACGTTTTCTCGCAGCAGCGGTGCGTTTTTCCGGCCTGCCGGCCGTCGACCCGGCGGACCTGCCCGCCATCGAGCAGGTCAGCGCCCAAGTCCTGGCGCAAAAGGTCTGCCCGGAGGCGCCAGGAACCTGCAACAGTGTCGCGGCATTATTCGATACCGAAAGTTACCGAATCTATCTGCGCGACACACTCAATCCGACCGATCCGATGGACAACTCATTCATCGTTCATGAGCTCGTGCATGTGCTGCAGTTCAAAAAATTTGGTCATGATTATTTCACCAGCTGCCGCAAAGTCCTCAACAGCGAGCAGCAGGCTTATTACGTGCAGAACAATTATCTGGGCGAAGAGGGTATCGACTGGCGGGAGGGTTTTTTGCTGAGGTTTATGAAATGCCCGCCGGAGGAGGCGGTGAAGGATGAGTTGGGGCGGGATGATGATTGAAGGCGCGGTCGTGATTTTGTTCGAAAAATCCGGACGGTGCCGCTAAGACTTGTCAAATCGATTTGTCAAATCAAATGTTGAAAGTGCAAATGCTGCGTCGAAGATGGCAAGGTAAGTTTCGCCAAACCGCGCCTTCAATTCCTTGTATTCAGAGGTTGGGACAGCCGCCCAGCGCTTTGCAAAGTCAATGGCGTCTCTGTTTTGATGCGTCACACTTTCTCCGCGTCCTTGCGCTTGCGCGAATTGTAGAAAAGCGGAAAATTCTTTTTCGACTTTTGCGAGACTTTGAGGATCGGTCGAAAAAAATTTAAGCGCATTTTCTAGATTCATTTCGCAGCTCAACCGTCCTAGATCTTTTAAATTGTCCCTTTGGTGAGCTAGATTATCTAAAACCGGAATTATGCAGGTGTTGTTAAACGGGGTAATCAGCAAGTTAAATTGTTTGACGCTGATTGAGATGGGAGATTTTTGTGTCGGTGTATCTTTTACGTTTTTCGTCGCCTCGGACCCATTCCCTTGGTTTTTGCCGGAAAACGAATCGCGCACATGGGACCAGGCAGCCTTTGCATTTTTTTCGAGATTATCTAATTTTCGAATAAATTTTTCTGATACGGATTCTTTATGTTGTGTGTAAACCGTTGTGGTGCCTGAGTTTTGGACTAGAACGCGATCATTAGGCCCAAGACTTTTCTTGAATGTCTTGATTTTGTTTAACGCATCTTGATCGATAGCTTGATCGCGGTTGATGGTGACGGTGCTTGAGGAAGATATGGGTCGGCTCATAGTCGCAAAATCCAGTCAGAGAAAACGGCTTCACCCAAGAGGACGGGCTGTAAGGCGCTAAATTCTGTGGCGGTTTTTGCGCATTTGTTCCGATAAACGCACAAAAATGCGAATAAAAATTTGATTTCGCAAAGAAAAAAGCCGCCCGGCGAAGAATTCGCGGGCAGCCGGTGACGGGGGCAACAAGGCGGCGTGGCCGGGTGATCAGCCCCGACCAGACTTCACCAGCCCCCGCTGCGGATCGTAGCCCGCTGCTGCTACCAGATAAAACACCAGCGACGAGATCACGACCACCGCCAGCGAGAGAGGCGCGATTTTTCCGTACAGCGCATAGCGCAGTGCTTCGACGGCGTGCGTGAACGGATTGAAGGACGAGACCAGATAAATCCACTCAGCACCGGCATTTTGCATGCGCTGAATCGGATACAGCGCGGACGACAGGAAAAACATCGGGAAGATCACGAAATTCATCGTGCCCGCAAAATTCTCCAGCTGCTTGATATACACCGAGAGCATCAGACCAAACGCCGACAGCATCAGCGCGCCCAGCACCAGAGCGGGCAGGGCAGTCAGCACCTGCCAGGGCGAGAGGCCAATATTCCAGACCACTACGAGGATCATGTAGGCCAGCGCCTGCAGCACGGACAAGAATGCGCCGCCGGCCAGTTTGCAGGCCAGCAGATAGCCGCGCGGCAGCGGTGCGGTGAGCAAGAGGCGCATGACGCCCATCTCGCGGTCATAAACCATCGCCAGTGACGATTGCATGCCATTGAACAGGCACACCATCAGCGCCAGCCCCGGCACCATGTACAGACGGTAGTCGAGATCCGGATTGAAAGGCATCACATTGCCCAGATCCGGCATCTGCCGAAAACCTGCAGCAAACACCACCATCCACAGCAGCGGTCGCACCAGCGACGACGCAAGCCGCCCCGGTTGACGCAGGAATTTATGGACTTCGCGACCGGTAATGGCCGCCAGCGCCAGACGTGCATGCAGCAGCTTCATGGTTTGCCCTCCGTGCGCGTCAGATCGAGGAAGGCATCAGTCAGGTTGGTGTGCTTGTTTTGTTTGATCAGTTCTTTCGGTGTGCCATCGAAGCGCACTTTGCCCGCTGCCATCACAACGACACGATCGGCGGCTTCGGCTTCATCCACCAAATGCGTGGCCCACAGCACGCCCATGCCGCGCTCGCGGCACAGCGCTTTCACATCGCTCAGTATCGAGGCGCGCGAGGCAGGATCAATGCCGACCGTGGCTTCATCCATCAGCAGCAGTTGTGGCTCCGACAACAGCGCGCGAGCCAGCTCGACCTTGCGCCGCGTGCCGCCTGAGAGCTGGCGGCAGGTCTCGGTCGCGCGCTCAGTCAGGCCGAAACGCTCCAGCCAGTGCGCGATCCGGGTTTTTGCTTCGGTGCGGGCAATGCCATGCAAATCAGTCTGGAAGCGCATATTGGCTTCGACCGACAGATCCAGATCCAGCGCCGGTTGCTGAAAGACGATAGCCAGCCTGGCTAGTGCGGGAATAGGTGACTGGCCGATATCGGCACCGGCCACGACGGCAGTGCCTTCGTCCGGCACGAACAAGCCCGAGAGCATCTGAAACAAGGTGGATTTTCCCGCGCCATTGGGGCCCAGCAGCGCAACAAATTCGCCTGAGGCTACGCCAAAGCTGACGCTGTCGACGGCGCGTCGTGCGCCAAAGCTTTTGGCGAGTCCGGTGATGACCAGCGGATCGGGAAAGAGGGAAGCCACACCATCTCCATTTATTGTTTTTAGACGCGGGATTGTAGCGGCTTTGGGTCAATGGTGTGAGGCGAAAGTCGAGTGGATATTCACGGAGACATTCGTTAGGGTATTCAGCGGGTCTCGGCCAGTGGCACCGACCGCAGCGTCTCCCACGGGCGTTGCGCCCGCCAGTCCGCGATCCAATCGGCGGGCATGACCAGGGAGAACGCACCCAGGTCGGTGACCAGTTCGCCCAGCGTCGTGCTTTGCACAGTGACGTCGCGGGTCAGCGCTGGAAAGCGATCGTCGATTTCGCGCTGAACGAGAGGCGCCAGCAGTGCCTCATTGTGCCGCCACACGCTGCCGCCAATGAAGATGGCTTCCGTATCGAGAATGGTCGTCAGGTTGTACAGTGCGCGGCCGAACCAGCGCGCTGCGTCTTTTACGACGTCGAGTGCCGCTGCATCACCACCTTGCGCATCGCGGAAGATGACCTCAAGCGGCTTGCCGAGGTGCTTGCCGACATTGCGACCGCCGATCATGCCTTCCAGATCGCCGCGATTACCGCAGCCGCATAGCGCATCCGAAGTCTCAGACAACAGCATATGGCCCGCATGTCCGGCATTGCCCGCCTTGCCATTGAGGATGTGACCATCAACGCACAAGCCAAAGCCAATGCCGGTACTCCAAGTGACATAGATCGAATTTGCGGGCGCTGTACCGAATGCGCGCTCACCGTGCAGCGCGGCGACGCAGTCATTCGCAATACGCACTGAGCCCACTGGGGAAAAGCGCTTGCGCAGCACCGACTCCAGCGGCAGGAAGGTCCAGTCATTCGGCAGATCGTCACGGTTGGGCAGACCACCGCACAGATTGGGCGGAATGATGCCGATTGCGCCGTCACGCAACTCGAACGGGCCGCAGCTGCTCACGCCAACAGACTGCACAACGGCAGGATCTATCTGCAGCTGCTGGCAGCACTCGTCGATCAGGCGCAGTCCCTGACGTGCGATGGTGTCTGGCGTGCCGGAGGTGAGGGTTGACTGCACAACGCGCAGCAGCGGACCGCTTGCGGTAGCGACGCAGGCCGCCATTTTCGTGCCGCCAATATCGAGCGCGGCGACAGCGGTGGTAGGAGCATCTGATGTCATAGGCATGAGGTATTGATGCATGGGTCGGAGACAAGGGAACCAAAGCTGAAAATTATCTACCCATCTGGGTCTGATTTTACGGATTAATTATCATGAAACGCACTCAAGAAAACGCCATTGGTTCAGCCCGTTCTATTTTTCAGCCGGTTCAGCAAAAGCCTCGAGTCGATACGCTGTCATATCCCTCAACACTGCCTCCCGGACTTGGGGTTGGCCAGCCCGTCATGAAATCCATCGCGCCAAGAGTTCCAGTCCATATCATTTGGCAAAATTTTTCCAACAGCAGTTCAGTCGTCGCTTCGGCATCGCAGGAAACATGCCCAAGTTTTTCTCAAGATGCGATTGTCACCAAAGCCCATGAATTACATTCAGCAATCGCGAATGGCAACAGTGCAGTGATCTCAGGCATCCTGCGTCGTCAAGACGCCAGCGAGATTGCGATGGTGACAGATGACCAAGGAAAAAATGCCTTGTTCCACGCTATTGCAAACAATGATCTCCTGACGATGGACGATCTATTTTCACTGACCAGTCGCGGCAAGTTGGTTATGCAGCAATCCAAGGCGGGGATGTTCCCCTTGAGCTTTGCCGCAGGGAAGGGGGCTGTGCTTGCGGTGATTCGGATTCTGGAAATTAATGGAGCGAACGGTCATGAGGCAGTGATCCCTATTTTGCTGGCCTCACCCTATGGTGCAGCACTGGCACAAGGCAGAACTAGGGAAGGAGTCAATGCGCTAACGGTGGCGGCATGGCGAGGGCGTGCTGGCGTGGTCAGAATTCTGCTCGAATCAGAGCATGCCCGGGAGCTGGCCCAAAGCAGCCATGATCAGCCAGTGAATGCGATGGAAGTCGCAGCCGCTAAAGGTCACGTACCGGTAGTCAATATTTTGCTGCAGTCACCTTTCGCCGCCGCCCTTTTGCAAGCCAAGAATAAACTCGGATTTAATGTACTGATGCTTGCAGCGCAAAATGGCCATGAGAGCGCAGTCAGAGTTTTTCTGGCATCAGATTATGCAGAAACTTTGGTGAAACAAAAGAATAACGAGGGATTGAATGCACTGATGATCGCTGCATTTAGAAATCATCCCATAGTGACACGTAGTTTGCTTGAATTTGGTTTTGTCGAGGAACAGTTGGCCGGGATTTATAGCGGTCGCAGCACAATCGACAATGTCATCAAGCTAGGCTTTTTAACGGTAGCAGAGGTATTGATGCGATATGGTGCTGTTTCGACGCGGAGCAAGGCCGTCGGTCAGTCGATGACGCCGACTGGCCTCAGCCAATAAATCTCTCAGGTACGTAGCGGCTTGTAACAAATGCGCTTCGGCTTGGTGCCTTCTTCACCGAGGCGCTTTTTCCTGTCCGCTTCGTATTCCTGATAATTCCCGTCGAAGAAGGTGACTTGCGAGTCACCTTCGAACGCCAGAATGTGGGTGGCGATGCGGTCGAGGAAGCAGCGGTCGTGGGAGATCACCAGCACGCTGCCATTTTTTTTTACGTATGTCCGGTTCAGCAGCGTGGAGCAAGGCCCGGTTTTCAGTCATGATAATTCTGCTCTCCAGAACTGCGCGATCAGATGAAGCTGTCGCCCGATCAGATCGGCGTATAAATTTTTGCTCTGCTCAGACAATTGCGTGTTGTTGATGCGCAAAACACCTGCTCCAACTGAATCAAATTCCCGCCGCAATGCGGCACTGAATGCCCGAAGGAGTTCGGCGCCGGTGAGCGAGTCGATAAATCCGCCGATATTGCGCGCTACCGTATCAGGTCTAATCACCACTTCGCCGGTGATCGGGTCGAGGTCGCCAAGGTCTTCAAGATCCCAATCATCGATCTGTGCTGCGGGCATGGGTCGAAGCAGGGGTGTGGCCTCTGCGGACAGGGCGGCCCATGCGCTCGTCCACGCGGCCGCTATTCGCCGGGCGATGGGGTGATAAAGCCCTTTATCGGTCAGCTCTTTGACGATAGCAATAGTGTTGTGTGCAGAAAGAGCATGCATCAGGCAGGATGGATAAAGATGTTCAATGACGGGAACCAGATGAGTATCTTCCCAACCATTGGCCTGCGTGGCGAGTACTTCGATATCCTCGCTGATAAATGTGGCTACCCTTTTCTGTATCGGCAATAAAGAAGGCGTCAATTTTCTCTTGAAGATTTTGTCAATGTGATTTTCAATCTTCCAGGCAGGCAGGCCTGCCAGCACGCCTACCTGTGCAGATTTTATCTGCATGAGTGTCATTGACTTAGCCGAACCGAGCTGATTTTGGAGGCTTGACAGGACCTCAACCTGCGCAAAAACATAATCAAGAACGATGCTGGTCTGTATTGTCAGTGCGCCCTCTGACGACAGCGAGCTGAAAGTTGAGGGATCGTTGTCAATGATAAAAGGATTTTTCAGCAACTCCTTGAACAAGGGGTCGGTATCAATTTGGCAGGCTTCGTGTACAAGTGCTCTACCACCAGGAACTTGCAGGGTGGCTCGAATCAGGGGTACTGCAACCTCGATGAGTTTATTTTCTGCGGCGAACATCAGTGGCGTGTAGCCTGATTCGGAGCGCTGAGAGACATCATGGCGGTCGATCAACATGTTGATTAGAACTGTATCTCCAAGATCGAGCGCACTAAATAAATAGCCATCCGAGTGAGGAGGAGAGCCAATCATCAAGTCCGCTCCCCGCATAATCAAATCGCACGCAATGTTGCTATGCTTAGAACGAATTGACGCGTCTAAAGCAGTGTAGCCAAAAAAATTTACCTGATTGATATTCAAACCTTTTTCTGCGAGGTATTGCACGACTTCAAGATGACCGCCGTATGCAGCGAGGGTCAGGGCATTGTCACCGTCGCAATCTACCTGCTGAATATCGCATCCGTGCTCGGCAAGGTACTTTACGATTTCAAGATAGCCGCCGCTTGCGGCGAGGGTCAGGGCATTGTCGTCGTACTGGTTTACCTGCTGAATATCGCATCCGTGCTCGGCAAGGTACTTTACGATTTCAAGATGACCGGCATTTGCGGCGAGGGTCAGGGCATTGTCCTCGTCCTCGTTTTCCTCGTGAATATTGCACTCGTGCTCGGCAAGGTACTTTACGATTTCAAGATGACCGGCTTCTGCGGCGCGGATCAGGGCGTTGTTGCCGGACGTATTTTCCTGGTGAATATTGCACCCCTGCTCGACAAGCCATTTCACGACTTCAAGATGGCCGGACCCGGCGGCGGGGATCAGGGCATTATCGCCGTCCCCGTTTACCTGCTGAATATTGCACTCGTGCGCGGCAAGGTACTTTACGATTTCAAGATGGCCGGACCCGGCGGCGAGGGTCAGGGCATTGTCGCCGTCCACGTTTACCTGCTGAATATTGCACTCGTGCGCGGCAAGGTACTTTACGATTTCAAGATGGCCGGACCCGGCGGCGAGGGTCAGGGCATTGTGGTCGTTCACGGTTACCTGCTGAATATTGCACCCGTGCTCGGCAAGGTACTTTACGGTTTCAATATAGCCGGCCTCTGCGGCGAGGATCAGGGCATTTTGCTTGTACTTGTCTACCTGCTGAATATTGCACCCCTTCTCGACAAGCCATTGCACGACTTTAAGATGGCCGGCATCTGCGGCGAGGGTCAGGGCATTGTCGCCGTTCACGTTTACCTGCTGAATATTGCACCCGTGCTGGGCAAGGTACTTTACGATTTCAAGATGGCCGGTTTTTGCGGCGATGTTCAGGGCATTGTTGCCGTACACGTCAATCTGGTGAATAGTGCATCCCTGCCCGGCAAGCCATTTCACGACTTCAAGATGGCCGGACCCGGCGGCGAGGGTCAGGGCATTGTCGCCGTTCACGTTTACCTGCTGAATATTGCATCCGTGCTCGGCAAGGTACTTTACGATTTCAAGATGACCGGCATTTGCGGCGAGGTTCAGGGCATTTTCCTTGTACTTGTCTACCTGCTGAATATTGCACCTCTGCTCGACAAGCCATTGCACGACTTTAGGATGGCAGGCCTCTGCGGCGAGGGTCAGTGCATTGTCGCCGTCCCCGTTTAACTGCTGAATATTGCACCCATGATCCGCAAGCCATTTGACGAGTTCAAGATGGCCCCGCTTTGCTGCGCGAGTCACGGCATTGTCGCCGTGCTGATTTACCTGATGAACAGAGCAGTTATGATCGAAAAGCCATTTGACGAGTTCAAGATGACCACCATTCGCTGCGAGGGTCACGGCATTGTCGCCAAGGCTATTTTCCTGCTGAATATCGCACTCATGCTCGAAAAGCCATTTCACGACTTCAAGATGGCCGGACCCGGCGGCGAGGGTCAGGGCATTGTCGCCGTTCACGTTTACCTGCTGAATATTGCACCCCTGCCCGACGAGCCATTTCACGACTTCGAGATGTCCGGGTTTTGCGGCGAGGGTGAGGGCATTGTTGCCGTCCCGGTTTACGTGCTGAATATTGCATCCTTGCTTGGCAAGCCATTGCAGGATGTCAATCTTCCCATGGCCCGCGGCTATCTCAAATAGTCGGTTGTATTGAGGTTTGGGCAGCTCAAGTCTTTCGGCTTGCCTGGAGAGCCAATCGATGACGGCCACATGGCCGTGTTTAGCAGCGACTTCCCATAAATTGCCATCAAAAATATTTTTGAAGTTTTCTGTCTGATTCACTAGCGACTGCAATCTGTCGAGCTTGCCGTGAGTAACGGCGTCCAGCAACTCGGTTTTTATGGCTTCCGGTGATAAGCCAATAGCGGGTGCTACCGGTTCCGGTGAGTCGGTACGCCGTTGCTTATAGACGGGTTCGGAATGTTCGAGCGCCTCGGCATCATCAGTGTCAGGCCGGGCGCGCTTGAGTCCGCGTTCTGGCGCGTGATCTGGCGAGGTGTCATGCGCTGCGCTGGACGTGTCGGTTCCGGTGTCGATATCCATCAAGTCCTGTTCCAGGTTCAGAGGCGCGCGCTGAGGTTGGGCGCGGTTGCGGAGTTGCGGGGGAGGGGGTGCCGGATTGGGGTCGGGCGTGTCGGTGGGGTTGGTGCCCGGTGGCGGGTTATTAAGGTAGGCCAGACTTGATGAGTTGGCGTCAGGGGGAGGATAGAGAGCATTCGGGTTCATGACAGAAAGTCCTTGATCTGGATCAAAGACTTTCTGTCACTGAGGCCAAGGGAGAGTTCCGGATTGCATCCGTGCGATGCATCCGGCGAGACTATGTTTGCCTAAGGCGTACTGTCGTATTCAGGTTCGCAGCGGCTTGTAACGAATGCGTTTTGGCTTGGCGCCCTCTTCACCGAGACGCCTTTTCTTGTCTGCTTCGTATTCCTGATAATTCCCGTCGAAGAAAGTCACTTGCGAGTTACCTTCGAACGCCAGAATGTGCGTCGCAATACGGTCGAGGAACCAGCGATCGTGTGAAATTACCAGCACGCTGCCAGCGAATTCAAGCAAGGCATCTTCCAGCGCACGTAGGGTTTCCACATCCAGATCGTTCGACGGTTCATCCAGCAGCAGTACGTTACCGCCCATGAGCAGGGTTTTCGCCAGATGAAGACGACCACGCTCACCACCGGAGAGGTTGCCGACAACTTTTTGCTGATCGCCACCTTTGAAGTTGAAACGCCCCAGATAAGCGCGGGATGACATTTCAAAGCGACCGACGGTCAGAATATCTGCGCCTTGTGACACATCATCGAAGACAGTTTTTTTATTGTCGAGATCGTCGCGCGACTGATCGACGACCGAGATTTTCGCAGTTGGTCCGATCACAACGTCGCCACTGTCGGGCGTTTCTTTGCCTGCGATCATGCGGAATAGCGTGGATTTACCTGCGCCATTGGGTCCGATGATGCCAACGATCGCACCCGGTGGAATACGGAATGACAGATCATCAATCAGCAAACGATCACCATAGCCTTTGCTGACGTTCTTGAATTCGATGACTTCATTGCCCAGCCGCTCGGCGACAGGAATAAAAATTTCCTGAGTCTCATTGCGCTTCTGGTATTCGAATTCAGACAACTCATTGAAGCGTGCAATACGCGCCTTGCTCTTCGCCTGTCGTCCTTTCGGATTCTGGCGCACCCATTCCAGTTCTTTCTTCAGTGCTTTTTGTCGCGCTGATTCGCTGGACTCTTCCTGTTTCAAGCGATTTTCTTTTTGTTCCAGCCAGGAGCTGTAATTACCTTTCCACGGAATGCCGTGGCCGCGGTCGAGTTCGAGTATCCACTCGGCGGCATTGTCCAGAAAATAGCGGTCGTGGGTGATGCCAACGACGGTGCCGGGAAAGCGCTGCAGGAATTGCTCTAGCCAGTCGACGGATTCGGCGTCAAGGTGGTTGGTGGGTTCATCGAGCAGCAGCATGTCGGGTTTGGAGAGCAGCAGCTGGCACAGCGCGACACGGCGCTTTTCGCCACCGGACAGTACATCGATCTTGGCGTCCCACGGCGGCAAACGCAGTGCGTCGGCGGCCACTTCGAGTTGCAGTTCCAGATTGCCACCATCGGCGGCGGAAATGATCGCTTCCAGCCTTGCCTGCTCAGTGGCCAGCGCATCGAAGTCGGCATCCGGTTCTGCATAAGCCGCGTAGACGGCGTCGAGCTTGGCGCGTGCTTCGAAGGCTTCGCCCAAACCGCTCTCGACGGCCTGACGTACCGTCATCGTTGGGTCGAGCTGAGGCTCCTGCGGCAGATAACCGATCTTCAAGTTGGGCATCGGTATCGCTTCGCCCTCGATATCCTTGTCGATACCGGCCATGATTTTGAGCAGCGTCGATTTGCCCGAGCCGTTCAGGCCCAGTACGCCGATCTTGGCGCCGGGGAAAAAGGAGAGGGAAATATCTTTGAGGATCTGACGCTTGGGCGGGACGATCTTGCCCACGCGGTTCATTGTGTAAACGTAATTGGCCATGGGGAGCGAAGTGAAAAATGATCTGAAAAAGCTGGTTATCGGCAAAGCGCGAGGATAACGTAAGCCGGCAAGCCGGTACAGCGTGTGCAGTTATTTATTGGTGCTTGATGGCGTGTGGGATGGGATTCAATGAACGGCCAGCGTTGTGGCTGCGGCCGTCACCGCAGCACTTGGCGCGTGATTGAGTGCCTCAGTCAGCGGCAGGAGGGGTCGCTGCCGGACGCCATGCCCGCCACAGGGCCTCGACCGAGTACAAGGCCAGTGCGGTCCAGATCAGCGCAAAGCCTATCTGCCGGTTGATGCCGAACGCTTCGTGATACAGCCAAACCCCCAGCATCATCTGGATACTCGGGCCGATGTATTGCAGGAGACCCACGACCGAGAGCGGAATGCGGCGCGCGCCGAAAGCAAACAAGAGCAGAGGCACGGCCGTGACCGGCCCGGCGGCTACAAGCATGAGCATCAAAGACATACTGCCACTGGCAAAGGCATGTGATGAACCGCTGTCGGGCAGCAGAAGAAACAGCGCCGCCAAGGGCAGCATCACCAATGTCTCCACGCTCAGACCTTCCAGCGCGCCGAGCGCGGCGGTTTTGCGGATCAGGCCGTACAGGCTGAAAGTGACGGCCAGTACCAGTCCTATCCAGGGCAATTCACCGGTGCTGAGCGTGAGCCAGACAACGCCGCTGCCGGCCAGCGCAATTGCTAGCCACTGAATAGGTTTCAATCGCTCGCCCAGCAGGATGCCAAAGAGCACATTGAACAAGGGGGAGATGAAATAGCCGAGGCTGGCATCGATGATGCGATCCGCATTCACCGCCCAGATGTAGATCACCCAGTTCGCACCCAGCATCGCTGCACTGGCCACAAAAGCCAGCGCAATATGTGGCCGCGCGCGAATGCTCTGCACCCAGTCCCATTGCCGTCGTGACGCAAGAATCAAGCCGAGAAAAATGGCTGACCACATGACCCGATGCGACAGTATTTCCAGCGAGGGTACGCTTTTGAGTAGCTTCAGATAGAGCGGGAAAATGCCCCACAGGGTAAATGCACTACCTGCACTCAGGATGCCAAGGAACATCGATTAATCCAGTGCCAGCGGTAATTGAGGTGTGGGTTCGGCGGCCTTGTCTGCCGAAGACTTGACAGAGGATCGCGACCGGCCCTCGCGCATCGGATTGCGGCTGCCGTGTTTGACGAAGACCTGACGCGCTTCTGCGCGCATCTGCGGATCACGACGAAGCGACCAAAGCAGATCGCGCGCCAGTTTCGCGCTGGTCAGATGATCAACGATGGGTTCCGGATAGTCCGGGCCGATCAGGAACTGCCGCTCTTTTTGCAGCGCCAACGGCATGGTGGCGGGTTCAAAGATGAACTCGTCCGGTACGCGATTCAGTTCGGGCAGCCAGCGCCGCACAAAAATACCTTTCGGGTCCTGATCTTGCGCCTGCTTGACGGGGTTGTAGATACGCAGCGTGTTAATGCCGGTAACACCCGATTGCATTTGTATTTGCGAATAGTGGATCCCCGGCTCGTAGTCCAGAAATTCACGCGCCAGATGCAGCGCCGGCTCACGCCAGTGATTCCAGAGCTGGTAACTGGAAAAGCTGATCAGCATGGCGCGCATGCGAAAGTTGATCCAGCCGGTCTGCGCAAGCATCTTCATGCAGGCATCAATCAGCGGGAAGCCGGTTTCGCCGGCGCACCAGCGTTCGAAATAGTCTTGATTGAAATGCGGCTCACGCAGCCCGTCAAATCCGCGATGCACATTGCGCATCTCGATCGCCGGTTCGGATTCGAGTTTTTGAATGAAATGACAATGCCAATGCAAGCGGCTTTCGAAAGATTTCAGGCTGGCCAGTGTGCCCGAAGGTCGCACCGTTTCGGGCAGGGCTTTGAGTTGTTCGCGTGTTTTCCAGATCTTGTGCATCAGCTCGCGCACGGACAGCACGCCATAGGCCAGATACGGCGAAAGACGCGAACAGGCGGTTTCTGCGCTCAGTGGACTGGACATCGCATAGCGATAGTCGGCGAGATGCTGACTGAAAAATTCTTTCACCTGCTTCGAAGCCACGCGCCGGCCGCCACGCTGTCGCAGCGGTTTGTCTGGCCCATCCAGTCCCAGCTGGTGTGGCGTCATGATGCCGGAGGGCGATAGCGTTTTACCCGTCGATCGCAGAAAGTCGGGTGCATTGAGTACCGGTACGCGCATGCGCTGCATCCACTGGCTGGCCCAGTCATCGCGCGAGGCCAGTCTCCGTACGACGCCATTGGACGGATATTCTTTCCAGCGCAGACCTTGTGATCGACACCAGTCGGCCACGCGGCAGTCACGTGCATAGCTGATCGCATTGCCGGTTTCTTCGTGCGAGTAGAGCGTGAAATGACCAAACTGTGCATGGACGCGCTGCAAAGCGGCGGTGATTTCGCCATGCAGAATCAGCAATGACGTGCCACGTCCGGCCAAGGCCTGATCCAGATCTTCGAGGCATTCATTGACAAAAGCGATGTGCTGCGTGGCGCAATCTGGCGCTCGGATGAGTTCCGGTTCATAGACGTACAAGGGCAGCACGGCGGAATGACGACTGGCTTCGAACAGCGGTACATGATCGAAAACGCGCAGGTCACGTTTGAACCAGACGACGGCAATACCGGGTGATGTCATCGATGCCAGCTACGTCGCGGGGCGTCATCGGTTTTGGCCGTGCATCTGCTCCAGAAAGCAGAGAACGAGCGACAAGCCGTCTCCGGATCAGGAAACTGGCGCGGCAAGTTGTGCAAATCAGTACAAAGCACGGTCAACAATTCTCGATAGCCGGGATTGAGTGTCGCCACCGAGCTGATCTCGGCAGCACCAGCGAGTATTGTACGGAGTTCTTTGACATCACCCACAAACACATGATCGGTGACGGCCTGCATCCGCTGCATGACAAAATCCCATCGTTGCTGCGACCAGGGAAAGCGCTGATGAAAGGGCAGGTGAATCACACCCAGACGCAGGCCATCAAAATCATCATCAGCTAGCATCCAGGGATGTACAAGCCTCACGCGCTGCGCTCCGGTCAGCACGGCATTCTCAGCACTGCTTACGGAGGGTGTTGCGATCAATGCAGGCTCGTCTATACCCATCAGGGAGGGCGCAATACCGACTTCAGTCTGACTGCGCGCGATCATCTCCAGGGCTTCATACGAGGTGTCAATCACGCTGCGCGGACAGTGCCAGACCTGACCGGCATGCTTGGCCACGTTCTCGGCATTGAATAAATACGGCTTGCTGCTGAAGGTCGCCGCAACCCATTGCCAGGACAAGTGATTCGATGCCAGATCACCATCGAGCAGGTGACCATACATCCAGTCAGCCGCAACCCGCCAGTGCACCTTGCGTAAATGAACCGCATAGCTGGCCAGCCACATGCGCGCATGGTTATGCAGATAGCCGGTCTCGTAGAGCGTATAGACCGCCCGATCAATCACCGGCAGTCCAGTGCGACCTTCGCGTATGTCTTCGGGTAGCGCGGTACTGTAGTGAACATCCGGCAGAGCGGGCCGCATGTCTTTAAAAATGGCATCACCCGAACGATGCCAGACGTGCTGAAAAAATTCGCGCCAGCCGAACTCGAAAGCAAGCTTGTCATTCAGCGTCAGTTTGGGCAATTGCGCAAACAAATCAGGCATCGAAATGAAGCCATGCGTCAGATAGGGCGAAAGCCGCGTGACTTTGCCTTCCAGATGATTACGGGTTTTGGCATAGCCGGCGATGTTAATTGCGGCGATAGCGTCGTTCAGTGCTGCATCTGTCGGCGACATGGATAATCCTGTTTACATACTGCGGCGATACTGCCCACCCACTTCAAACAGTGCATCCGTAATCTGACCCAGAGAACACACCCGGACGGCTTGCATCAATTGAGCAAAGACATTCTCGTCACGAATCACGGCCTCCTGCAGCGCTGCCAGCGATTGTTTCGCGGCGTCACTGTGGGCTGCATGGAAATTAGCCAGGCGCTGCAACTGTGACTGCTTTTCGTCGTCGGTCGAGCGCGCCAGCTCCAGTTGCTGCACGACGGTGTCGCCTTTGGGATTGCGGAAGGTATTGACGCCAATGATGGGTAAACTGCCATCGTGTTTCTTGTGCTCGTAGAGCATGGATTCTTCCTGAATCTTGCTCCGCTGATAGCCAGTTTCCATCGCACCCAGCACACCACCGCGCTCGGCGATACGCTCGAATTCCTGCAGCACGGCTTCTTCGACCAGATCAGTCAGTTCTTCGATGATGAAGGACCCTTGACTGGAGTTTTCATTTTTTGCCAGACCCCACTCGCGGTTGATGATTAGCTGAATCGCCAGCGCGCGGCGCACAGATTCATCGGTTGGTGTGGTGATCGCCTCGTCATACGCATTGGTATGCAGCGAGTTGCAGTTGTCGTAAATTGCAATCAGCGCCTGCAAGGTAGTACGGATGTCATTGAAATCGACTTCCTGTGCGTGCAGTGAGCGCCCCGAAGTTTGAATGTGGTATTTCAGTTTTTGGGAGCGATCGTTCGCACCGTATTTCTCGCGCATGGCCACGGCCCACAGACGACGCGCTACCCGGCCCAGCACGGTGTATTCCGGATCCATGCCATTGGAGAAGAAGAATGACAGATTCGGTGCGAAGTCATCAATCGACATGCCACGCGCCAGATACGCTTCAACAAAGGTAAAGCCATTGGAGAGGGTGAACGCCAGCTGAGAAATCGGATTTGCGCCCGCTTCGGCAATGTGATAACCCGAGATCGACACCGAATAAAAATTGCGTACTTTGTGATCGACAAAATACTGCTGAATATCGCCCATCACTTTCAGAGAGAACTCAGTCGAGAAGATGCAGGTGTTTTGGCCTTGATCTTCTTTCAGAATATCGGCTTGTACTGTGCCACGCACGTTTTGCAGTACCCAGGCGCGGATCTGGGCTGCTTCTTCTGCGGTTGGCTCGCGGCCTTTTTCCTGCTTGAATTTGGCGAGCTGTTGATCAATGGCCGTATTCATGAACATCGCAAGGATGGTCGGCGCGGGGCCATTGATGGTCATGGAAACCGACGTGGTCGGGTCACACAGATCAAAGCCGTCGTACAGCACCTTCATGTCGTCCAGCGTGGCAATCGACACACCGGAGTTGCCCACCTTGCCGTAAATATCCGGACGTACTGCCGGATCGGCACCATACAAGGTCACTGAGTCAAAGGCAGTCGACAAACGTTTGGCCGGCATGCCCTCGGAGACCAGCTTGAATCGACGATTGGTTCTGAATGCATCGCCTTCACCGGCGAACATGCGCGTTGGGTCTTCGTTTTCGCGCTTGAATGGAAACACACCGGCGGTATAGGGGAAGCTGCCGGGAAGATTTTCTTTCATCAGCCACCCAAGCAGATCACCCTGATCGGCGTATTTGGGCAGTGATACTTTGCGGATGCGATTGCCTGACAGCGTTTCCCATTCCAGGCGCGTGCGAATTTCCTTGTCGCGGATTTTGACGACGTGCTCATCACCCGAGTAGGTGGCTTGTACGGCCGGCCATTGGGTCAGCAGGCTTTTCGCTTCGCTATCGAGCGCGTTGTCTCGCTGCGCAATCAGATCATCCATGTCCACGGTTTTGCCGGCAGCGAGCATCAGACGTTTGGCTTCGCTCAGTTGCTGACGCTCGCGCGCGATGACCGCTTGTTTCTGTACGCGACGGTGATAGGCACGCAGCGTATCGGCGATTTCCGCCAGATAGCGACTGCGGGCGGGCGGCACGATGGCATTGCGTCCCGAAGAAAAACGCACGCCCACGGGCGCGAGCTTGCCGGGCTTGATGTGGAGTCCCAATTCGGTCAGGCGTGGCAGCAAACCCTGATACAGCGCGGTGACGCCATCATCATTGAAGCGGGACGCTTGCGTGCCAAAGACGGGCATTTGGTCGGTGGATTTGTCCCACTGCTCGCGATTGCGTTGTACTTGTTTGGCGACATCGCGCAGTGCATCTTGTGATCCCTTGCGGTCGAATTTGTTGATCGCCACAAAATCAGCAAAATCCAGCATGTCGATTTTTTCCAGCTGCGATGCGGCGCCGAATTCAGGCGTCATCACATACAGACTGCAATCCACATGCGGAACGATGGCAGCGTCACCTTGTCCGATACCGGACGTTTCAACAATGATCAGATCAAAGCCGGCAACGCGGCAGGCCGCGACCACATCGGGCAGGGCTTGTGAAATTTCCGATCCCGCTTCGCGGGTAGCGAGCGAGCGCATGAAGACGCCTTGATGACCACTCCAGGGATTGATCGCATTCATGCGGATACGGTCACCGAGCAGCGCGCCGCCTGATTTGCGGCGTGAGGGATCGATGGAAATCACGGCGATATTCAGTGTATCGTTTTGATCGATACGCAGTCGGCGAATCAGTTCATCTGTCAGCGAGGATTTGCCCGCACCACCCGTACCGGTAATGCCGAGCGCAGGAATGCGAACCTTGGTTGCGGCGTCGTGCAGTGATTTTTTGAGTGCGGCAGAAGCTTTGCCGTTTTCCAGTGCCGTGATCAGCTGCGCGAGGGGACGCTGGCGCGCGACCATGTCGCCTGTGGTCAGCACGTCGAGGGTCGCAGGTGCATGCACCGAGAGATCAGTGTCGCAGGCCTGAATCATGTAGGTGATCATGCCGACCAGACCCATGCGCTGTCCGTCTTCCGGACTGAAAATGCGCGCCACGCCATAGTCGTGCAGCTCTTTGATCTCGGAGGGCACGATCACGCCGCCGCCGCCGCCGAAAACCTTGATATGCGCACCGCCGCGCGATTTGAGCAGATCGATCATGTACTTGAAGTACTCGACATGACCGCCCTGGTAACTGGAGATCGCAATTCCTTGCGCGTCTTCCTGCAATGCTGCGGTGACGATTTCATCCACCGAGCGATTGTGGCCGAGGTGAATGACCTCCGCGCCTTGCGACATCAGGATGCGCCGCATGATGTTGATCGATGCGTCATGGCCATCGAACAGTGAAGCGGCCGTCACGAAACGGACTTTATTGGCGGGGGTATAGGCAGTCAGGTTCTGCGATACCGACAGGTCGGTCATGGGAATTCTCCGGAAGTAGCGGCCGCGCGATGACGGGGGCGGTAACGGGTCAGGACAGCGCCCGCCGTACGGGCTCGCCTGATTGACGCTTACGTCAACGTCAATTGCCGCAAGTATAGCGTGAAAAGCGGGGCAACTGACGCCCCGGATGCGCTGAGCTCGCTCGTTTCTGCCGGGTCGCAAGTACTGCTTATTTATTACTTGCAAAAGTGTGAACGCGGACGGTCACTGCGCCCGAGACACACGCCATATCGATCGCTTGATTGCCACTCCTGTATCGAATTCGGGGGATACAGTCAGTGGCCGCCAGCACCTGCCAGTGCGCTACACTGCGCAGAACCTGATAACGAGACCTTGACCATGGCTGACCTGATCCTGCACCACTATCCGCAATCACCCTTCGCTGAAAAAATCCGCCTGATCCTGGGGTTGAAGGGCTTGCCCTGGCGATCGGTGCACATACCCATGATCATGCCCAAGCCGGATCTGGTTGCGCTGACGGGTGGCTATCGCCGCACGCCCGTGTTGCAAATCGGTGCCGATGTTTACTGCGACACCGCCCTGATGGCCGATGTGCTGGAGCATAGAGCGCTCGAGCTCGCGCTCTTCCCGGCCGCGCATAAAGGTCTTGCGCGCGTACTGGCGCAATGGGCGGACACGACGCTGTTTCAGGTGGCCATGGCGTACAACTTTCAACCCGCCGGCGCCACCCACATGTTTCCCGACACCGAGCGTTTGAAAATCTTCGCCACCGATCGCGCGGCGATGCGCAACAATGCGCCGCGTATGCCTGCTGCGGATGCGACGGCTGCGTACAAGAGTTATTTGAGGCGTATTGCCAGCATGCTGGAGCATCAACCGTTTTTGCTTGGTGATCAGCCGTGCATTGCTGATTTTTCGGTTTATCACCCCCTGTGGTTTACACGGCATCAGGTGCCTGTGCTTGCCGGAGTTTTGGAATCGGTGCCGGGGGTCTTGTCCTGGATGGATCGCATGGCAGCGATAGGGCAGGGCAGTTCGTCGGCAATGACCGCAGAGGAAGCTTTGCAGATTGCGCACAGCGCCACGCCAGACGCACTGCCACAGGAAATTCATCAGGATCACCACGGCATTGCCCTCGGACAGCCTGCCGTCATTGTTGCTGAGTCGTTTGGTCTGGAGCCCACCGAGGGAATTCTGGTCGCTGCCAGTCGAACCCGATATACCTTGCGCAGAGAAGACCCGCGCGCTGGGTTGGTCCATGTGCATTTTCCGCGCGTCGGCTACACACTCAGGGCAATATAGGCATTTGCGTCAGCCGTGATGCCGCAGCGTCCTGAATTTTTTGATACGCAAAGTTGTCGCGTGCCAGTTCAATCGTCCATTCGAACAGATGGGCGGCCTCTTCTTCGTTGCCCAGTAGTTGCAGGCATTCGCCGAGGCGATAGGCTGCGCCAATGTGATGTTGATCCATCTGTAAAGCCAGTTTGTAATAATCAATAGCGCTCGCCGGATCACCCAGGCGCTGCATGCAAGAGGCAAGCTTGAACGCAGCTTTTGCATTTTTTGGGCCAACGGCCACAACCAAGCCGGCGAGTATCAGTGCTTCCTGAAATTTATCCTGATCGACGAGCTTGCAAGCGCCCTGATAGCTATCTTCCAGCGTCTGGTTGTCTATTCCCATACAGTGCGCCAGTGTCTTTCCTGCGATGAGTTCGGCAGCGAATCGTTCTGCTGATGCCGGTGCCTCGTCGAGTAGCTTGCTGGCTTCGTCGAGCAGACGCTGGATGTCGGGTTCAGGGTGATGGCAGCGAGAACGCAAGGCGGTAATTAACAAGGGATGCATAGGGCGCCGGTGGTTGAGCGTAATAAGAGGTGGGGTAGTGTGCGCGGCAGGCACCGCGCACACTGATCGACAGGTCAGTTGTTGTTCAATGATGGGAGCTTGAGCTTACGCCGCCTGATGGTTTGCATAAGCAAAGTTGCCTAACCACGAGCCGACCAGCAAAGCACCACCGCTCAGAACCATGGCAATGTTCTCCACACTGTTGTCGACAGGTTTATTCAAGGTCATGCCCATGCCACCGGTAATGATCAAGGCCAGTCCGCCAAAGGTGCCGACTGCGGAGATGGCATTCACAATGTGATTCACAGTCGCAGGGCAGGACGGCTTTATACGCTCGTCATCGGAGCTATCCGAGTCGCTGATATGGATAGAAGAGCTTTCTTCATCGATACCTGAATTCTTGTTGGAGTCGTCGTTAGAGGTACGACTGGTTTTATTGGTTTTTTTATCGCTCTCGCCATCGTCGCTACCTGACGGGGTATTTTTTCTTATTGGCTTTTGTGCGGTCATTGAGAAAGACGTGCTCATTACATTTCCTTTTAAGTGAGTTTTTGATCAGGCACTCGCGAGAATTAAAAAACAAAAAAAGCGTTATCGCGAAGGCTTAGTCACATCAGTAACAAACTAAAAGAAATTGTCTCAATGCTTTTCACGCTGGACGGAAAAAATTGATATAGATGACTACAATAGTCGGTAATCGTTCAAGATGACATATGATCGAAGCATAAGCCTTTGGTGTTTAGCCCAATAAGGTGCGTGTGTGACTGTGTGCGCACTATCATGACCAAATATTTGCAGCGTTCGCACCTTGGCGGTGCGCATTCTGTAGCATGTCGTAATGCGGAGATTTGATGATTGTTTGCGATTTGCCTGGCAAGGCCTTGCTGTATCGGTAGCGCCGCTTACTCCACCGTCACCGACTTGGCCAGATTGCGCGGCTTGTCTACATCGGTACCCCGCGCCAGTGCGGTGTGATACGCGAGCAGCTGCAGCGGTACCACATGCAGTATCGGCGACAGCAGACCGTAGTGTTCCGGGAGTCGGATCACGTGGATGCCTTCACTGGAGGCAATGCGAGAATCGGCATCTGCGAAGACATACAGCTGTCCACCACGAGCACGGACTTCCTGCATGTTTGATTTCAGTTTTTCAATCAGCGCATCATTGGGCGCGACGGTGACTACCGGCATGTCTTCAGTCACGAGCGCCAAGGGGCCGTGTTTGAGTTCGCCTGCAGGATAGGCTTCTGCGTGTATGTAAGAGATTTCCTTGAGCTTCAGTGCACCTTCAAGTGCAATCGGATAGTGCAGGCCGCGACCAAGAAAGAGGGCATTCTCTTTTTTTGCGAATGCATCAGCCCACGCAATGATTTGTGGTTCGAGCGCCAGTACCGACGACAGCGCCACGGGCAGATGCCGCAGATTTTTCAGATGGGTGGCCGCTTGTTCATTGCTGAGACGGCCACGCATTTGTGCCAGCGTCAACGTTAACAAGAACAGTGCGGCGAGCTGCGTGGTGAAAGCTTTGGTCGATGCAACACCAATTTCCACGCCGGCACGGGTGAGATAAGCCAGACTGGTTTCGCGCACCATCGCCGAGGTGGCGACATTGCAGATGGCCAGTGAATGCTGGTGCCCGAGTTCTTTTGCGTATTTCAGTGCCGCCATGGTGTCAGCGGTTTCGCCGGACTGTGAAATGACGACGACCAGGGCGCGCGGATTGCTGGCAGGCTGACGGTACCGGTACTCACTGGCGATTTCCACTTGTGTGGGTAGGCCAGCGATGGCTTCGAGCCAGTACTTTGCGGTCATGCCAGCGTAGTAGCTGGTGCCGCAGGCCAGTATTTGTATTGCGTCGATATCGTTAAAGATGTCCGAAGCTTTTTTACCGAACAGGTCGGGGCTGAATCCGAGTACACCTTCAAGCGTGTCGCTGATCGCGCGGGGTTGTTCGAAGATTTCCTTCTGCATGTAGTGCCGGTAAGGCCCGAGATCAATCGCGCCGGAATAGGCGTTGACGGTCTGGACGGTGCGTTCTACGGATTGATCATTCTGATCGGTGATGCGGATGCCGGAGAGCTGGACATCGACGACATCACCTTCTTCGAGGTAAATGATTTGGTCGCTGGTGCCCGACAAGGCCATGGCATCGGAGGCGAGAAAATTTTCACCCTGACCTACACCGACCACCAGCGGACAACCCTGACGCGCACCGATGACGCGCTGCGGTTCATCCTTGCAAAACACGGCGATGGCGAAAGCGCCATGCAATTGTTTGACGGCGCGCTGCACGGTATGCAGCAGATCGCCGTCGTATAAATCATTAATCAGATGGGCGATGACTTCGGTATCGGTTTGCGATTCGAATGCATAGCCACGCTGGGTGAGTTCACGTCGCAGTTCTTCGTAGTTTTCGATGATGCCGTTGTGAACGATGGCAATCCGCGCTTCGTCCTCTTTGGTCGAAAAATGCGGGTGGGCGTTATTGGTCGCCGGCGCGCCATGCGTTGCCCAGCGGGTGTGGGCAATGCCGGTATGTCCGACCAGCTGCGTTTCAGCCACTTGCGCTTCCAGTTCGGCGACGCGCGCGACGCTGCGTGAGCGTTTGAGGCCTTGCTGATGGACGGCGACGCCGCAGGAGTCATAGCCGCGATACTCAAGTCGCTTGAGACCTTCGAGCAGGATGGGGACGATGTCGCGTTGGGCGACTGCTCCGACGATACCGCACATGGGGAATCCTATTTTTTCTGTTTCACGGGCCGTTGCCAGCCCGTGATGCTGGTTTGTTTGGTGCGCGAGACGGTGAGGCTGTCAGCGGGCGCATCTTTGGTGAGCGTGGTGCCGGCGCCGAGTGTGGCACCTCTGCCCACAGTGACCGGTGCGACGAGTTGGGTATCGCTGCCGATGAACGCATCGTCTTCGATGATGGTGCGGTGTTTGTTGGCGCCGTCGTAATTGCAGGTAATCGTACCCGCGCCAATATTGACGCGTGACCCCACCGTGGCATCACCGATATAGGCGAGATGATTGGCCTTGCTGTGCGCGCCGAATTGGCTGTTTTTGATTTCGACGAAGTTACCGATGTGGACATCAGCGCCGAGTTCGGTGCCGGGCCGCAGGCGAGCGTAGGGGCCGATCTGCGATGCTTCACCGATGACGGCCTGATCGATGTGGGAAAAGGGCCGTATCGTGCTGCCTTTGCCAATATGCGCATCGCTGATCACGCAGTGTGCGCCGATGGATACGCCATCGGCCAGTTCGACGTGGCCTTCAAAGACGCAGCCGACATCGATACTCACATCCCGTCCACACACCAGCTCGCCGCGCACATCAATACGGGCTGGATCGGCGAGGGTGACGCCGTGTTCGAGCAGCTGAAGAGCGACATTGTGCTGATGAATGCGTTCAAGTTCTGCCAGCTGTACTTTGCTGTTGACGCCCAGTGTTTCCCAAACAAAGGCGGGCTGTGCCGACTCGACCGGCACGTTGTCGGCGACTGCCTGCGCAATGATGTCGGTGAGGTAGTACTCGCCCTGCGCGTTGTTGTTGGAGAGTTTGCTTAACCAGGATTTCAGCGCACGGGTGGGTGCGACCAAAATGCCGGTGTTGACTTCGCGGATCGCGAGCTGGATATCACTGGCGTCTTTTTGCTCGACGATGCGCACGATACGACCTGCTTCGCGGATGATGCGGCCATACCCGGTGGGGTCATCAAGTTCGACAGTGAGTACGGCGAGTTTTTCTTTGCCGGCATGCCTGATCAGCGTTTGCAGTGTGGCAGCGCTGGTCAGTGGCACATCGCCGTAGAGCACCAGAGTTGGCTGATCATCATGCAAGTGCGGTACAGCCTGCATGACCGCGTGACCCGTACCGAGCTGTGGTTGCTGCAGTACGAATTGCAGATCGTCAGCCGCCAGCCGAGAGGGAACGGCATCACCACCGTGACCGTAGACGACGCAGCATGCCGAAGGAGTCAGGCGTCGAGTGGTATCGATGACATGCGAGAGCAGGGGCTTGCCGGCCAGCGGGTGCAGGACCTTGGGCAGGTCGGACTGCATGCGCTTTCCCATACCGGCAGCGAGGATGACAACGTTCATAGGCAAGTCTTGAATAGGTGCAAAATTTTAGCACGCACCCTGGAAGCAGCAGTGCCTGACGTCAGATGATTTCCCCGAGTATTGGCGAGGCTCAATCGCTGCCTGTGGCTTGAGGTTGCAGTTGAATGATATTCACAGGCGACTGGGTGATGGCGCAGGGCGCTTCGTCAAAGGCAATATCGCCATCGGCGAGAGGCTGACCGGTGACCTTGAGTTTGGCGAAGTCAAACATCGACCTGTCCATTAGATGCGAGGGCACGATGGTAGATAGTGAAGAAAAAATATTGTCGACACGGCCGGGAAATTTTTTATCCCAGTCGCGCAGCATGTTTTTTATTTGCTTGCGTTGAAGATTTTCCTGACTGCCGCACAGATCACAGGGAATGATAGGAAATTTTTTCAGTGCCGCATAACGTTCAGTATCTGCCTCCTGTACATAGGCCAGCGGACGAATGACGATGTGGCGACCATCATCGGATTGCAGTTTCGGCGGCATACTTTTTAATTTACTGCCGAAAAACATATTCAGGAAAAAAGTCTCCATGATGTCATCACGGTGATGGCCGAGTGCGATTTTGGTGGCGCCCAGTTCATCGGCGACCCGGTAGAGAATACCCCGTCGCAAGCGTGAGCAGAGTGAGCAGGTGGTTTTGCCTTCGGGGATGACGCGCTTGACAATGCTGTAGGTATCTTGTGTTTCGATGTGAAATGGCACATCCAGGCTGCGCAGGTAGGCGGGCAGCACATGCTCGGGGAAGTTGGGTTGTTTCTGATCGAGGTTGACAGCCACGATGTCAAAGTTGATCGGTGCGCGCTCACGCAGCGTGAGCAGGATGTCGAGCAACGCATAGCTGTCTTTGCCGCCGGACAGGCACACCATGACACGGTCACCTTCTTCGATCATGTTGAAGTCACCAATCGCCTGACCGACCAGTCGGCACAAGCGTTTATGCAGCTTGTTGTTTTCGTAAGCGGCTTTTTCTGCCTGACGCGCGGTCAGGCCCGCATCGGCTTGGGCGACATGCGCAGCGGGGGCGTTCATTTACTGATCCTTGATGTGAAAAATTTCAACGCCGACGGATTCGCAATCCGTATAAACATCCGGTTTGCGCGTTGATATTTGCACGCCTCGGACTTTGGGATGCAACAGCAGCGCGCGTGCGATGTCGTCACACAGAGTTTCCTGGAGCTGAATATGGCCACGGGCGACACGCTCTTCAATGGTGAAGCGGATGAAGTCGTAATCAACCACTTCATTAAGCTCATCTTGTAATGGGGTTGAGGCAGCAAGTGGAATGAAGAGGTCAACATTGAATAGCACGCGTTGTTCTGCTTCTTTTTCAAAGTCATGAACCCCGATGTTACTCATGACTTGATAGTCGCGTAAAAATAGACGACGACAGTCAGTGAGTCGCGGATGGAAGAGCAAAGAGGTCATGACAGTTCAATCAAAAAAGAGAAATCGGGTGTTCAGGTAGCAAGGAACATGACATCCCGCTGTGTGGGTATCAGATGCTGGCCGCCATCAACCACCAGCACAGTGCCAGTGACGGCCTGAGCACGGGCGAGATAACAGACGGCAGCGGCGATGTCATTCGGCGTACTGCTTTTGCCAAGGGGTGTTTGCTGGTGAGCTTTTGAAAAGCCTGCTTCGGTCTGATCGCCCGAAAGCAGCGTGAGACCCGGAGCCACACCGACCACGCGAACTTTGGGTGCCAGCGCTTGCGCAAGCAGCGTGGTGGCCGTGTGCAGACCCGCCTTGGACAAGGTGTAGGACAGGAAATCGGGGTTCAGGTTGAATAGTTTCTGATCCAGCAGATTGATCACGACGGCTCGTTGGTCGGCGGGCGTATGCGCGTGAAGTGATTGCGCCAGAATCAGCGGTGCTGCCAGATTGGCCTGCATGTGCGCGTTGAGGCTGGCGGTGTTAAAACTGGTGGCATCATCGAATTCAAACAGCGAGGCATTGTTGACGATGCAGCTGATGGGTCCCAGTAAGGCGTTAGCTCGACCCAACAAGATTTTTGTGGAGGATTCATCGGCGAGGTCACAGTCAATCGCGGCTGCGCGCCGGCCAAGCTGTTCGATGTCGCGTACGGTGTCGTGGGCTTCTTCACGCGATGCGCGGTAATGCACGACGACATCCCAGCCATCTTTCGCCATGCCCATTGCAATAGCGCGTCCCAGCCGTCGCGCGGCGCCGGTGACAAGGGCAATCTTTTGTGGAGCAGGGTTCATATCAGGGTCCCGTATTTTTCGGGCGGCGGCGGCCTTATACAATAGAGGCCATGCCACTACCCGAGCCCTCTGCGGATGCACTGCTTGCATCACGCGCGCTGGCGTCATTCATCAGAAATGACATTCGCGCACATCATGACTGGATCTCTTTCGCTCGTTTCATGGAGCTGGCTTTGTACGCAGAGGGCCTGGGTTATTACGCGGGTGGCTCGCCAAAGTTAGGCAAAGACGGGGATTTTACAACCGCCCCTGAAATCACGCCGCTCTTTGGTGCCACTATCGGACGATTCGCTACCGATTGCTTTGGCGCCGAACCCCTCCGCATTCTGGAGTTTGGTGCCGGTACCGGGCGGCTGGCGCTGGATGTGATGCAATCCCTCGACGCGCAGGGGGTTGTGGTGGCCGAGTACCTGATTGTCGAGTTGTCTGCGGAATTGCGTGAACGCCAGCGGGAAATGCTCGCTGGTTTTCCTCAGGTTCGGTGGCTTCCCGTGCCGCCGGCGACATTTTCCGGGCTGATCTTGTGTAATGAGGTGTTGGATGCGATGCCCGTGCATTTGCTGGTGAAGCAGCAGGATTGCTGGTTTGAGCGGGGCGTTAGCCTATCCGGGGAGCAGTTTGTATTTAGCGATCGGGAAGCGGATGCCGCTCTGGCGGCACAGATACCGCAGACGCTCGGCTTGCCAGAGGGTTATCTGACGGAAGTGCATCCCCGCCAGTGCGGATTTGTGCGTATGCTCTCTGATCTGCTGAAGTCCAGCGACGGTCGCGGTCTGGCCCTGTTGATAGACTATGGATTTCCTGCCAGAGAGTATTTTCTGGCGCAGCGGCAGGAGGGCACGGTGATGTGTCACTACCGGCACCATGCGCATACCGATGTATTTTATTTGCCTGGTTTGCAAGATATTACGGCGCATGTGGATTTCACTGCGGTGGCGCTCGCCGCGCAAGAGTCGGGATTGACGGTCGCTGCCTATATGAGCCAGGCTGAATTTCTGATTGCGTCCGGATTGTCGGATTTGATGGGGCAAATTTCACCAGAAGATGCGCGTCGCTGGTTTACTCAGTCCCAAGCGGTCCAGAAGCTGACTTCACCAGCCGAAATGGGTGAGTTGTTCAAAGTGCTTTTGTTAAGTCGGGGCGTCGATTTGCCGGAAAAATTGCTCAAATTTGATCGAAGTTACCGTCTTTAGGTTAAATTTAACTTCATTTTCTGTGTTTTATTGGATTTTGCGGTAGGTCGCACTTATTGAAAGCAATCAATGTTTCGTTGGCTTTTGACGATTTTTCTTGCCTTGGTGGTGTTCAGCTCCTTGTTGCCCTGGCTGGAAAAGCTGGGCGTTGGACGGTTGCCCGGGGATGTCAGGTTCAGTCTTTTTGGTAAAAATTTCTTTTTGCCGTTTGCGTCCACGATCTTGCTGTCGCTGGTGATATTTCTTGTTGCGCGGTTTATTTAAAGATCGATCATGATCCGCTGGGTTATAGCAATTTTTGTGTTAATTAGCGTCTTTTACCCGCTTTTGCCTTTTCTTGGCCGTGTAGGCATCGGGCGCTTGCCGGGTGATGTGCGGTTTCAGTGGCGTGGCGTGATTTTTTGTCTGCCGTTTGGTTCAACTTTGCTTTGGTCGGCGATTGCCTTTTTGGTCGCCAAACTCATCCGTCTCGCGTAAGTCCTTGCTTACCTGCTAGCCCGCCAAAACCGGCCGCTCCGAGGCTTTGCCATGGGGGTTTCGGGCATTATTTCAATTGACAAAAACAATCTCCGCCCTTATAGTTTGCGGTTCCCTGCGGAGGGGTGGCCGAGTGGTTAATGGCAGCAGACTGTAAATCTGCCCTCTTGCGAGTACGCTGGTTCGAATCCAGCCCCCTCCACCAGGTGGCCAATTGTTTTTGGTTCGGCCGGGAATTGAGCAGTGGTAGTGAACGAGGTCGGTCACCCTAGCGGGTGTAGCTCAATGGTAGAGCTGAAGCCTTCCAAGCTTATGACGAGGGTTCGATTCCCTTCACCCGCTCCAGAGTTTTTGTTGGACGTGCCTTGGTTTTATTGGGGCGGCGGGCAACAGGCAGCCCTTGTAGCTCAGTGGTAGAGCACTCCCTTGGTAAGGGAGAGGCCACGTGTTCAATCCACGTCAAGGGCACCAGATTCGTTTTTGTTTTGTCGGTATCAGTCGGGCGCGTGCCTGAACATTCTCATCAAATAGTTAGGAGTGCAAGATGGCAAAAGGCAAGTTTGAGCGGACCAAACCGCACGTGAATGTGGGCACGATTGGTCACGTTGACCATGGCAAGACGACGCTGACGGCGGCGATTGCTACGGTGCTGTCGAAGAAATTTGGTGGTGAGGCGAAGGCCTATGACCAGATTGATGCGGCACCGGAAGAAAAAGCGCGTGGTATCACGATTAACACGGCGCACGTGGAATACGAGACGGCAAACCGTCACTATGCGCACGTGGATTGCCCGGGCCATGCGGACTATGTAAAAAACATGATTACGGGTGCGGCGCAGATGGACGGCGCGATTCTGGTGTGCTCGGCCGCTGACGGCCCGATGCCGCAGACCCGTGAGCACATTCTGCTGGCGCGTCAGGTGGGTGTGCCGTACATCATTGTGTTC
>JAJTGC010000032.1 GCA_021298975.1 Oxalobacteraceae bacterium
CAAGAAATCAAACAAACAAGAATCAAAAGCTGCAAATAAAAAATATGAACAATAGCGATAACGACCGAATTTTTAACAACGACGTGGAAGCCAAACAGATCATCACCGAAATTCTAAGCAATGACGCTGCGCTGAAGGCCGGCGCATTACAGAGTGCGATCTTCAACAGCGCCAATTTCTCGAGCATCGCAACGGATGCGAAAGGCGTCATACAGATTTTTAACGTCGGTGCCGAGCGCATGCTGGGTTATTTGGCTGCAGATGTGATGAATAAAATCACGCCGGCTGAAATTTCCGATCCACAAGAGGTCATTACCCGCGCCAGCGCCCTGAGCGCCGAGTTTGAAACGACAATCACACCGGGATTTGAAGCGCTCGTTTTCAAAGCTTCGCGAGGCATTGAGGATATTTACGAACTGACTTACATCCGCAAAGATGGTAGCCGCTTCCCTGCCGTGGTTTCGGTCACCGCGCTGAGAGATATCGACAAAGTCATTATTGGCTATCTGTTGATTGGCACGGATAATACGGCGCGCAAACAGGTGGAGGCTGAACAAAAGAAACTGGATCAGCGTTTGCGCGATCAACAATTTTACACACGCTCGCTGATTGAATCCAATATCGATGCCCTCATGACGACCGATCCGGCGGGCATTATTACCGATGTGAACAAGCAGATGGAGGCACTGACGGGTTGTACGCGCGATGAATTGATAGGTGCGCCGTTCAAAAGTTATTTTACCGATCCTGACCGCGCCGAAGCGGGTATCAAGCTGGTGTTAAGCGAAAAGAAAGTCACCAACTACGAACTCACTGCTTGTGCTCGTGATGGAAAAAAAACCGTGGTCTCGTACAACGCCACCACTTTCTACGACCGTGACCGGACGCTGCAAGGCGTATTTGCTGCCGCCCGCGATGTCACTGAGCGCAAGCGCTTTGAGCAAGCGTTACAGGAGACAAATGTTGAGATGGAAAGCGCCAAATCGGCGGCGGAGAAAGCCAACCTCGCCAAGTCAGATTTTCTTTCTGGGATGAGCCATGAGTTGCGATCGCCACTCAACGCCATTCTCGGTTTTGCACAGTTAATGGAGTCATCCTCACCCCAGCCAACAGAATCGCAGAAAGAGAGCATCACGCAGATACTGCAGGCGGGCTGGCATTTACTGAAATTGATTAACGAAATCCTTGATCTGTCCGTGATTGAGTCCGGCAAAGTATCGCTGTCTCTCGAACCCGTTTCGCTGGCGGATGTTTTATCCGAGTGCCAGACCATGATGAAAGCTCAGGCCCAGGAACGCGGAATACGCATGAGGTTTCCCCGCTTCGATACACTTGGGTTTGTTTGGGCCGATCGCACGCGTCTGAAACAGATCGTCATCAATCTGCTCTCCAACGCGATTAAATATAATCAATTGCAAGGTACGGTCGTCGTCAGTTGCACGATGGTAGCTTCGGATGGCGTTCGCATCAGCTTCAAAGACACAGGCGAAGGCCTGGCACCGGAAAAATTGGAGCAGCTCTTTCAGCCGTTTAATCGCCTCGGACAAGAAGCCGGTGGCGTGGCGGGTACCGGAATTGGTCTCGTGGTAACCAAGCAATTAGTCGAACTGATGGCGGGGGTTCTCGGCGTCGACAGCACCATTGGGGTCGGGAGTGAATTCTGGGTTGAATTACGCTCGACCGCGGCGCCCGACGTCAAAAAGGGAATCAGTCACCGAACCATGCCATTGCAACCGCTGCAGACTACCGCAGTCGATGAGCGTACCTTGCTTTATATCGAAGATAATCCAGCAAACATGCAGTTGGTCGAAAAGCTCATCGCACGACGTGCAGACATCAGATTACTAACGGCAGTCAATGGAAGTCTGGGTATTGAATTGGCCAGATCGTTGAAGCCGGATCTGATTCTGATGGATATCAACCTGCCTGGCATCAGCGGCATTGACGCCCTGAAGATCCTGCAGGCCGACCCGGCCACGGCGCATATTCCTGTCGTTGCGATCAGTGCCAACGCCATGTTGCGTGATATCGAATTAGGTATTGAGAGTGGCTTCTTCCGTTACCTCACCAAGCCCATCATCGTGGATGAATTTATGGAAACCTTGAATGTCGCATTCGAGTTCGCAAAAAAAACAGCACTGATCAAGCACTAATCCAACGAAGACCCGAATCGACCGCGAAGAGATTCTTTTTTTACGATTGCGTTTTATGTCGACCCAACTCTGGAATGTGGCGTGATCAACGCGTCCGATCTGTTGAAGGCCAAGCTGCTGATCGTGGATGATCAAGCGGCCAATGTGCTGCTGCTCGAACGTTTGTTGCGCAGCGCAGGCTATGTATCTATTACGTCTACGCAAAATCCCCATGAAGTTTGTGACCTTCACCGCAAGAATCATTACGATTTGATTCTGCTTGATCTTCACATGCCCGATCTAAATGGGTTTCAAGTGATGGAGGGACTGAAAGCAATCGAAACGGAGGGATATCTTCCGGTTCTCGTCATTACGGCGCAACCCGATGAAAAGCTGCGTGCCTTGAAAGCGGGAGCCAAGGATTTCGTCAGTAAGCCTTTCGATCTTGCTGAAGTCCTGGTGCGTGTCCAGAATTTATTGGAAGTGCGCTTGCTACATTCAGAAACAAAAAAACTCTACGATCAAGTCATCGCAGAACAAAAAGTATCAGAGCGACTGCTGCACAATGTACTGCCGCAGGCCATCGCCGAACGATTGAAAGGCCGGCCTGAAGTGATGGCCGATAATTTTTCAGCCATCATTGCCGATACCTATCCGGATGTCACCGTCTTGTTTGCCGACATCGTGGGTTTTACAAAATTTTCCGAAGGTGTCAGCGCGGCGGTATTAATCAATGTCCTGAATGATATTTTCATCCGCTTCGACACGATCGCCGACCATCGCGGTCTGGAAAAGATCAAGACTATCGGTGACTCTTACATGGCAGCTGCGGGGCTGCCGGTTCCGACGGCCAACCACGCTGAACGAGCAGCGCACATGGCCTTGGACATGCTGGAAGTGATGGAACGGTTTAATGAGCAAAGCCATTATCAGCTGGACATACGCATTGGCATGAGCACGGGCGCAGCGGTTGCTGGCGTTATCGGCAAGCGCAAATTTCTTTATGATCTCTGGGGCGATGTGGTGAATACGGCCAGTCGCATGGAGTCGCACGGGGTCGCAGGACGAATTCAAATCACCGACTCGACGCGGCTGCAACTCGGTCAATCATTTCTTCTCGAAAAACGCGGCGTCATTGAAATCAAGGGCAAGGAAGACATGGCAACATGGTTTCTCAACAGCCGTCATGGCACGTTGCCTGGTCAGCCCGGCACCAACGCAAACACCAGACTTATTTGACCAGACTATCGTTGTCAAAAACCCCCCATGCGCCGATGCTGCCGTCGGCTCGATATTGAACGGCCGGACCATGCAAGAGACCTTCCTTGAACCCGCCGATTTCTTTTCGTCCATCGGCAAACAGGTAGGTTCCGTGGCCGCTCCTTCTGTCGTCCTTGAATTCGCCCGCGTACTTGTCGCCGTTGGCGTAGGTATTGACGCCGAGTCCGTGCTTCTGATCATCCCGCCATTCACCTGTGTATTTGTCACCAGCGGCGTAGGTGTAGCTTCCCCAGCAGTTGTCGTAAAGAAGGTTTTGATCGCGGGGGCATGACGCCAAACGATTCGGATTTCCCTTCGCGATTTGAGCCGCAACAGCGTCAGCCTGGCGCATGATCGTTGCTACCGTCTGATCAATGTGTGAGGATGACGTCGCCCATTGATCAGAGGATGGATCCGCATTCTGGTTCATCGGACTTGAAAAAAACCATGCGCAAACAATCAGAACCACTGCCGACGCTAAAAACACGAGAGTCCGTTGTATTTCCTTCCGCGACTCGCGCGACGTTTCCGCGTGTGGATCGGATTGCACTGCATCTGCCCGCTCACCGACACTGATCTGCGCCAGAATCGCATCGCAACTTGATGAACGTTGCTCAGGGTCCTTGTTCAACATACGCATCACCGACAGCGCCAGCCAGCCGGGAATATCGTTTTTTAGCGTATCCATCGCAGGCGCAGTCTCATTCACATGTGCCGTCTTGATTTGGAAATCATTACCTGTACCTGCGATATCTTTGTCGCCAAACGGCGGTCGCCCGGTCAATAGTTCGTAGAACACACAGCCCAGCGAATAGATGTCGCTGCGCGCATCGACCCTGTCCGGATTGAGGATCTGCTCCGGTGACATGTAATGCGCCGACCCCATGGTCGTACCGGTGCGTGTGAGCTTGGACGAGCCCAACACCTTTGCGATGCCAAAGTCGGTCACTTTCGCTTCGCCATGCGCCATTACCATCACATTGGATGGTTTCAAGTCTCGGTGAATTACCCCCTGCTTGTGGGCATAGGCCACTGCCGAGAGCACCTGTCTCATGATGCGGATGGCATCATCGACCGGTAATGCCCCCCGCACATCGATAACCTCGGACAAGGATTTGCCTTCGATGTATTCCATGATGAGGGATGGCTGTTCACCTTCCATCTCGGCAGTAAGCACCTGAACGATGCCCGGATGGCGCAATTTTGCCTGGATATTGGCTTCCTGGATGAACCGTACCCTCAATGATTCATCACCTGCCAGCACGGGAGAGAGCGCCTTGATTGCAACCTGTTGGTCCAGCACGGTGTGCCGAGCGAGGTAGACGGTACCCATGCCGCCCTCGCCCAACTCGCGCTCCACGATGTAACTGAGTACTCGATCTCCCGCCTGCATTACGAACGCCCTTTCATTGCTTGTTCTTGCGCAGTACGCGAAGCGCCCACCGTATGACAAAGGTATAGCAGATAGTTCTGGCTCTGCGCGGCACACCTGCCGCAAGGCGATGTGTCACAAGACGATGCGCACCCGGCAAGGTGCGCCCCGAGGAAAACAGCGTTCGCCTATTGCCAGGGAAGCGCCGGAGAAAAGCCGGAGCAACGACCGGATTCAGCAAAGCCTGACTACGCCGTGGCACCCGATCTCAACCGTGACGGGAAAGATACCAAAGATACGAGGGAAAAACGAGCGTGCGAGAAGGGGTGATGCGAGGCAAAGAGGACGCGGGGCGTATTTAAAACTTGATAACCATCTGCCAGATAGGGTACCGCACTCACCACTGCCGAGCGCACTTGTCTGGCAGTGAATACACGGCGCCATGCCCGGCGGCGCCTGCTCCACTCACCATTTGTCGGGCACACGCTGTCAGAAGCTTTTCGGATTGGCTCATCAACAGTCGCGAGCGTCTACTTACCGATCGGCCGACCGTATTTCTCGAAGCTCGCTCACCCGGTCGCCTTGAGGTTTCGATACGCCGCCACCCCGTCGATGACGAGATCCAAAAAGTCGCCTCCCAGGCTTGGTTGAGAACGCCTTGGGGAGGTCGACAAAAATCCTACTTGAGCAACAGTATCAGCTTGGCCATCGTGCGAGCGTCAGCATCAGTCACTTGCGCTTGAGGCGGCATGATGTCCTCTCCCCACACGCCCGTTCCGCCCGCTTTGATTTTTTTGGCTAATTTTTCAGCAGCGCCACTTTCGTCTGCGTATTTTTGTGCCACCTCATTGAGCTTGGGGCCGTACTTTCGCTTGTCGATCATATGGCATGCGGTACAGTTGTTCCGCTGCAGTAGTATTTGGAGTTCTTCTGTGTCTGCATAAACGGCTTTCGCAGAGCATGCCAGGCCAGTGAGCAGAAGTAGTGCGATAGCGCGTCGCATGGATACCCTTCCGAATTGTGTGTCAGTGTGCAATTAAATTAAAAAAACGCGCTGCCAACCGGCAGCGCGTTCCCTAGAACGACTTGCTTAGTTTGGCGTGACGCGATAGATCATGCCGCTTGCTTCGTCTGCCACGAACAGGGCGCCATCAGGGCCCAGTGACAGGTGACGGAAACGACCTGCGAAAGTAGGCCAGAGCAGTTCTTCACGCTTGGCTGACTTACCATCTTTCGTTACGTCCAGGATGTCGATACGGTTACCCGTTGGTGTGCCGTGGATACCAATACCTGCGTAGCCCACTGCCAGACGACCATCCCACTCTTTCCACTGCTTGCCAACCAACCAGACGCTACCGCACATGCCCTGTGACAGGCCGTTGTTGTTCCATGCGGGTTTCATTGCGTTCGGATAGGCCTTCGTATCCGTCATTGGCATGAACGCTGCGCGCTCTTTCGGAGGCGTTGCGCCCATCTGATTTGGCGAGTAGCCGCAATAAGCGTCAGGACATGCAGGACGACCGTTGACGTTATCGCGTGGATCCCAGCCGCCGTTGCCACCGTTTACCAGCTTGGTGACTTCGTCGCTGTGCCATGGGCCATTTTCGGAAGCAAAGGGCTCATTGGTACCTGGGCGGAAGGAAATACCCTGTGGGTTGCGATGGCCGTAGGTAAAGATACGTGCATCGAAACCTGCAGGTGCCTTGTTGCCAGGCGCTGCTTTGCCATCACGATCAACGCGCAGAATCTTGCCGCGAATTTCGGTTGGGCTCTGAGGACCAGCACCGTTGTGGTTGTCACATTGTGCGCACCTGGACCACCGAAGGGGTGATTGGATTTTTTCGGCTTGTAACCGATGTCGTTGATGATTTCAACGAGATCCGACACCGAAGACAAGGACGAATCAACCTTCATACGCATCACGATGTTGTTGTATCCGCCGTAGGTGCGATTGGCACCTTGTGAGCTGGAGTACAAGTACACGTAACGGTTCGAGGAGAAATCAGGGTCGACAGCAACACCCTGAACACCGGCTTGTCCGTCGCAGAACAAGTCATCCTTGACCATCGAATATCCGGTCGTTCCAGGAATACCGAGCAGTGGTTGCACATCGCCGGATGGAAGTCTTACGGACAGGCCCTTGCACTTCTCGGTGTAGAACATGGTGCCGTCTGCAAGAAAGGCCATATCCCATGGCGATTCCGCTTTTTGAAAGTTTTCTGCCTTGACGCTGACGGCTGAGGCCGTGCCCACTGACAGCAGACCAGCTGCCGCGACAAATGTCGCGATGCCAGCGTACGCTGCTTTTGCAATATGGGTTTTCTTCATTATGTCTCCTGTTTTGTTTGCGGGTGCTTCATGTTTTTTAGACAATTGCAACTTGCGATGTCACTTCTTACTGCCTATTACAATATGAAGTAGGCCATAAAGCACCACTGCATTAAGCTTCTTAATGCAGTGACTTACTTAATGACTTGGCATGAGCATACCTGAAACAACTAAAATTTTCACTAGTCCTGCCGCAAAAAAAATGACTTACGGTTAGTGCAGCCGCAGCGCCTAATCTACCGGGAGATAATCAGACAAAGAATCAGATTTTGCCCAGCTTTGGTTTCCCCGTCGGCTGAACTCACCTTGACAGAAAAACCCTCATGCATCGGCCTTTGTAGACTTATTGTTGAAGTAATTTAATGCTATTGTGTACACAAAGAGTTTTACGGAACGGTGATATTCCCTCATTTGCAAAGTTATTTTTTTATAAACACTTGTCCCATTTTTTGCAGGGCTATCCCTACGTATTTCAAGATAATGCGAGGCCAGCGCAGAAAAAATTGCGTCAAGGCTGGGGAGCGCTAAAAAGTGGGTTCATTTTTCGGAACGGCATAAACTGGACAAAACAGCATGCCCAGTGCAGCCGCATTTTGTTCGGGTGGTTACTCCTGATTTTTTTGAGGTTTTATGAAAACGCTTTTTCTCTTGCTGCTGTTTTCTTTTTCTCAGGCGGCATTGGCCGATTGGTCACGTGTGGCCGAGACAAGCCACCCGGAACCACAGCAATACCTCGATCTCGACTCCGTCAAACAAACCGGGCCGATGGCCATCATGCGTCGCGTGTGGGAACTGAGAAATTATTCGACACCGCATCACGACAAGAGGAGCTCTGGTTCACCGACCCATGGGCCAAAGGTGAGAACGTGCCCCCGCCGCTGCGAGACGATGCGGAACTCGCGTGGCGCCCAATTGAGCCGAGGAGCATCAACGAGATAATTCTTGATGAAATGTGCCCGCATGAAAACGATGGGTAATGGGCACAGGTGACTCGAAAAGATTCTGATCCGCATCTGCGGGTTGGATACCTGTCGTTACAGGCTTGCAAACCAACTTTCATGTCGCCGTGAAGCAGATGCTGTTTTTTCTTCGTACAATTGCAGGAACTCAGGTCGCCTGAGTTTCCAGCATCCTGCGGCGAACAGTCAGGTCGACTCGCCACGCCATTTGGATTTATTCAGCGCCTCCTAAGCAAGCAAGGACTTCTGTCCGTCTGCCAGACAAATTTCACTGATACGCAAGCCATTGCTTAACGTACGCGAAGGAAAGACATCTTTCAGACGCTCCTCGTGCACAGGAATGATTCGCTTGACCTCGTAGTGCACCACTTTCATCATTTCTTCGGTCGCCAAGATCAAATTCGTGGTGCTTCCCAGAGCGAGGCCAACGGGTTGATACATTTTACTTTCACCACTACCTTCAAGATTTTCGTAGACGTAAATCAAATCACCCGCAAGCACCCAGCTATTCTGAGATTGCGGCTTCAAGTCATTACGTACATGCACCCACTGGCACCCATAAGTATGTGTATCAGGCGCCGCATGCAAATCAATCCCGGGCAAAGCATCTTGCATAGCTCCGTCGATTAACCGCAAACGACCCTGACGAGCCAGATCGGCAACTCGCAGCACATCGGATGGATCAGTCGCAACCATCATGTATCGCATACGATCCGGTAGCGACATCGCCCAAATCCATTTCGATAATTCACGCTCCTGAATATAAAAAGTCGCATTGGGAAACGCGTCAATATTTCCCATGTGGTCAAAGTGAGCATGAGTAATAAAAATCGTGTCCACGTCTTCAGGGCGTATGCCGCAAGGCGCCAACACCTCGCGTGGATCATGCCAATTTTCAACCAAAAATTTATCGGCGATGTAGCGACCATAGTCTTTGTCGTTATAACCGATATCTACCATCGCAACATGGTCGCCACTTTTAATAACGACATAACAATACGGCAGTTTGCGAATTCCCTGATTGTGCGCACCATAAATCACGCTGCTTACGGCGCACTGGCTGACATAAGCGTATTCCATCACCCATATTGAGTACTGAGACATAGTCGACAACCTGATTAAAGTATTTTAAGAATCATCGGCATTCAGATGGGAGATGCTCTGTCGTTAGATTCGGCAGCAGCACAGTTACAACAGGCTTGGCTAAAATCTACCGGCATCAAACCCAATCTTTCAATGGCAATCCCTTTCAGGATCGCCCCCGCCACTGTCAGATCTCGTGTCCAGTCGTCCAATGCCTGGTCTATCGCCTTTGGCTTGGAAAGCGCCCTTTGAAAGCTACGGCTAACCTTCATTATTTTTTCCAATCCAGCCAGCAGATAGGCATAGTGTTTCCGCGCCACGATGGGTACCGACAGGTCACGTAATGATGCCTCTGTCTGCATAATTTGTTCGACTGCAGTAATCAATGCTGGCCAGTCGCTTTCCCACCGCCCGCTCAAACGTGCAAGTACAATCAGTCCAGCTAATTGACCAATGATCCGGCCGAGCCGGTCATAGCTTGAACGGACATCCTGCGCATACCGCAACCACTCATCATGGGTAATGGCAGTATCGTCCAACCAGTCATGCAGGTTTATCGGAACGCCAAACTGCTCGCAGCCCAACTGGTGTACCGCAAACGAACGATCCGCCATATCGGTCAAAGAGGTCAATCTCATGGCGCGCTTCGTTAGCCTTTACGCTCAAAGATGATGCGGAGCGCTTCCTTGAGATAAATTTTGAATACGGGGTAATTTTCGCTCATCGGAAAATGACCGATATCTTCCATTTCGATATACACACCACCCTTGATCCGGCGCGCTGTATTCTCTGTCATCTCTGGAGTAGTCAGGAAATCATACGTACCTGTCATCATAATGACGGGACATTTTCGACCATCAATGCGTCCCAACTCTTCTCGCAGGTCGTGATCGACTGAATAGAAATACAGATCACCCTTGAATGCCTCTGAACCCTGGGTGTAGTAATGCCAGGTAAGCCAGCGATCCATATCGGGCGATTGGGGTGCCATCAAATCCCACACGCCGCTTGCGCAAACCTGCGCAGCATTGGCATGCGGATGACGCCACCAGTCGAGATAAAACCCGGGTGCGTAATCACCAGCTTCGACCGGAATGACTGCTTTGAATCGGTCAGGATGACGCAAAGCCAGTTGCAACGCCACATTGCCGCCAAACGAAGATCCCATGAAGATCGGATCGCGCAATTCCAGGGCATCGCATAGCTTGACAATGAAATTAACGTAGTGATCCGCGGTCAGCTTGTATTCCGATTCCCACCATTTGGTGTTCAGCGGAGGATCCGACTTGCCGTGGCGCGGCAAATCATAAGCAATCACATTGTAATTTTTTGTGATCTCTTCATCCTCCAGCAAACCACGCCACTGGTGATTATGGCAGCCGGCAGTGTGCTGGCAAACCAGCGGCTGACCCGTACCGTTTTGAAGGTAAAAAACTTTGTATTCCATACCATCGACATCAATCGTGACGTAGCGGCCTGTTACAGGTGAGTGGCGAGCCATTTTGGATTCCTTTTCCTAGATTTCTTTGTGTATGAAAGGGTGTTTTAGACTGGAACGCCACACTTACGCAGCAATTCAAACTGAACTGTGAAATTACGCAGGTTCTGCATCATCACAAGAATATTCCCCTCCAACTTGAGATCCTGACGAAAGCTGGCAGCCCAAATGCCGTGGAACATCGGTCGCGGCACAGGCCGAGCAAATTCACGCCATGTCTGAGCGCTGGCACGCAACGCAAAATCATAAGCATCCAGCGGTGCCGGATCGGTATTGATATGCTTGACTTTACCGTCATGCATTTCAATGATGACTTTCTTTTCATCCATGTCCCACATAAATGTGCAGGTATAGTATTTAGCCATGGCGCCAATTGTTTTATCGTTGTCGCTCATGTTCTTGAACTTTATTGCCCAGCTCTTGATGTCCGTCGTCATAAAGACTCCTCCTAAAAATCTGTATCAATTGATATAAGTTCGTTGCTGAACTGCAGTTAAATCATTCAGTGAAATTCGCCTGGTGGTGCGTCGACATTTCAAGCCGGTAGGCCAGAAACCAAATGACCAATACGCCGAGTGCCCAGCACATCATTTGCCAAGCCCACAACGAGGGCACACCCATCATCCAACCCGACAGACCGGCATTGGGCGCACCAAACAGGGTATTGCCAAGGATCGCTCCCGGTCCCAGCGCAAAGAAAAACCAGACAAGGGTCAGCGACCAAGCCACGGGTCGCAAAAAACGCTTGGCTGGTGCAATGGACGATTTCGCAATGAACAACTGATGAAAGGACTGTCGGTGCGTACGATCAAGATCCTGATGCGAAATCCAGGACACCACCACGCACGAGATAATATTGACAAAGATTCCCCAACCAGCTGAGTGAATGGTCCAGGGCCAGCGTCCCCAAGGCAGGTCAAAACCAAGGAAGTGGCAAATCGTCGCACCGAGTGGCTCAGTCAACACCACTGCCAGCATCCCGCCTGCGAGACCGACCGTTACTCCTTGCCGAGTTATCCATGGAAGCCAGCACAATCCAGCCAGAGCTGGCCACAATTGAAACGCGAAGCTCAACGCCAACGCACCGAGCTGTACTTGTGCACCTGGTGCATAGGTTGCAAGGAGCAACGCCGCACCAATGACAGCCGCAATACCGCACCGTGCGATCAATTTTTGCCGATCATGATCAATGCGCGGGGACAAGTAGCGCAAAAATACATCTCTCGCAATAATGGTTCCAGCCGTTGCTGAAAACAGCGATACCAACGCATGGATCGCTGCCAGTGCGCACAGAGCAAGCAATGCCATAAACCAGGGCGCCGTCTGCGCAATGGAAATCAAATAGCGCGCATACAAGCTTCCACCTTGACCATCAGCCAGATCAGGCAGCACTTTGGAAACCGCCAGCCCCGCATCAGAAAACAAGTGCGATGCGCCCAGAAAATCTGCCCCCAGCCCTTGTAACGTTGAAAAAAATATCATCAGCATGCCCATGACACCAGCAGAGACCCAAACCAGTTGGGGCGCAAAACCACCCGGCGACCGACAACTAAAAGCGAGCATCGAAAAGGCGGGGGCAGCCTGCGTTCCCATCAAAGCAAAACTTGTTGTGAGTACCATCGCCGTGGTCCACATACCCGCCACCGGATTTTCCTTACCCATGCCAGCGGTAAATTGCACAACACCCGGCACATGCAAATAAGCGTTAAACCCTTCCGCTGAGTTACCCCAAGGCCCCAGATCAATACCAGACAGTTTGGCGAGGTTTTGTACGAACATGCTCATGCCATCCAGTCCACCCAGATGCATCATTGACAGCCCACCCACGGAGACAATGCCCGCCATTAGCAGCAGGCCTTGCAAAGTGCCAACATAGGCGACCGCCCGCAGACCCCCGATCACCCCGTACAGAAATACCACCAGTGTCAGCGCCCACATCGCCAGGTTTGCCGGTACAAGACCTTCCGTGAGCCATTCAATCAAATGACCCGATGCACTCATCTGCATACCGATAAAGGGTATCGAACAGAACAAGGCAATAATGATTACCAATATTCTGATTGCATCACCCTGGTAATAATCAGCCAGCATTTCACCCGGCGTGATGTAGCCGTATGTCTTGCCTAGCAACCATTGACGCTTGAAAAACAGCACACCAGCAAAAGGAATTGCAACAGCAGCAAGACCCAACTGCGCCAAGGCAAGACCATCGCGCATCACTAGCGATGGATGCATCAATATGGCCCATCCCCCAAATGAGGCTGCTGTCGCAATGAGCACGAAAACCCATGGCGGCAAAAGACGACTTGCGAGAAAAAAATCTTCGGCGCCGGGTGCGGTGCGTGCACTGCTGACGCCCCACTTCACACAATATGCCCAGTACAAGGCAATAAATACAAACAACCAGACCAGTTGAGGTGTCATGTGCACAGCTCTTTCAACGCTTACGCAAGGTATGGATCACGCTGAAGGTGCCACGCACGCCATGCTTGATCACGAGGTAAAAAAGCAGGCACGCCGTCATACCTGCAAAACCTGCCAAAGCGATACCCAGATTAACGCCAGAAAATTTCGGATCAAGCCACCAACTGCCCAACAGGCTCAGCGCAGAGATACCCAACAACACCAGACCCAAGGCCACCTCTCCGTTGCTGAATTCCGTATCAAACGACAAGTTAATCAGTACATGACCTATGAAGCCTGTAATGAGCAAGGCGTATCCAGTCAGACCCAGCCCCCAACTCGATGCGCTAAAGCCAGACAAAACGAAGCCCATGCCGAACGCACCAAAAAAAGCCCAAGTTGTAACAACGGCAAGCCGTTTTTCGACTGACTTGATGGCATCGGATAAAGGTAGTGATTGCATAGAACCCTGAGTCTTCAACTTGAACATTGGCTGACTTCACAAAAATCAGTTCGTCGTAATGGATTAGAACCCGTCCCGTTAGGTTGATGGCAAAGCGGCAGTACAGACGTACGACACAAAAATGCCAACGCCACCCACAGCCAAACGAGATTGGTTCTTAATGTCCCTTTTTGCTCGGCGCATTATCGTTCCCCAACTTGTCCGTTTCTTCATTGACGGGCAAAGCCACCATATTTCCCAAATGACCCAAGCTGGTTATTGACGCTGGATTCATGCCAATTTCTTGCAACAAGTTATCAACGAAAGGCGCCTGGGCGCGATAACGCAAGGCTGAATTAACCACGTTGTCTGCCAAACTGCCATTTCGTCCCGATCCGCCGTCCTGTCCGCTTACGCCGCCGTCAGCTGAGCCATTCGATTGTGAGCCGCTCAAGCCAGGCAAGCCGTCGACTTGCAATATGCGAATTGAGTCGATGTTTTCCATCGGCTTGACACTTTCGCGAATAATACTGGGCAGACTTTCGATCAGCTTGTAATGCAAACCACTGCGACGCGCATCGGTCGAGCGCATATTTTCTGCCTCATTGAGTTTGCGCTTACCATCCGCTTCAACGTCATATCGGAATGCGGCGGCTTCAGCGCTGGAACGTTCAGCCGCTGCCTTGTCAGTCGCCGCAACACGATCGGCCTCTGCTGCTTTCGTGAGCTTGATAGCTTCACGTTCAGCCTGTTGCGAAGCCTCAATGAGGTCAATCAGCTTGCGCCGCTGGGCAATCTCTGTCTCACGAACCGTCGATACTTTTTCTTGTGCCTCGATCATGACAGCGCGGGCGTCTTCAGCATGCGCCTGCGCTTCGGACTGTGATTTGGATTTTTCAGCTATCGCAATAATGCGTTCCTGTTCATCTATTTCCAAAATGCGGCGACGTTGAATTTCAAGCAGAGAGGTTTCCTGTTCACGCAAAATACGCTCGGTTTCAATCGAACGAATTTGATTGATTCGCGATTTTTCAACGCGCTCGTCAGCCTGGATTTGTGCCTCTTCTATCTCACGCTCTCGCTCCGTTCGCTCAAGGGAAATTTCAGCTTTTTGCTGCGCTCGACGCGTCGCCACTTCGCTCTCTTGTAAAAGTCGCGCGTACTCACTTTCCTTGTCAATTTCCAACGCCATTTTTTCGGATTCCAGATTTTTCTTCCGAATTGCGATCATGGTGTCTTGTTCAATATCATTTCGCTTCTTTTTGCGCGTCTCGATCTCTTCGGTCAGCCGGGTCAGACCTTCAGCATCAAAGGCATTGGAAGGGTTAAACAATTTCATGTCAGCCTGATCCAGGCTGGTCAGCGAGGCCGTCTCCAGTTCAAGCCCGTTTGCCGTCAGCGAATCCGCAACAAGTTCTTTGACACCTTTGACATATTCGCTTCGCTTTTCGTGAACTTCTTCCATGCTCATGCGGGCAGCAACAGAACCCATAGCATCGACAAACCGGCCTTGTACCAAATCGCGCAGACTTTCTGGATTCATCGTCCGGCTTCCCAGCGTGCGGGCTGCACACGCAACCGCTTCCGCTGATGGCACCACGCGAACAAAAAATTCCATGCTGACCTCAATACGCATTCGATTACGCGTGATGAGTGATTTTTCTCCGCTCCTGCGCACATCAATGCGCAAGGTATTCATGCTGACTTCAGTAATATCATGAACAATAGGCAAGACCAGTGCGCCTCCGCCCATCACCACACGTTCGCCACCAAAACCTGTGCGAACGAAGGACAAATCTTTGGATGAGTGCCGGTACAACCAGTGAAGTAAATACACAACGATTGCAATAACGATTGCAGCCAAAATGACGATAGCAATGATGTCAGCGCCGTTCATAATTTAACTCCTCCAGACCTGTGAGCGATTGCAGCGCGGTTGTTGCGTGATCGCGAAAATAAAAAATTCAAACTTTGTGTATCCAAAAAGATGATTAGCGTTTTCATCGGTTTGACCCGGAGTCACGCATTGATGCATTCAAAATGGTCAGTCCAAATGCCACTTGGTTGACGAGATCTGCCAAGTTGTAAATGACGTTCAATTTGCTCTCTGCCACGCCACCAGCGAAGCCGGTGATGAAATAAGTCAGCGGATAAACTGCCCAGCCGATAGTGATGATCAGCCGCATCCAGAAATACCCGCGATGCACGCTGAAATTGGCGCTTTTGGCAGTCACCTCGCCCATGCGACCAAAAAATATTTCCCCCAGCACGTAAAGCCAGGCAACCAAACCAATTAAAAAGCCCAGGGTTGGGTACATCAGATTGGTTTCGCCAAGATAACGGGCGAGTACCATGATGACGGAAGCCACAAACAATCGCCAAAAAAGCCAGGTAGACAAAGTCCCCATCGCACGCACAAAAAAGTACATGACGGCGACCTGCAAAGGCATCGTGATAAACCAGGCGAGGTAGCGGTAAATCGAAGACATCTGCCCACTCGCCTGCCACACCTGTCCAGCTTCAAAATAGTGGATGGCACTCACCAGTGTCACCAAGCCGGCCATGGCTAATGGTAGTTTCCATTTTTTTGTAACCCATGCGGTACCCATAATTAACAGCACCGTAGTGGCTAGTGTCGCCATTAATAAAAGTGAAAAGGAGCCGCTGGCGATATCTGTCGCCTCAAGCATTTTATTGTTCATCGGGTATTCCCCCTTTGTTTCAATTTCATTTTAAACATGCTCTATTTTCCAATACGATGTGCTGTTAAATCTGAGTGCGAATTTGCGGCGACCGGGCGTACAGTGCAACCATCGGAAGTATCAATAATCCGAAAATGAATTGTTGCCATTCAAATTTCAATCCGATACCAACCAGGAAGGATGTCAGCACTTGCAAGACCAGCACACCGATGATGGTGAATCCATAGCCACCCTGCCCGCCCAGCAACGAGGTGCCACCCATCACGACGGCTGCCAGCGTCATGAACAAGTAGGGCTGGCCGACACCGATAAAACCACCGCCACTCCAGCCAAGCAGCAGAATGCCTGTCATCGCTGATACCGTACCGCTAATCAGGTAGGCGCCAATCCAGTAACGTCGTTCACTGATCGATAATCTGGAGGCCGACGTTCTGTTGCCGCCAATCGCATACAAATAGCGTCCATAGACGGTATTTTTCAAACCATAAATCAGCACGACTGCCACCACGGCCCAAACCAAAATGACCGGAGGAAAATTCAAACCAAATGTCGAGCCATTCATTGCTGCAAGATTTTTAAGCCAAGGCGGCACCGTGCCAAAGACATTGCCACCGTAGGCGGTGCCAATACTGGTAATAATTTGCGTCAGCCCTGAAATGGCAAATCCCATCCCAAGTGTCAGTATCAACGCCTGACCTTGCAAGCGAAAGCTGAGGACACCATTGATCCAACCCACCAGCGCTCCCAGCAGCAGCACGATGATCACGGCGATCCACGAATAGATACCGAGACTGATCAAGTAGAGCAGGAACACATTGGATGCGCCAATCAGAAAGGGAATCGACAAATCCAAACCACCCAATAAGGCCACCAGTGTCTGTCCCACACAGGCCAGCCCAAGGAACGATGCAAACAGCAACATTGATTTAATGTTTTGGCCGGATGAAAAGCCCTCAATAAATATGGACCCCACCGTGAACATCGTGGCAAGTACCATCAATCCGATGAACGCACTGCGATTGTCCACAATCAGCTGACTGACCTGGACGGTAAAGGTGAGCAGCGCAGCAATGACCAAGAAGGTCAGTACATTGACCCATGAGAAAAAATTGGTCACCGTTGCTGAGGCGATGATAAAAATGCCGAGCAAGATCAACAGTCCGATAATCAGGCCTTTGTGGCGCCCAATGGCAGCGCGCACCACCGCCATGCTGCTTGGGCCCTCGGATTTCTCAGTACTTCCGTGTTGAGCACCTGGTGCGAGATAAGCATTCCAAATCCACACGGTAAGCGCAAAGGTGGCCACCGCAAAAAAAATCACCTGCTGAACCGGGGTGCTCTGCCACAGACCTAATATCGCACCCAAACCGGCAAGCAATAACGCAATCAGCAGGCCGGTCCACTGCAGCGCGGACAGCCGGCCGCCTTTGACCACCGATGCCTTCGTGTCATCGTTCATTGAGAGTTCTCCTGCCCAAGCGGCTGTGCCGGAGCCAACGCCGGCAGGTCAAACTGCGTGGCTGCCCAATAGGCAGCCAGCGCGAGCAAAGTCAACAGAATGAAAATCATGCGGTGCGAAATACGACGATGCTGCGTTTGCAGCACAACAGCGCGCAAGACGATCAGAATAGAAAACACCAGCAAACTCAAAAGAACAACAGGACGTGCAAGACCGGCGCCCGAAGACGCATCAGCCACTGGCTCGATCTGTTCAAATGCAAACGTGAATTCTGGCGTGCTTTCAGGCAGCCTCGCGCCATTCATTGCAGCAGTTTCGTCAGTTGCAGGACTGGTTACGACGGTTGTGCCCGCATTTGGCTCTGGTGCAGCAGGTTCAGGTACAGCACCATCAGCTGCCGTTTTATTCAATGTGGTTTCGGGTATTTCAGCTTCAGCAACGACTGCATCGCCTACCGTTTTAATCAGTGCAGTGTCGGGTGCAGTATTTGCTGACGCCACTGCATCGGCCGCTGCCGGCGCATCCAAGGCTGGCGCACTCTCTGGCTCAGTGGCCGTGCTTGCCAACGGTGCCAAAGTCGGCCGCGAATAGTCATATTTGGCATGCAGGATGACACCCAAAAACAACAAAGAGAAAACAATGAAAATTAACGGAGGCGACACACGACGGATGCGCGACTGCAGATAAGGAATGGCAATGGTAAGTAGCAGTGAGAGCACCAGAATCAGGCCATAGGCGAGGTCCGTGACAAAACCCTGTACCGTGCCAAAGCTGAAGGTAGCGAGCACATAACCAATCAGAAACAAATTCACGGCGCCCAGCAATGAGCCAATGACGCCGCCGCGCCCGCCTGCCAAACTGGTGCCACCCAACACCAGTGCTGTTACTGCAATCAATGTGTAGGTCGTACCCTGCGTCGGATCGCCTGACCCGATCAACGCGGTATAAGTGAGGGCTGCAAGGGCGCTGAAGATTCCGGATATGCAATGTGCTCCAAGTCGCACGATAGTGATACGTACACCGCTTGTGTAAGCAGCGCGCTCATCGGATCCCATCAAACGCAAGTGGCCATAAAAAGCAGTTCGGGCGAAAACCAGCCACGCGGCCGTTGACAGCACCAATATCAGCAATACATGAGAATACAGCGATGTACCCAAGCCCCAGGATGCCATCCACTCCGGTGCAGTGCCCCCGGGTCGCGGGAGGATCACCAGGTTCATGCCCGACAGTGCCAGGTAACCACTCAGCGCGACAATAATTGGCTGCACTCGCACGTAGACAATGATAAGACCCATCAACAGCTGGTAGGCCACGCCCACTGCAATCGCGTACAGAAAGAACGTGAAGGCCGACTCCAGCATGCCCACACCGTGCAACTGCACGAGCGTGACATTGATGAAACCCATCAACGGACCCACCGACAAATCGACCGTGCCACGACCAGCGATCGCGACTGCCATCAAGGCATAGGTGGCCAGCACTAGTGGCGTCATGACGATGACGGCACTGCCAATCCCTGTTGCAGAAATCAAGGTAGGGCTGCGCAACACGGCAATGATCAGCAGTAAAAAAAGTAACAGAATCGGTACTAACAAATAAGTGTCAGATGCCGATGATCCTGAGGACTCTATGCTGGTGTCGCTCATTTAAAGACGCTCATAGTCAAGGTAAACCTGATCACTTTGCTGACTGCTTTGACAATGCGTCAAAGTCGAGAATCTTGATGCCGGGTACGGAGGCAGCGGCACGAGAATTTGTGGATTTCAAAGAAGCGTCTGTATCGAACTCTATAATTTTTATTGGGCCCTTCGCGGGCGACACATGGGGTGCTTCAGCAGGTGCGGGCGATTCAATTCTGACCTCGGGTCTGGTCGTAGCACCTGAGCTCCCATTGAACTCCATAATTTTTATGCTGCTGCGTGTACGGGGCGCGTTTACAGATCTAAATGCCTGGTTTTGTTCCACGGCGCTATTGACTGCAGCTTCCACAGATAACGATGCATTTTTCGAGCGCTCCGCCCGGTCGGCCTCATCGGGAGAGGAACGATTTACCAAAGGGTAGGCACTGGTGCTGAATTTCCAGTTATCTTGATCACTTCGGCCTGCTGTATTGTCGTCAGCATCGAATTCCAAAATTTTCATTACTTCCCTTTCCTCATCCTCAAAGTCCGCCTGACGGGATCGAACCTGACCCTGACGGATTTGACCGAACATCGCTTCTAATATCAATGCGGGGTGGATTTCATCGCCCGAAAATTCGTCAAAAATACTGCCGTTTCGGAAAACGACCACGCGGCTGCAAAAGCCTGTGAATTCCTCGATTTCGCTCGACATGTAAACGACTGACTTGCCAGCTGCGGCAAAATCGCGCAGATGTCGGTAAAGTTCGGCTTTTGCGCCAACATCAATGCCCCGCGCAGGATCATTCAACACCAAGATATTCGGATTCATCGCAAAAGCTCGCCCAATCAGCACTTTTTGCTGATTACCGCCACTTAGGGAGGTAATTTTGTTGGTGCGCTCACCCATGCGGATAGCCAGACGCTCGACTTCCCGATCAAATGTGCCGTCCAGACTTCCCCAATCGATAATCGCTGCCTTGCCCCCGCGCGATTTGCGCCGATACAGCGGCATGAGGAGATTTTCAAAAATACTCAGATTAGAAAAAATACCCTCGCGCTTGCGGTCACCTGACACGTAAGAGACGCCAAGTGCGACAGCCTCTTCAAGACCCAGAATGGGATCGAACTCGCCATGGCTTGTGCGAACCAGTGGGGTGGCGCTCGCAGCCAGATCGACACCTGCCAGGATACGCACGAACTCGCTTTGACCCTGACCATCCAAACCAGCCACACCCAAAATTTCACCTTGTCGCACTGCGCTAAACACAGGAGCACTTTGTGGCCAGACCTTCAGTCCTTCTGTCTTCAAGACCACCTGACCCAAGCGAGCAGCTACTGGCTTGGAACTTGCGACAACTACTTCTTCGTTCTTTCCTGTCATCAGGCGCAGCAGATTTTTTTCAGTAATTTCGCTTTTTTCAAGAACACCCACATCCTGTCCATCACGCAGAACAGTGGCACGGTCACAGATTCGAATCAATTCGGCGATACGGTGTGTCACGATAATGACGGTGCCACCTGCGTCTCGCAGTTCACGCATTTTGCCGAACAAACGTTCAGTGGAATCCAGATCCAGTGCTGCGGAAGATTCATCGAGAATGAGCACACGCGGCTTGTAAAGCAATGCACGTCCAATGGTGATCCATTGCTTGACCCCGAGAGGCAGCATACCGACCTGCATGTCAGGGTCTACAACGACACCTGCCAACTCATACATCAAATTTTTGGCAACGGCATATTTTTCAGCCGAACCAAGAGATCGCGACCACAAACCATCGGATCCCAAATAGAGATTTTCGACAACCGTACATTCATCGGCCACCAAAACTTCTTGAAATACCGTCGCAATGCCCGCAGCGCGCGCCTCATGCGGTGCCGCCGGGCTTTTGCCCATCACTGAAACTTGCCCTGCATCGGCAGGTACAACACCTGAAATCACTTTGGCTAAGGTGCTTTTTCCACAGCCATTACCGCCAACAATTGCATGGATCTCGCCCATGCGGGCGCTGAAATTCACACCCCTCAATGCCTTGGTCGAACCGAAAGACTTGTGTACGCCTGCGATACTGATGCCCTCCCCGGCGGACGCCTGCGCCGCTTCAGCAAGAGTTGCCGCTCGCTCGTGTGTTTCAGCGTTAGACGATGAGGTAATCAAGGCAGTGTTTGGTTAATGCAAATACAGAGAAAAACCGTTCCCAAACCGATCAGTCAGGGAACGGCACAGATAGCTTAACGCTTGAATTTTTCCGGATCAGCTGGACGCAAGAAGAACTTGTCCAGATAAGCAGGGTTGCTACCCCACTTGTTGGTTCCAACGTTCACCCATTTGTCAGAGTCTTGACTGCAATCCGCAGGGACTACTTTCTTGACATCGTCGATATTGAATTTGATCGGATCGACCAAGACGGATTGCATCTTTGGCCCTTGACCTTGCAAGGTGCGCATCATGATGTTCCATGTGAGTTCGATATCATCACCTGGTGGCCAAACGTGAATAGCACTGCTGACGTATTTTTCATTTTTCCGCCAGTAGCACAAGGCACCTACTTCACCACCGATTGTGATCGGAATCATCTTACGGCCAGATTGTTGTAATGCACGCAGTACCCCAAGTTCAGCAGCGGATTGAACGATAATTCCGTCGAGCTGTCCAGGATTTGTTGCCAACCATTTTTGTACTTCAGCCTGTGCAACCTGATCAGTCCACATACCAGCAACATCCCCAACGATTTTCACATTGGGAAAGGTGGCCAGGCCCGATTTGATACCCCGATCCTGCGAGTCCGAGCCCGACGTACCGGGAATACCCTGTACAACGAGAACGTTACCTTTTTTGCCGATCTCATTTCCCATCCACAAGCCAAGATCACGACCTGCTACCTGGTAGTTCACTGAGGAGTTGACCGCATAAGGCGAAGTCAAATATCCAGTGAACGAGAAAGTAGGTACACCCTTGTCATACGCATATTTCACTGACTGATTCAGGGCAGTAGGATTGGAGCAGCAAACAATAATCGCATCCACCCCTTGATCGACGAGCTGACGCATCTGTTGAATTTGCGTTGCATCTTTCAAGTTGGACTGGGTAATGATGACTTCTTTAATGAGACCCAGCTTTTTCCATTTCGGAATAATTTCATTTTGCAGGCGATCCATGGCGGCAGCGCGCCATGTATTGCCGGCATAGGAGCTGGCATAACCAATCGTCCATGGTGGCCCTTTTTTTGGCTTCCAATCCCGATATGCACTCGGACCAATGGGTTGGGCAGGATCAAGAACCTCCTTCGAATACAGTCTTTTTGCAACTTCCGGATCAATCTCATCCAGTCCTGCAGCCTGCGCAGGCATGCCGGTTATAAGCAGTGTCGCGGCACAAAAAGCCGCAAGGCGCCTCAAGCTTTTCATATTCAAATCTCCTTCTTATCGTTATGGGCAGCGGAAATTCCGAAACCATGTGCAAATTGCATAATTTTTCTGCAAATCACGAATAAATTCTAGCAAACAAATCTTGCTTAATGTAAATATTTTTCGAAATTACTCCGAACATTTACAAGTGTTTTTATCAATTTCCATATAAACTAGACTCAAGAAAGGAAAAAAGTCAAAATTTTTACCAAAAAGTTGGTTTTTTCTTTTGGCTCCAGAAATTGCAAATTAATGCAATAAAATGCAAATTAATGCAAATTTAACGCTTGCTCGTAATAAAATTCTAAAAGCTAAGGCACTAATGTGAACAACAGCAACCCATTGTCCCAACTTCGTGATCCCGCGCTCCTCAGGACTGACAGCCTCGTTAATGGTGTTTGGGAAGCCGGACAGCAGCGCTTTGAAGTAAATGACCCGGCGACGGGCGAGACGCTGGCGACTGTCGCTAATCTGTCTGCCGTGGACGGCCGTGTCGCTATTGATGCCGCGAGTACCGCATTACCCGCCTGGCGCAGAAAAACTGCAAAAGAACGCAGTGCGGTCATGATGAAGTGGTTTCATCTCATAACGCAGCATGCGGACGATTTAGCAAGGATCATGACCGCCGAACAAGGAAAGCCATTGGGCGAAGCCAGGGCCGAGGTTCTCTATGGCGCCAGTTTTATTGAATGGTTTGCCGAAGAAGCACGCCGCATCTACGGCGAAATAGTGCCGACCACTGATAATGGAAAGCGCTATCTCGTCACCAAACAAGCTATAGGTGTTTGTGCGGCCATTACGCCTTGGAATTTCCCCATTGCCATGATTACCCGCAAAGTAGCACCGGCGCTGGCTGCAGGTTGTACCGTTGTGATCAAACCAGCAGAGCAAACCCCTTTGTCTGCGCTGGCATTGGGTGAACTGGCTCAGCGTGCTGGCGTTCCCCCAGGCGTGCTTAACATCATTACGGCCGACTCCAATGCCTCCATTGAGATGGGTAAAGTCTTATGCGCAAGCCATGAGGTCAGCCATTTATCCTTTACTGGCTCAACGGAAGTGGGAAGGATTTTGGCAAGCCAGTGTGCCCCTACCATCAAAAAAATATCGTTGGAATTAGGCGGTAATGCGCCCTTCATCGTCTTTGATGATGCTGATATTGACAGCGCAGTGGCCGGCGCCGTGGTCAGTAAATACCGAAACTCAGGCCAAACGTGCATATGCGCGAATCGCTTTTATGTACAGGCGTCAGTTTATGATGCGTTTTTAGAAAAACTGGCAAACAAGGTCGAAGAAATAAAAGTTGGTAACGGATTTGTCGAGGGTGTGCATCAAGGGCCAATGATTGATGAGCACGGACTCATCAAGGTTGAGGAGCATGTGGCCGATGCTCTGACTAAAGGCGCAAAACTGCTAACAGGTGGATACCGAATTAATGAGCGTTTCTACGCACCTACTGTGTTGGCTAACGCAACAGCCGACATGCTGTGCGCTGGAGAAGAAACCTTCGGACCGGTAGCGCCTATTTTTAAATTCAATACAGAAGCTGAAGCGGTAGCGCTTGCGAACAACACCGAGTTTGGCCTCGCCAGTTATTTTTATACACGCGATATCGGACGTATTTTCAGGGTCAGTGAGGCGTTGGAATATGGCATGGTTGGTGTCAATACAGGCCTGATTTCTTCGGCGGAAGTACCCTTCGGCGGAGTCAAGCAATCGGGGCTGGGACGCGAAGGATCACACCACGGCATGGATGACTACCTCGAAATAAAATATGTATGCCTCGGGGATATCAATGTGTGACCCAAAAATTTACAACATGACATGACGCCGTCAGCAGACTTGTGAGGCAGACAAAAAATCCGTTATAAATATGATTTTTTACGCTTGCTGCCCACCCGCCGGATGAGTTGCAAATACAGTCCGAGACCATCAAGAATTTACTTAACAAGTAATTACTGGTGAAATACCTACAAAAACTTTTGTGGCTTAAGCAATCACGCATTTATTTCTATAGTTGTCAGCCCTCTGCGTCGCGCAGCCTTGCTGACTCGCCAAAAATTGTTGATTAATTCAGCTTTTTCTTAAATTTTTATTACGAGGATCAGACGTGTCGATTCAGCTAAATTCAAAGAAAAATATCCGTCTGTCGGACATTGCACAAGCGCTGAAACTTTCAACTTCCACTGTTTCTCGGGCTTTGGCTGGTCATCCCGCCATCAATGAGGACACCCGCGCCCGCGTGCGCGAAGTAGCGGCAAGCTTAGGCTATGAGCCACAGCTCAAAGCCACGGCTCGCCATGGCAAAACTCCAACAATGACTGTAGGCGTATTACTTAGCGTGAACGAGCTTCATAACCGCTACATGACGATGCTACTTGAACAAATTCACCGCGACATGCTGGAATTTGGCTACCACGTCATGGTGTTGCTTGACCCAATTAACACGATCAACGACCTTGATCACATGGCAGTCTATCGCCCGCTGATTGAAAACCATCTTGACGGCATTATTCTTCTGTCGGTCACCACAGACTCCGTCATTCTTCCCGAATTGCAGCGCATGTCGTTTCCCGTAGTACTTGCTGTACGTTCTGTCGACAACGCTGAGGTTGATATGGTTGAAGCCGATAATGAGCGCGGCGGCGCAGAAATAGTGAAGCATTTTTATGAGCTTGGACATCGCCGTATCGGGCTGGTAATGGGGCCCGAAAATGCGACCTCCAGCCGGGATCGCGCGCGAGGTGCCCTTAACTACCTCAGGCAGAAAGGCGTGCCGGAAGAAGACACACCGGTGATGTGGAATGCCTTCACCTTTGATTCGGGCTACTCCTGTACTGCTCAGCTTCTTGATCGTCCCAATCCGGTGACAGCGATTATGGCCGCCAGTGATTCGATCGCATTTGGTGTGCTCGAAGCGGCACGCAGCAAGGGCGTCGACGTACCTGGGCAACTTTCGGTAGCAGGATTTGATGACATCCCCTTGTCAGGCTCTCGCTTGATAGGGCTGACGACCATTCAAAACCGTGTAGAGGGGCTATCAAGAAATGCTTGTTTGTGCATCATTGATCGCATCCAAAACCGCAATAAAAACAAGCCGTCCCGATACGTACTGCCGGTTCGTTTGGTAAAACGCGAGACGACAGCAGTCGTCGAATCCCGGTAACATTGTTCGTCACGCAGCGCAATCTTCGACCATTGCAACAAGGCTCACCCGGCGCTCCCAAGCGTCCTAGCCGAACCGCCGCTGGCGCACCAATAATAAGGATCATGGCAAGGCAAGGTTTGCGAACTCACGCATGCTGTCGTGTAAAACGAACGGTGCTTCGTTTCTGGCATTGTAATGTTGCCTCGGAAATTTTTTATCGGAGCCGGTCATGTCATTCCATTCGTATTTTTTTGACGACCTCAAGCCGCGTATCGATCATCTGGTGGTGGGCGCGGATTCACTGGACGAAGGCGCGCGTTGGTGCGAACGCACTTTGGGCGTCACACCTGAACCCGGCGGCTCGCATGCGCTATTTGGTACGCATAACCGGCTGGTGCGCTTGAAGTCGACCGAGCACTCGCTTGCCTATCTCGAAATTATTGCCATTGACCCAGCGGCCAGCCCGACCCGCGATGCACAACTTCGTCGCTGGTTTGATCTCGATGTACCGTCAATACGTCAACAGC
>JAJTGC010000033.1 GCA_021298975.1 Oxalobacteraceae bacterium
CAGTGGTAGCGTCGGGTCGCTTTGGGGCTGACATGCAAGTCGCGCTGGTCAATGATGGTCCGGTGACTTTCTGGTTGCAGGTCTCTCCCGCCAAGGCGGCATGATCTACCGGCCAATAATTTTATGATTCGAAGCGCTCACCAATGACTGACATTCTCCTAATTCGCCATGGGGAGACTGCATGGAACCGTATGCGGCGCATGCAAGGGCATATCGATATCGGCTTGAATGACGAAGGGCAGCGACAGGCACGATCATTGGCGCGCGCCTTGCAGGCTGAGCGCCCGGCTGCGATTTATGCCAGCGACTTGCAAAGAGCGCGCGATACTGCGCAGGCCGTGGCCGATATTCATCAGCTGCCTGTTCACATCGACATCGCGTTGCGCGAACGTTGCTATGGCGCTTTCGAAGGCTTGATGTACGATGAAATCAGTCATCACCACCCCGAGGCATTTGCGCTGTGGCAGTCACGCGATCCGCACGTGCGTTTTCCGGCGGGTGAGCGTGATGCAGAAACGCTGGAAGAGTTTCATCAGCGATCGGTCGATGTCATCACCCGCATTGCCCAGCAACATCCGGGTCAGCGCATCGTGATTGTGACCCACGGCGGCTTGCTGGATTGCCTTTATCGCGCAGCGCATGGTTTGTCCATCACCTCATCGCGTGATTTTTCGATCCTCAATGCGGCGATCAATCGCCTGCAGTGGGATGGTCATAAATTCCACGTGCAGCAATGGGGCGATGCGGCCCACATCGAGGCAGATGGTCTGGACGAAATCGATCGTTCCCATCCTGCCGCATGACACCCATGCCCAAAAGTCATTGCCAAGTCCTGCTGCGTATAAAATAGGCAGTCTCTTGTAGCGCCACCCCAGCGGAACCCTTCATGCAGCTCGGCCCCTATCAACTTCGCAACAATGTCTTTGTCGCTCCCATGGCGGGCGTGACCGACAGGCCATTTCGCCAATTGTGCAAGGAGCTGGGTGCGGGTTATGCGGTCTCCGAGATGGCGGCGTCCAATCCTCGCGTGTGGGCCAGCGAGAAAACCGCGCGGCGTATCAATCACGAAGGTGAAATGGAACCCAAGGCGGTACAGATCGCCGGTGCCGATCCTGTGCTGTTGGCCGAAGCCGCGCGTTTTAACGTCGATCGCGGTGCCCAGATCATCGACATCAACATGGGTTGCCCTGTCAAAAAAGTCTGCAACAACTGGTGCGGCTCGGCGCTCTTGCGCGATGAGCCATTGGTGGCCAGCCTGCTTGAAGCCGTGGTCGCGGCGGTTGATGTGCCAGTGACGCTGAAATTCCGTACGGGCTGGGATCGTCAGCATAAAAACGCGCTCACGATTGCGCAGATTGCCGAGCAAACGGGTATCGCCATGCTGACGCTGCATGGCAGAACCCGCGCGGATGGCTACAGCGGCGAGGCCGAATACGACACCATCGCCGCAGTCAAGGCAGCAGTACGTATTCCCGTCGTTGCGAACGGCGATATTGATACGCCCGAGAAAGCCGCCTTCGTCCTGAAAAAAACTGGTGCCGATGCCGTCATGATCGGTCGTGCAGCGCAGGGACGCCCGTGGATTTTTCGCGAGATCGATCATTTTCTGCGTACTGGCCAGCATCGCTTGCCGCCGACAGTCGATGAAGTCCGGCAGCTGATGTCGCGTCATCTGCTGGAGCATTATGCATTTTATGGTGACTATCTTGGCGTGCGTACGGCACGAAAACATATCGGCTGGTATGTCAGATCACTGGAAGGTGGCGAGATATTTCGACAACAGATGAACCTGGTCGAAGATTGTGACACCCAGCGCGCAGCGGTCGATGCATTTTTTCAGTGGCAGCGTACGCTGGGCGAGCGGTTACAATATGTGCCCGCCGCACATAAACTGGCTGCGTGAAACGGCAAAATCTGCATCAATCCTCACATTTCGCACCGATCGATTCAGCATGAGCAAAGACAATATTCAGGATGTCGTCAAGAAAAGTCTTGAGAAGTATTTCCGTGACCTCGGCGATATGCAGCCGCACAATGTATATGAAATGGTCGTTGTTACTGTCGAAAAACCCATGCTCGAAGCCGTTATGTTGCGCGCCAAAGGCAATCAATCGCATGCCGCCGAAATGTTAGGTATTAACCGCAACACACTACGCAAGAAATTGCAGCAGCACGGTTTGCTCTGAGCTCGCAAATGCACCATTGCGCAGTTGGTCAGGTAAGCGCCGCTGAAGTAAAACCGAAAACTTTTTTGGTGAAATAAATAGGAAAAAGCCCTTGATTTTTCTGGGCCCCGCAGCGAGCTTTTCATAATGCGGGTATTTATTTGGCATCTCCCTAGCCTGTCGTATTCAAATTTTTAACAACCACTCATGATCAGACAAGCGCTTATTTCCGTCTCCGATAAAACCGGCGTCCTCGAGTTTGCCCGAGCGCTCGTTTCCATGAACGTAAACCTGCTTTCCACGGGCGGCACGGCCCGGATGCTGGCAGAGCATGGCCTGGATGTTACCGAGGTCGCCGACTACACGGGTTTTCCTGAAATGCTCGATGGTCGCGTGAAGACCTTGCATCCCAAGGTTCATGGCGGCATTCTTGCGCGGCGGGATTTTCCTGCGCACATGCAGGCGCTGGCCACGCATGACATACCTACCATCGACATGGTGGTCGTCAATCTCTATCCCTTTCAGCAGACCGTCGCAAAAGACCAATGCGCGGTCGAAGATGCGATTGAAAATATCGACATTGGTGGCCCGGCCATGCTGCGATCCTCGGCAAAAAATCACAAAGATGTGGTCGTGATTTGTGATCCTTCGGATTACGACAAGGTACTGATCGAAATGCGGACAGGGCAGGGCGACGTAAGTTACGAGACCCGCTTCGCGCTCGCCAAAAAAGTATTCGCGCACACCGCGCAATATGATGGTGCCATTACCAATTACCTTAGCGCCCTGGGCCCAGATCGACAGCACGCCACACGCGCTGCCTATCCCGAGACACTCAATTTGCAATTCACCAAAGTGCAGGACATGCGCTACGGTGAAAATCCCCACCAATCCGCCGCTTTTTATCGCGATATCGCTACCGTTGACGGCGCGCTGGCCAATTACCGTCAGCTTCAGGGCAAGGAACTCTCTTACAACAACATCGCTGACGCCGATGCGGCATGGGAATGTGTCAAAAGTCTCGAAGGCAGCGCCTGCGTGATCATCAAGCATGCCAATCCTTGCGGCGCGGCGCTGGGTGTGGACGCTGCCGAGGCTTATGCAAAAGCGCTGCAGACGGATCCCACCTCTGCGTTCGGCGGCATCATTGCGTTGAATGTCGAAGTGGATGGCAAAGCCGCTGAAGCCATTGCCAAACAATTTGTTGAAGTGCTGATCGCACCCGCATTCACTGCGGAAGCGCGCAAGGTATTTGAAGGCAAACAGAATGTGCGCCTGTTGGAAATTCCGCTCGGGCAGGGCAGTAACGCCTTTGATATCAAGCGCGTTGGCGGGGGCGTGTTGTTGCAGGCACCCGATGCGAAGCATGTCATGGTGGATGAGTTCACTATAGTCAGTAAAAAGCAGCCAACACCACAGCAGCTGCAGGACATGATGTTCGCGTGGCGGGTCGCCAAATTCGTCAAATCGAATGCCATCGTCTTCTGCGGTAATGGCATGACACTCGGCGTCGGTGCCGGACAAATGAGTCGCATAGATTCGGCGCGCATTGCGTCGGTCAAGGCGCAAAACGCCAATCTCTCGCTCGCTGGTTCTGCCGTGGCCTCCGATGCCTTCTTCCCGTTCCGCGATGGACTTGATGTCGTGGTCAGTGCCGGTGCAACTGCGGTCGTCCAGCCTGGTGGATCGATGCGTGATCAGGAAGTGATTGATGCGGCTGATGAGCAGGGGGTGGTGATGGCGTTTACGGGGGTTAGGCACTTCAGGCATTGATGCGTTGGAGGTTCGCTAGGCCCCTTGTTCTGCGGTGTGGTTGCAGCGCCTTCGTGCTTTTGAAGCCCCGGTTTGCGACGATGGATCCCAGCTGTCGCTCACTGCTGTCCGGAACATCCGCCCTGACACGAATTCCAACTGATCAGTCTCTTACCGTTAACGATCATGGACCCCAGCTGTCGCTGGGGTGACGATTTTCAGGCTGATGGTTCTACATTCCGTCACCCCAGCGAAAGCTGGGGTCCATCATCAATCCGTCGAAAATCCAGCCAAGCAAGAAGACTTAAATGCTCGCAAAAATCCTATGCAATCTAGTCAGAAAAACTGCTCATCAGTGTTCAGTAGTGCATGACTTCGACTGTTCCGGACAGTAGTGAGCTTTCGCCGGGATGACGATTTTTAGGCTGATGGCTCTACATTCCGTCGCCCCAGCGAAAGCTGGGGTCCATTCCCGTCAAAATTGATAAGGAGCTTGGTGGCCTACGTTTACATCCTCGCAAGCCGGAAAAACGGTACGCTTTATATCGGTGTTACTCGCGATCTTATTCGCCGCATCTACGAACATAAATCAGGTACCGTCGAAGGATTTACAAAAAAATATAAAGTTGACCAGCTTGTCTGGTTCGATCATTCAGAATCTATCATCGCCGCCATCCAGCGCGAAAAACAAATCAAAGCCTGGAAGCGTCACTGGAAGATCCAGCTCATCGAACAAACCAACCTCCATTGGCACGACCTCTACCCCGCCCTCCTGTCATAATCCCTGCATGAAAATCCTAGGCATCGATCCCGGCTTGCGTGTGACCGGCTTTGGCGTGATCCACAAAGAGGGCAACCGGCTGGCCTACATCGCTTCGGGCACCATACGCATACCCGACGGCGACTTGCCATCCCGGCTCAAAGTCATTCTCGACGGCGTGGCCGAAGTCATCACCACCTATCAGCCGGATTGCGCAGCGATCGAGATTGTTTTTTCCAACGTCAATCCCCAGTCCACGCTACTCCTCGGTCAGGCGCGCGGCGCCGCGATTTGTGGATTGGTCGGTGCTAATCTGCCCGTGGCCGAATACACCGCGCTGCAAGTAAAAAAAGCCATCGTCGGTCAGGGCAAGGCGCAAAAATCTCAGGTGCAGGCGATGGTGCAGCGTTTGCTGAAACTCGAAGGTCTGCCGGGTACCGATGCGGCCGACGCGCTGGGTGTGGCCATCTGCCATGCGCACGCGGGTGCTGGATTGGCCGCGCTGGGCGGACTGGTGCCTGAGCTGGCTCGCAAGGGGCTGCGTATTCGCGGCGGTCGTCTGGTTGGCTGAGGCAGAAGCTTGGTACGCTAGGTGCTGCGTTATGATTGTGTGCGCACGCAGTATGGAGCATGCTGCATGAACCCCCGCTAAACTCTTCTGCGCCCGGATTGCGGTCGAAGAACTGTTAGCCACAAAATCGTCATCCCGGCGAAAGCCGGGATCCAGCGTCTTTGGATAACTGAAGGGGGCTCGGTGCTCACACGATGCTCGTGACCAATTCACCAATAAAATTTAACCGCGTACCTAGTACTCATCCAAGAGATTCCCCATGATCGGTCGCCTCTCCGGCATTCTTCTCGATAAAAATCCTCTGCAATTAATCGTCGATTGCCAGGGTGTTGGCTATGAAGTCAGCGTTCCCATGAGCACCTTCTATCAATTACCGTCAGTGGGCGAGAAGGTGGTCTTGCTTACCCACTTTGTCGTGCGCGAAGACGCGCAATTGCTGTTTGGTTTTGGCACCACGCAGGAGCGAGAGCTGTTTCGTGAACTGATCAAGATCAGTGGTGTGGGCGCACGCACCGCGCTGGCGCTGTTGTCTGGCATGTCGGTCACGGATCTGGCGCAGGCTGTCACCTTGCAGGAGGCAGGGCGGCTCACCAAGATCCCCGGTATCGGTAAAAAAACAGCAGAGCGTCTGTTGCTCGAATTAAAAGGCAAGCTCGGCGCCGATCTGGGGGGTGGTGCTGCGGCGGTACAAGGCAGTAACAGCGATATTCTGAACGCTTTGTTGGCACTGGGCTATTCCGACAAAGAAGCCGCGCTCGCACTCAAACAAGTACCCGCCGGCAGTAGCGTATCGGACGGCATACGTCATGCGCTCAAAGCCCTTTCCAAAGCTTGAGCCAGCCAGCCTCAGGCTACAATGCAGCGATGAGCATACAGACCGACGATTTCAGCGAGCAGCGCATTATTGCCGCCACCCCGGTGTCGCCCAACGAAGAGGCGATCGAGCGGGCACTTCGGCCGCACAAGCTCGATGATTATGTGGGTCAGGAAAAAATTCGCGAGCAGCTGGAGATTTTCATCACCGCCGCGCGCAATCGTGGCGAAGCATTGGACCACACGCTGTTGTTTGGCCCACCCGGCCTGGGCAAGACGACGCTCGCGCACATCATTGCGCGCGAAATGGGTGTCAATTTGCGTCAGACCTCAGGTCCGGTGCTTGAGCGTGCCGGTGACCTCGCCGCCTTGCTGACCAATCTCGAAGCCAATGATGTGCTGTTCATCGATGAGATTCACCGGCTCTCGCCGGTGGTGGAAGAAATTCTCTATCCGGCGCTCGAGGATTATCAGATCGATATCATGATCGGCGAAGGTCCGGCAGCGCGTTCGGTGCGACTGGATTTGCAACCCTTCACGCTGGTCGGCGCCACGACGCGCGCGGGTATGCTCACCAATCCACTGCGTGACCGCTTTGGCATCGTGTCGCGGCTGGAGTTTTATACGCCGGAAGAATTGGCGCGCATCGTCACACGCAGCGCGTCCTTGCTCAATGCCGTGATCATTGGTGATGGTGCCGTTGAAATTGCCCGTCGCAGTCGCGGCACACCGCGTATCGCCAACCGACTTCTGCGCCGGGTGCGCGATTATGCGGAAGTCAAAGGCAAGGGCGAAATCACCACCGCGATAGCAGATGCGGCGCTGAAAATGCTCGACGTCGACCCGGTGGGATTTGATCTGATGGACCGCAAGCTGTTGGAAGCGGTGCTATTCAAATTCAGTGGTGGACCGGTCGGTCTGGACAACCTCGCCGCAGCGATCGGTGAAGAGCGCGACACCATCGAGGACGTGCTCGAGCCTTACTTGATTCAGCAGGGATATTTACAGCGCACGCCACGTGGGAGGATTGCGACGCCGGCGGCTTACAAGCACTTCGGTGTGGCTACCCCCCGCACCAGCCCTAACGGGGATTTGTGGGAGTCTCAGTCTTAGGAGGCTCTAAGTTTTTAGAGCCCTTCAATCATCCTCTTGCTCAGGCGGCCTGTCTTCACTCGACCCAGCGTGTCGCCTAATGCGTGTGACTAATTAATACATCGGCAGTATCTCTTCCCCGGATCTTTTCTTCATGCCCGGTCACACAGATCCGTGTGCGCCCGTCCGTAGGTGCGCTTATGCCGTGAAGGGAAATAATAGTGAAAAGCTCTGTGACAGGTGGGGTCGGCCAAGCAGGCTCACCATCAACGCAAGTCAATGAAAACCCATCCATTGATGAAAACTCATCTGCTAATCGAACCGATCAAAACAAAGCTGCTATAAAGCCACGAGAAAAATACGGTACGGATCTTGAATGGGAGATGGTCCCCACGGATATCATTTTCCGAATATTCGATGTGCTAGCCCAGCAAGTCTTTCAAAGCCAAGGCGCAGCCAGGGCAGATGCGCTACGAGCAATACTCCACTTTGGATCGGTCAGCATTAGCCAGCGCCATTCTTTTCAAGAATTTCTCAAAAATCACCCCAATGGCGTTGTGCTGCGCCCCGAGATATTTGCCTTCACACATCCGGAATGGAAACAGGAAGCGGCAAATTTAAAAGAAAATTGTGAAAAATTACGTGAGGATTTTTCCAAATCAAAATCCTTGATCACCGAATTAAGCAAGTCATTTCATTCCTTAAACTCATCCAGCACCGCAAATCAAGGATCTGGTCTTACTATTTTTGATCAGTTCGAGAGTATTCAGATAGATTTCCAGACGTTTAAATGGAGCTCTGACATGGGGCCGATGATCTCGTCGATTCAAGGAAAAGTCATTAAGCTGGATGCAAAAAATATTGGGCGCGAGCGGGTTTTAAACGAAGTCATTCCTTGCCTGAAAAAAATCCCTGTCAGTTGCCCCATTGTGTTTGACCTATCAAGTAATCACCTCGTCAGCAAAGACTTGGCTGCTTTGATTGAATTCATGGCGGGCAATCCCACGATTTACCGACTGGACCTCAGCGAAAACCCCCTTTTTGAAGACAAAGATAATCACAAGGAGGTGGTGCAGCTATTCGCTTGTGGGGGACCTTTGACGCATTGTTATCTATCGAATGTTGGTTTCAATGACGTTGCGGCCCAGGAATTAAAACAAGCGATCGCGAAATCGAGCATTCTTGAACATTTTGATTTGCGTTTCAATCAACTCACTGCGGATGGTGTGGTGGCAGTAATCAAGGCATTGATACCCGGCGCAGAACCAGACCAGAAAGTGATTACATCAATCAGACAGGTAAGATTATTCAACAATGCTTACGACGATGAGGCTGATGATGAAATTATTCGAGATGCTAAATCGCAAGCAGTGGAAGATATTGAGAAATTCACCGAAAATGATCCTGAGCTAGGCGCGGTCGTGACCGGTGCATGGGGAATCAAAACAAGGAAAGTATCTTTTATTTCTGTTTTTGAAATTGGCCGCTATCAGCAAGACCCAGAAGCAATAAACACTGGGGCAATGATGTACGACTCTCGCGCAGAGCAGATGATGCTGTAAAGAGTGCGCCACCCAAGCTGATCTACGCGAAGTAATTACTCTTCGCGCACCCAAACTTGAGTACGCCCCAGCACCGATACGCCAATAAAGCCGCGCACATTCAGTTTCTTTCCTTTGTCTTCCAGCCACACCTTGCACTTATAGGTCTTGCCGTTTTGTGGATCAAGGATCTCGCCACCTGACCAGACATCGCCATCTTTTTTCAGCCCATTACCGATCTGCATGCCGATGACGGGTTTGTTTTTTTTCTCGCCCGGGCACTTGTCGCACAGCGGATTGGGGTCTTCACCGGGTTCGCGGAAGAGCTTTTCAACCGTGATCTGCAGCTGGCCGTTTGACTCGGTGACACGCACCAGCGATTTTTCCTTGCCGGACTTGTCGTCAATGGTGCGCCACAGTCCGACAGGATTTCCATTTTCTCCAGCATGCGCTGATATCAGCGTTAGTCCCAGTGCGATCAGTAGCAGAATCTGCTTGTACATCACTATCTCCTTATTATTTATTTCAGCTTCGCTAATTGTTCACGTAACTTTTCCAGCGTTGCGCTGAAATTCTGTACGCGCTCTTTTTCCTGTTCCACAACTTGCGCAGGTGCGCGTGCAACAAAACTCTCATTGCTCAGTTTTGCGTTCGCTTTGGTAATTTCACCTTCCAGACGCAGCACTTCCTTGCTAAGTCGCTCGCGTTCAGCAGCGATATCGATCTCGACCTTGAGCATCAGTCGCGTGCTGCCCGCTACGGAGACAGGTGCAGGTGATTCGGGCAGTGTACCGACGACCTGCACTTCAGAGAGCTTTGCCAGCGCCTGCAAATAAGGCGCAAAGCTCTGGAGACGACCATGATCTGCGCCTTCGATAAACAGCGGTACTTTCAGCGCAGGGGAGAGTTGCATTTCGCCGCGCAGATTGCGGCAGGCGTCGGTCAGTGATTTTAGTTCGGCCATCCACGCTTCTGAGGCGGTATCGATCTTCCTCAGATTCGGCTCGGGATAGGCCTGCACCATGATTGAATCACCTGCAGGGTTCAGCGCACGGCCCGACAGCGGCGCCACGGTTTGCCACAGTTGCTCAGTGATGAAAGGAATAATCGGATGCGCAAGCCTGAGTACCGTTTCCAGCACGCGCAGCAGGGTACGTCGCGTCGCGCGCTGCTGTGCTTCGTTCCCATGCTGTATCTGCACCTTCGCGACTTCCAGATACCAGTCGCAATACTCATCCCAAATGAATTTGTAGATGGCTGATGAAATATTGTCGAAGCGGTACTCGGCATAACCCTTTTCGACTTCGGCTTCCGCGCGCTGTAGAAGCGACACGATCCAGCGATCAGCTTGCGAGAAATCCAGATAACTGCCCGTCGCACAAGCCTCGGCACCATGCTCTGCGAGTCCGCAGTCTTTGTCCTCGGTGTTCATCAGTACAAATCGCGTCGCATTCCACAGCTTGTTGCAGAAATTGCGATAGCCTTCGCAGCGGCTCAGGTCAAAGTTGATATTGCGTCCCAGTGATGCATAGCTCGCCATCGTGAAGCGCAGCGCATCGGTGCCATAGGCTGCTATGCCACTAGCGAATTCCTTGCGTGTGGCTTTTTCAATACTGGCAGCCTGTTTCGGATTCATCAGCCCGGCAGTACGCTTGGCTACCAGTTCATCTACGGCTATGCCATCGATCAGATCAATCGGATCCAGCGTATTACCTTTAGACTTGGACATCTTCTGTCCTTGTGCATCGCGCACCAATCCATGCACATACACAGTTTTGAACGGTACTTTGCCGGTGAAGTGCGTGGTCATCATCACCATACGCGCAACCCAAAAGAAAATAATGTCAAAGCCCGTCACCAACACCGTCGAAGGCAGGAATAACTTGTAGTCGGGCGTTTCCTCTGGCCAGCCCAGCGAGGAGAAGGGCACCAGCGCTGAGGAGAACCAGGTATCCAATACATCCGCTTCGCGTGTCAGCGTGCCGTGATAGCCGGCTGCCGCGGCTTTCGTTTTGGCTTCGTCCTCATTGCGCGCTACATAAAAAGTGCCCGTGTCGTCATACCAGGCGGGTATCTGATGGCCCCACCAGAGCTGACGCGAAATACACCAGTCCTGAATATTGTTGAGCCACTGGTTGTAGGTGGTAGTCCAGTTCTCAGGTACAAATTTCACTTTGCCCTGCGCGACCTTGTCCAGCGCGACTTCGGCAATCGATTTACCGGGAAAATGTGTCCCTTCCGGGGCGGCTTTGCTCATCGCGACAAACCACTGATCCGTGAGCATGGGCTCAATCACGACGCCGGTACGGTCGCCGCGCGGCACCATCAGTTTGTGTGGTTTGACCAGATCCAGCAGACCTTGTGCATCCAGATCAGCCACAATCTGCTTGCGTGCTGCAAAGCGGTCCATGCCTCGATACGCAGCGGGTGCGTTGTCATTGATCTTCGCATCCAGCGTGAAGATACTGATTTGCGCGAGACCGTGACGCTGACCTACCGCGTAGTCATTGAAATCATGCGCAGGCGTGATTTTCACGCAGCCGGTACCGAAGGCTTTATCAACATAGCTGTCGGCAATGACAGGGATTTCGCGATCTGTGAGTGGCAGCTTCAGCGATTTACCCACGAAGGCTGCATAGCGCTCATCGGTAGGATCAACAGCCACCGCCACATCGCCCAGCAGCGTTTCCGGACGCGTAGTCGCGACTGTCATGTGTCCGCTACCGTCAGCGAAGGGATAACGAATGTGCCACATGCTGCCGTCTTCTTCTTCGGACACCACTTCCAGATCCGATACGGCCGTACCCAGCACCGGATCCCAGTTGACCAAACGCTTGCCGCGGTAAATCAAGCCTTGCTCATGCAGACGAACGAAAACCTCCGTGACGGCTGTCGACATTTTGTCGTCCATCGTGAAGTATTCGCGGCTCCAGTCGGTGGACGCACCCATGCGGCGCATCTGGCCCGTAATGGTGGAGCCGGAGTGTTCTTTCCACTCCCAGACTTTTTCGAGGAATTTTTCGCGACCAAGGTCGTGACGCGAGATTTTTTGCGCATCCAGCTGACGCTCCACCACGATCTGCGTCGCAATGCCCGCATGATCGGTGCCGGGTATCCAGGCGGTGTTATGGCCGCGCATCCGGTAATAGCGCGTCAGACCATCCATGATGGTCTGATTGAACGCATGGCCCATGTGCAGCGTGCCCGTGACATTGGGTGGCGGCAGCTGAATGGAGAACGAGGGTTTGCCCTCATCCAGCGTGGCGGTGAAATAGCCGCGCTTTTCCCATTCGGTGCGCCAGTATTGTTCGATCTCGTTGGGCTCAAAGGCCTTGGCTAATTCCATGATTTTCCGGCGATTTAGTTGAATTTTCTAGGCGGGTCATTATAAGCGGTGTGCTCGAGACGCCATTAGACCCAATTTCGCCAGGCGCGGCCATGGGCGCAGCGTGGATTCTTTCCACTCACCACATTCCCCACAAAGGCGTCGGCGTAGACATTACGCCTGTACGGCACGATCACAGCAGCGAATGCGAGCCGGATGCTGCCCACTTGTTGTCTGGGGTAAACAATTATTTCCGCAAATTTATTGAAAATATTCAACAAGTCGGGATATACCAGAGAGCAGTTGGTTACATAGCACCACATTGCGGACTGATTGTTGTCGTAATTCGGTTTTATATGTAATCAACATAGGGAGTTAATGAATGAGTACGTCATCTTTAAGTATTGAAAGCAAATCAAAATTCTCCGAAGTCAGCCACGATGAAGGAATCGTCAAAAAATCAAAAATTGATTTTAAAGAGAAAAAAATACCTGCATTAAAAAGCAATTTCTATTCAAAAGACAAAGCGCTAGAAAAACAGGCGTGGACGCAGCAATATGTCTCGTCATTTGAGGAGAGTAGTGAGGCAAAAAATAACGCCTGCAGTAACAATGACAGTCGGGCCGACAACGCCGACTCAGATCAGTCGATTGATGACGCCCAGGTTAATTTCATGTTACTGGCGCAATATGGTGATACCAGCAGTAAACATCGATCGTCGGCGCAAGATGGATACACCATCACGACCACCACCGATACTTCGACAACCACCGCTACTACCGCCAATACCTCGACTACAACCACCACTACTACGAGCAATTCGACCCACGCGTCACATGTCAAAGATGCTGATCAATATACGGAGGGGCAGCTTGCCTGGATCGCGAAAAAACCTTATCCGACAATCAGTCTCTCGTTGGATGATCTGGGTGCGAAACTGGATTTGATAAAAATGTTTTTGGTATCTCAGGATGTAAAAAAGCTGGCGATGAAATTTTCTGAAGATGAAGATCCTTCCAAAGCGATCATTGCTATTGAGGAAATTAATCGGCATAAATTTCAATCTGCGACAGACAAAGAAATAATCGTCGCAATTGATCGTCGCATGACAGATTCAACTGATTTTCATGGGTTATTGAACACAGTTTACAAATCACCATTGATTACGGGGCTTGATTTTGCGGGCGACGCAGTGCTTAAAAAGTGGTCGAATTTCAAGAGGGTGCTGGGAAATACTTCCAAGGCAGAGACATTTCAATTTTCCGGTGCGACTTCTGACGTGTTTTGCGAATGTTTTAAAGACTGGCTGCAACCCAGTAATTTGATAACAAGAGAAAAGCCACCGATGCTGCGTGCAAAAACACTTTGCTTTGTTGATTTTAAAATATCGGATCCCGCTGTGTTCGGATCTATGCTCGGCGCTTTGATTCTGAAGATGCCCAAAATCACAACGCTTGATTTCTCTAAAGCCAATTTGTCAGATGATCAAAAAGATGTTTTGCGTTTCCAGTTGGGTGCTATAGCTGTGGACCGAGAGCATTTGCTGAAATTTTAACTACTGTCATCTGTGCGCTGGCGCGGTTACCCTGACGGATAGCCGCGCCGCTTTGTAGGCCAATCATTTACTGCGATCCATCAGACCCCGCTTGTCCACCCGCAATGGGCCAGGATTCTCCAGGCAGATCGTACCTTGATCGTCGCCAGACGATATAATCGCGAGTGCTGCCATCTACGGCAGCCAACGCTAGGGGTCCTGCCATCGAATGTCCGGCAGGTGAGACATACCCTCGAACCTGATCTGGATAATGCCAGCGTAGGAAAGCGACAGACGAGCATCCTGCTCCCCTGACCGTTTCCTTCGCAAATTGACAAGCAAAGGAAGCTTCATGAACGCCAATCCGCAGTTCCTCGCCGCCACCGCCACAGTGGACGAAGCCGCGATCCAAGCGCTGCCGAACTCGCGCAAGATCTACGTGCAAGGCTCACGCCCCGATATCCGGGTACCGATGCGCGAGGTGAGCCAGAGTGATACGCCGGCGTCCTTCGGTGCGGAAAAGAATCCACCCGTGTATGTGTATGACACCTCCGGCCCGTACACGGATCCGAGCGTGAAGGTCGATATTCGTTCCGGCCTGCCCGCATTGCGCGCGGCCTGGATTGCCGAGCGCAATGACACCGAAGAGCTGTCCGGCCCGACCTCACAGTACGGCATTGAGCGCCTGAATGATCCCAAGCTGGCCGAGCTGCGTTTCAATCTGCACCGCAAGCCGCGCTGCGCCAAACCCGGCAAGAACGTCTCGCAGATGCATTACGCACGTCAGGGCATCATCACGCCCGAAATGGAGTACATCGCCATCCGTGAAAATCTGCATCGCAAGGAATACATTGAGAGTCTGAAGACCTCGGGCCCGAATGGCGCGAAGCTGGCTGAGCTCATGGGCCGTCAGCATCCGGGTCAGTCGTATGGTGCCGCGATTCCTGCCGAAATTACCCCCGAGTTCGTGCGTAGTGAAATTGCGCGCGGTCGCGCGATCATTCCCAACAACATCAATCACCCCGAAAGCGAGCCGATGATCATCGGTCGCAATTTCCTCGTGAAGATCAATGCCAATATCGGCAACTCGGCCGTGACCTCCTCCATCGGTGAAGAAGTCGAAAAAATGACCTGGTCCATTCGCTGGGGCGGCGACACGGTGATGGACCTCTCCACCGGCAAGCACATTCATGAAACCCGCGAATGGATCATTCGTAATTCGCCAGTGCCGATTGGGACGGTGCCTATTTATCAGGCACTGGAAAAAGTGAATGGCAAGGCCGAAGATCTGACCTGGGAAATTTTCCGGGACACGCTGATCGAGCAGGCCGAGCAGGGCGTGGATTACTTCACGATTCATGCGGGAGTGTTGTTACGCTACGTGCCGATGACGGCCAAGCGCATGACCGGTATTGTGTCGCGCGGTGGTTCCATCATGGCCAAGTGGTGCCTTGCGCATCACAAAGAATCGTTCTTGTACGAGCATTTCGAAGACATCTGCGAAATCATGAAAGCCTATGACGTCGCTTTTTCTCTGGGTGATGGCTTGCGTCCCGGTTCCATCTATGACGCCAATGATGAAGCGCAGTTGAGTGAACTGAAAACCCTCGGTGAGCTCACCCAAATCGCCTGGAAGCATGACGTGCAGGTGATGATCGAAGGGCCCGGTCATGTGCCGATGCAGATGATCAAAGAAAATATGGATCTGCAGCTGGAGCAGTGCCACGAAGCGCCGTTTTATACACTGGGACCACTGACGACCGATATCGCGCCGGGTTATGACCACATCACTTCGGGCATTGGCGCTGCACAAATCGGTTGGTATGGCACGGCGATGCTCTGCTATGTGACACCGAAAGAGCATCTGGGTTTGCCCAACAAGGTGGATGTGAAGGACGGCATCATCACCTACAAGATCGCGGCTCACGCGGCCGATCTGGCCAAAGGACATCCGGGTGCGCAGATCCGCGATAACGCATTGTCCAAGGCGCGATTTGAATTCCGCTGGGAAGACCAATTCAATCTGGGTCTGGATCCGGACAAGGCGAAAGAATTTCACGATGAAACTTTGCCCAAGGATTCCGCGAAGGTTGCGCATTTTTGCTCGATGTGCGGACCGCACTTCTGCTCGATGAAAATCACGCAGGAGGTACGCGACTATGCGGCCAAACAAGGTATCAGTGACATCCAAGCCTTGAAGCAAGGCATGGAAGTCAAGGCAGTGGAATTTGTAAAGTCCGGTGCCGAGTTGTATCGCAAGCAGTGATCATGAGTGCGACGATTGCTATTGAACTTAATGGCGAGGTGCGCACGGTCAGTGACAGCGATAGCGTGCAAGACTTGATTGATGCCTTGTCGCTGACGAATCAGGCGCTGGCTATTGCCGTCAACCGCGAAGTGGTGCCACGCGCGAAATGGCGCGAGTATCGATTTGCGGTGGGTGACAAGGTAGATGTTGTGCGCGCGATTGGTGGGGGTTGATATCGCTGCTTGCCGAAGTGCTTTGAAAGACGCTGGATCCCGGCTTTCGCCGGGAGCGAGTGGGGAATTCGGGTCGCATGCGACCCGCCCACGCAGCGGTCATCACATGCAGGTGATGACGATTTGAGAGCTGCCAGCCCCACTACCGTCATCCTGGCGAAAGCCAGGATCCAGTGACTTTTGTTGATCTACGGAGAACTCCGAACTATGCAAGACAATCAGCAGCCGGAAGGCCTCACCATCGCTGGCAAAACCTACCGCTCCCGCCTGCTGGTCGGCAGCGGCAAATACAAAGACCTCGATGAGACGCGCGTCGCCACCGAGGCTAGTGGTGCTGACATCATCACGGTGGCGATACGCCGCGTGAACATCGGTCAGGATCCAAATGCCCCCAATCTGCTGGATGCCGTACCCCCATCCAAGTACACCATCCTGCCTAACACCGCCGGCTGCTACAACGCGAAAGACGCGGTCTATACACTGCAGCTCGCGCGTGAACTGCTCAACGGGCACAAGCTGGTCAAACTCGAAGTGCTGGGTGATGAAAAAACCCTGTTCCCCAATATGCCCGAGACATTGAAAGCGGCAGAGACGCTCGTGAAAGATGGCTTTGATGTGATGGTTTATTGCAGTGATGATCCGATACAAGCCAAGATGCTCGAAGAAATCGGTTGCTGCGCAATCATGCCGCTGGCCTCATTGATTGGCTCAGGTATGGGTATTCTGAATCCCTGGAATCTGTCATTGATCATCGAGCAGTCCAAGGTGCCGGTGCTGGTGGATGCAGGCGTGGGCACGGCTTCCGATGCCGCGATTGCGATGGAGCTCGGATGTGATGGCGTGCTGATGAATACCGCGATTGCCGGCGCCAAAGATCCGATACGCATGGCGCGCGCCATGAAGCTGGCGATCGAAGCAGGCCGAGAGGCGTATCTTGCAGGACGCATCCCCCGACGTTTTGCAGCATCACCCTCATCACCCATGGCAGGTCGGGTTGCATGAAACGGCCCTGCGTGCTGGTGTTTGCCGGTCTTGATCCCAGCGGCGGCGCCGGCGTGCAAGCGGATATCGAAGCCATCGCCGCGATGGGCGCGCATGCGCTGCCAGTCATTACCACACTGACCGTGCAGGACAATGATCACGTGAAGGCGGTGCATGCGGTTGATGCCAGTATCTTGCGCGACCAAGTCCATGTGCTGTGCGAGAAATTTCACATCGCTGCGATCAAAATCGGCATCACAGGCAGTCAGGACAATGTCACCGTGATCACTGAGACAATCAAACACCTCAGACAACAAACCCTAAATTTACCCGTGGTGCTGGATCCTGTACTCGCCAGTGGTCATGGTGACGCACTCTCACGCGAAGATGCGGTGTCGATGATGCGTCCACTGCAGGCACTGGCCACGCTCATCACGCCGAATTTACCTGAGGCCGTGCGGCTCTGTGATGGCGAAACATCGCTGCCAGCACAGGCAGCGCACTTATTGCGCACTACGCCTCACGTTCTGATCAAAGGTGGTCATGGCGAGGGTGATGAGATTATCAATACCTGGTTCAGCGCATCGCGTGATCAAGCATGGCGCTGGCCACGCCTGAGCGGTGGTTTCCATGGCTCGGGTTGTACGCTGGCCTCGGCGATTGCCGCTTGTCTCGCCACAGGGCTGGACATGCAACAGGCTTTGTCGACAGCACAGCATTGGGTACAAGCATCGCTGACTAAGGCTTATTCCATCGCGGACGGACAGCGCATTCCTGCGCGAACCGTCATGCAGCTACCGGAGGTTTCATGAAAGGTTTGTATCTAGTCACGCCGGATTGGGATGACACCGATCATTTACTGCGCGTGACTGAGTCAGCATTACAAGTCGGTGTTGGTTTGCTGCAGTACCGCCATAAAACCGCAACCGACGCCCTGCGCTTGACACAAGCAACGGCGCTGCAGGCGCTCTGCCGCCAATACAAGGTGCCTTTTATCATCAATGATCATCTCGCCCTGTGCGAGGAGCTTGATGCCGATGGTGTGCATGTAGGGGGTACCGATGCCACGGTGGCCGCCGTCCGCACCATGATTGGGCCGAATAAAATTCTGGGCGCCTCTTGTTACGGTGATTTGCAACGAGCGCAGGAAGCCGCGATTGCGGGCGCCAGTTACGTGGCCTTTGGTGGTTTTTATCCATCGCGGGTAAAAAAATATGAGGTTTCCACACCGGTCGATATCGTCTCGCGTGCGAAAGCTTCGATTGCTTTGCCCGTCTGCGTGATTGGTGGCATGACGCCGGAGAACGCTGCGCCTCTGGTGTCTGAAGGTGCTGACATGGTAGCGGCGATCAGTAGTGTTTATCAGCATGAGCATCCAGCATCGGCTGTATCTGATTTTGTGCGGCTCTTTGCTTGATAAGTTTTATATTCTTATTTTTGAGACTG
>JAJTGC010000034.1 GCA_021298975.1 Oxalobacteraceae bacterium
GCCATGCCCGCAGTGCCTGCAGATTGGTTGGCCTATGAAATGCTGCTGGCTGAAGCTGACCCGGATTTCGTCTGGCAGATGCCGGCTGATGAATGGGATGCGATTGCACTGAACTACACCTCGGGTACCACCGGTGATCCCAAAGGCGTCGTCTATCACCACCGGGGCGCGGCGATCAATGCCATTTCCAATATTCTCGAATGGGATATGCCCAAGCATGCGGTCTATTTGTGGACCTTGCCCATGTTTCATTGCAATGGCTGGTGTTTTCCGTGGACGCTGGCAGCACGTGCGGGTGTGAACGTCTGTCTGCGCAAGTTCGACGCCAAGCAGGTGCTGGCATTGATTGCGCAAGAGCGTGTTACGCATTATTGCGGTGCGCCGATTGTGCAAAGCGCGCTGGCGTCAGCGCCCGAAGAATGGCGCAGTGGTATCACCCATCGTGTCTCGACCATGGTGGCCGCCGCGCCGCCTTCGGCGGCGATGATCGAGCAAATGGCGGCGATGGGATTCGATCTCACGCACGTCTATGGACTCACCGAAGTCTATGGCCCGGCCACCGTGTGTGCGAAGCAGGGGGACTGGGCATCGCTGGACTCGGGCGAGCAGGCACAGAAAAATGCGCGTCAGGGTGTGCGTTATCACCTACAAGCTGCGGTGGCGGTGCTGGATCCCGAGACCTTGCAAGCAGTACCGTCAGACGGCGAAACTCTGGGCGAGATTATGTTTCGCGGGAATATTTGCATGAAGGGCTATCTGAAGAACGAGGCCGCAACCACCAAGGCGTTCGAAGGGGGATGGTTTCACACAGGAGACCTCGCGGTGATGTCAGCCGATGGCTATGTGCGCATCAAGGATCGCAGCAAGGACATCATCATTTCGGGTGGAGAAAATATTTCGAGTATTGAAGTCGAGGATGCGATTTACCAGCATCCTGCAGTGGTGGCAGTCGCTGTGGTCGCAGCACCAGATCCCAAATGGGGTGAGGTGCCTTGTGCCTTCGTTGAGCTGCGCGCGGGTATGAAGTTGACTGCGGAAGACATCATCACGCACTGCAAATCGCGACTGGCCGGATTCAAGGTGCCGAAAAAAGTCGTGTTCAGAGAATTGCCAAAGACATCCACAGGCAAGATTCAGAAGTTCGCCTTGCGCGAAGAGGCAGGCTCGCTCGAAGCGATCGAGCGGGGTGCCTGAGTTGATCGCTTGAGCCATCAAAGTAATGCAAGAAGCTGGTACCGTCTGACCAGAAAACCGATAGGCCGAGTACTTCAGAGCACGCAGAAAACAGCCAAGTGCTTATTTTTTTTGTGATGTCTGCAGCTGAATTTTTGCCCATATACCCACGGCCTGCGGCGTGAGGCCATTCCATTTATCTATCTCGGGCTTGGAAACGGTCGCAGGTGGCGGGCCCAGTGACGCGAGTGCTGTCTGAAATTCTTTTTCGCTGGGTTTTTCGGAGAGCTTGCTGAAAAAATCGATACGCCAGATATTGCATAGGGCTGCATCGCGCACCACCGCTGTTTTGTTTTTGGGCCAGCCCTTGCTGATCTCGGTCAGCACCCCATCACGGCGCTTGCGCAGTTCTGCATTATTGAGCTTTTGTTTGGTACGTGCCTCGTGCTGAACGGCATAAACCTGCGCATACAAACCGGCGATCTCGCCCATCACCTCACCAAATTGCGGCGAGGGTGTGGTCAATGTCGAATGCATGAGCGAAATAGCCGAGCAGCGCAGGGCTGCACTCTCTACACCGGCTTCCGTCTTGGTGTCAGCACCTGTGACTGTCATTGAGGTAAGTGACAGCAGACCGGTCATCAACAGGAATACATATCGCCGCATTGTCTGTCCTTTTATTTATTGACCATCTTTGCCGGCACTCTGAGGGTCAACAGGGCACCCATGACCAGGACAGCCGAGAGTAGATACATGCCGGCGTCGGTGGACGCAGTCAGTTCCTTGAGCCAGCCGACTGCATACGGGCTGATGAAGCCGGACAGATTACCCAGCGAATTGATCATGGCAATGCCAGCCGCCGCACCCGTACCGGCAAGGAAAGCGGTGGGCAAACTCCAGAATAAAGGCAGCGTGCACAGAATGCCCGAGGTCGCCAATGTCAGTGCTGCCATTGCCAGCACGGTGTTTTGTGACCAGATAACCGACAGGATCAGGCCCACGGCGCCCAGCAGTGCGGGGACGGCGACGTGCCAGCGGCGCTCACGGTGACGATCAGCACTGCGGCCGACCAGGAGCATGGCTACCGCCGCAAAACCGTAGGGAATGGCGGACATCATGCCCACCTGTAGCGGGTCAGCGATACCCATGGCTTTGATGATGGTAGGCAGCCAGAAGCTCACGCCATAAATACCCATCACAAAACTGAAATAGATCATTGCCAGTAACCAGACGCGACCACTCGTGAACACCTTGATCAGCGATTCTTCTTCTTTTTCAGCGTGCTCGGCAGCGATGTTTTTTTGCAGTAGTGCGGCTTCGTCTTCCGTCAGCCATTTTGCAGCCGAGATACGATCATCCAGAAAAACAAAGACCACCACACCAAGAATGACAGCCGGTATACCCTCCAGCAGGAACATCCATTGCCAGCCCGACCAGCCTTGCTGCCCATCAAACAGCTTCATGATCGCGCCCGACAGAGGACCACCGATCACGCCCGAAAGAGGAATTCCCGTCATGAACAGCGAGGTGATTTGCGCTCGCCGGTGCGATGGATACCAGTAGGTGAGATACAAAATAATGCCGGGGAAGAATCCAGCTTCGGCAACCCCCAACATAAAGCGCATCACATAAAAACTGGTGGGCGTGGTGACAAACATCATTGCCGCCGACAAAATGCCCCAGGTGATCATGATCCGGCCGATCCAGACCCGCGCACCGACCTTGTGAAGGATGATATTGCTCGGTACTTCGAAAAAGAAATAGCCGATGAAAAAGATACCGGCACCGACTGCATAGATCATGTCCGAGAAGCCCAGATCATTGAGCATCTGCAGCTTGGCGAATCCAACGTTTACCCGGTCAAGGTAGGCAATGACATAGCAGATGAGCAGCAGGGGTATCAATCGCCAGCCAACCTTGCGGTAGGTCGCATCTTCGAATGCGCGCGCGTCGTCGCTCATGTTGTTCCCCTGTTATTGTGGTTATTTTTCGCTCTGATGGCGGTGTTATCGGACGGAATTGTATCCGATGCGCCAAGCGCAACCAAGAATACGTTCCTGAGCTTCGTTCTCTGCAGGGCATGAAATATAATCTTGGTGGTCATGACGGCTGCTTCACGAGTCGCTGCGTCCCTGTCAACCCCGGTCATGCCGACCGTTTCCGTGGATAGAATCTCTATGCGAGTCACTAATTTCAGTGCCGGTCCGGCGGTTTTGCCTGAGGCTGTGCTGCGCCGTGCTGCCGATGACATGCTGGATTGGCACGGTACCGGCATGTCGGTGATGGAAATGAGCCATCGCGGCGCGGAGTTCACGGGCATCGCACAAAAGGCAGAAGCAGACTTCCGGCAACTGCTGGGAATTCCGGATCACTACAAGGTCTTGTTCCTGCAGGGTGGGGCGATGGCGATGAATGCCGTCATTCCCATGAATCTGCTCGGAAAAAATGCGCGTGCAGCGTATGTGAATACCGGCGAGTGGTCGAAAAAATCCATCAGCGAGGCCTGTAAATATGGTGAGGTCGACGTATTGGCCTCGGCGGAAGATCGCCAGTTCACCTATGTCCCGCCGCAATCGACATGGAAACCGCATGCGGGTGCGGCCTATGTGCATGTGTGTACCAATGAAACCATCGGCGGTGTTGAGTATCACTGGGTACCCGACACGGGTGATGTGCCGCTGGTGGCCGATATGTCGTCACATATTTTGTCGCGTGAAATCGATGTATCAAAATACGGCGTTATTTATGGCGGCGCGCAAAAAAATATCGGACCCGCAGGGCTGACCTTTGTGATCGTGCGGGAAGACTTGCTCGATAGGGCGTTGCCGATCACGCCTACAGTGTTTCATTGGAAAGCTCAGGCAGAGGCCGCCTCCATGGTGAATACACCACCCACCTATGGTATCTACATCGCCGGTCTGGTCTTCGAATGGTTGCTTGAGCAGGGAGGGCTGGCCATCATGGAACAGCGCAATATCGAAAAAGCCAAACTGCTGTATGACTACCTTGACAGCACCCGTTTCTATATCAGTCCCGTGGCACCTGAAGCACGGTCACGGATGAACATACCGTTCTTTTTGCAAGATGCTGCACTTGATGCGGCGTTTCTTGCAGGTGCGGAACGCCAGGGCATGCGCCAGCTCAAAGGACATCGTGTTGTCGGCGGTATGCGCGCCTCGCTCTACAACGCCATGCCCATCGAAGGCGTGCGCCAGCTGGTGGATTACCTGCAAGAGTTTGAACGTTCCCGCGCCTGAGCGGGATTTAATTTGCGGTTGCGGTATCAAATGGCTTGTTCGCTCGGGCGCTTGCATCGGGCGACGGTCTTTTTCTGATGCCGGAGTTCGACGATGCCGTTTTCCAAGCCACACAAAAATCACGAAGGTTCCGAGCTGACGCTCAATGAACGGCAGCGTCGTGATCTTATGCACACGATGGCGTTCTGTGGTGAAAGACCTGTGGCTGATCTTACCGAGATGTCCGACGCCGAGCGCTGCAAATGGCTGTTCTGGAATCTCCATGAAAATCTCGAGCACATACGCAGTATGGAGCCGACATTACAAGGTCGGGTCACCAGTCTGCAATTCACGGTGCTGGACAGTGCAACTTCGATGGGGGCAGCGGCGGTCGGTGAAAATGGCCTCGACAAGCGCTTGGATTTGTCCTGTCATTGGCTGTTGGGTCTGACGTATCCCGGCTATCCGGATGAGATAACGCACTCGGTGGGTGATGGCTGGATCAATCTGATCATTGCAGATCAGTCACCAGCGCATTTGTTGGTGCATGACGGGCAACGTGCCTATCTTGATGCAGACCACACGACCTATCCGAATCAGCTATTCCTCGAAGGTTGGATCAGCAACCACATCTGGCAGGAAATGCGACCGCATCTATGGAATGCCAATCCCACTTGTCGCACGGATGTTGTATTGCTCGATAACGTGCTGTTTCCGGTCAGGCAGGGTTTTGATTTTGTGCAGGGGCCGGCGGGGTCGATCGGTGTGATGAATATTGAGTTCCGTGCGTTCTCGCATCCCACTGAGCGTCGTGCATTTCGTCGCGGTGAGCCGCGCCACCGATCGTAGTGGGGACGTGCGATGCATCGCGCACCTGTGCCCTCTCCGGATGATGAACCTTTCGGTGACGATTTACCGCAACCCGTGCCACAAGAAGAACCGGTACCTGATCCCAATCCCGAGATCGTGTTCGTATGAGCGCAACACTGATGGCATCAAATCTGGCTCGATACGCCTTCACTCTGCCGCAAGACTGTTTTTTGTATCGTTCTCTGCTTCGAGAATGCGTTGTACCCGTCGCAAATACCAGACCAGGGCGGCGCCGACCAGTACAAGGCTGAGACTATTGGCAAGCCAGAACCCAGCGGCACCTTGCAAAAATTCGGGTGTGTTGTCCAAGACATTGAATCCCATCAGATAACCCCCACTCAGTCCCACACCCCACAGTGCCACGGCGTACATGATGGTGGGTATGGTGGCGACTTTATAGGCGCGGAGTACAAACGCAGTACCGACTTGCAGCGCATCAAAGAGCTGGTAAAAAGCGATGAAGAAAAACAGTGGCATGGCGGCTGCTGCCACACCCGCGTCCGGTGTGTAAATGCCAATGATTTCGGCACGCATAACCCAGACGATAATACCTAGGCAGACCGCAAGCAGGGTGCCCAGCCGAACACCCGCGTTGCCGGCATGTCGCGCTGACTGCAGTCGCCCTGCACCGATTTCCTGTGCAACGATGGTGCCGGTCGCACTTGCTATCGAGAGCGGCAGCATATACAGCACCGTCCCGAAATTCGCCGTGATCTGATGCGCCGCCATCGCATGATTGCCCAGACGCGCAATGAACAGCGCCATGAACGCAAATGCCGTGACTTCGATCAGATACGACAAACCCATCGGTACACCCAGCCGCAGCAAGGCCATCTGTGCTGGCCATACAGGCTTGCCCAGACCACCAACGAAAATCTTGAATTGCGAATAGAAATCGTCATGCCGCAGCACCAGCCAACCAGCAAGCAGGGCAATCCAGGCAGTGACTGCGGTTGCCATTGCACAGCCGGGACTGCCGAAAGCAGGCAGACCCAGTCCGCCGAAAATGAACAGCGTATTCAGCGGAATTTTGAGCAGCAGCGCCGAGAGCTGAATCGCCATCACTCGGCGCGGTCGCGAAATCGCCGTGTTCAGTGATGAGTACACCCGTAGTCCCAGCGTTGCTGGCAGGGCGAGTGCCAGTATGCGCAGGTACTGTTCGACTTTGTCGTTGAGCTCTGCGTTGGCTTGTGCAATCGACAGCAAGGGATGAGGAAAACATAAAGCGAGGGCACCCAGGCATGAAAGGAATAGCGTCAGCCAAACGCCTTGGCGCACCTCAAAGCCAATCGCCTCGAATTTGCGCGCGCCATAGAGCTGTCCAATGGTAGGAGAGAGCGCCTGCATGATGCCCGAGAGCCCGACAAAGATGCTGATGTAGATCGAGGCACCCAGTCCCAGGGCAGCCAGGTCGGTCGGAGAATAGCGCGCGGTCATCATGGTGTCGATGACACCGTTGGCAATGACCGCGAGTTGTCCGATCAGGGTAGGCCAAGCCAGCGCGGCCACGCGTGAGGTCAGTGAGCCACTGAATTGCGGATGCACCGCATCACTCATGGAACCGCGCGTTTGAAGAGGCGGAAGGATTCATTGCGATCCGAGGCACGACGGCCTTGCCACAGCAGCGTGAATTCGCTGTCAACCACGCTGAGTTGCGCACGCTGCTTGCGCACACCGGTATCCTGCACCAGTAGAAATTCGCAGCGCTCGTCTGCGGTTTTTGAAAATCGGACGTCACCCAGATAAGCGAAAGACGCTCGCTGCGCGGGCCCCACGCCACGCGCGCTAACGCATTGGTAGGTATCCGGCAAACGCTGGTTGATCTGTCGCGCCACCTCCGCATAGCTTTGACCATAATTAAGCCAGGGCAGCCACAGTGTCATCAGCAACAGCCAGCACAGCACCAGCCCGCCTGTGGAAAGTACGACCGCACGCCATAGCACGGGTGGTCTGCGACCCAGACGCCATTGCAGCAGCAGCACCCAGCCAACGGAACTGGCCAACGCGATCAGCAAGGCGACGAGATTGAATTCAGGTTTGAACCCGGGTGCGAGTTTGAAGGCATTTTTTGCGAGCTGCGCTGGCCAGCCCGTCTGCTTGGCGATCCACCCGAGCCAGATGAAGGCAGCAATCGCCGAGAGCGTCATGACGGAGAACCAGTCAATTGCATTGATGGCACCGCGTTTTAATGTAGGCAAGCCAAAGGTCGCGAGAATGGCAAGCGGCGGCAGCAAGGGCAGCAAATCGACATCGCGTGACGCTGGTGCGGCTAGATTAAGCAGCAGCAGTGCCGCAATCCCTGCCGCCGGCAAAAGAATATGCAGGCTCACGTGTGTGCGCCATGCATAGATAGCCCAGAGCGCAATGGGCCAGGCGGGCCATGCGTGCCACAGCAGGGTTTTACCAAGAAATCGGATATTCGTGAGGGTAGGCCCACCTGCCATCAGAAATTTGCTGCCCATCCAGTGCCCCGCCAGTCCCTGATCTGCGGGCACCAGCAGTGAGTGTGCAGCGATCCATGCGAGGGGTATCAGCAGCGCCAGCGGCAGGGTGACCAGCATCAGCTGTTGCAGTACCCGTTGATAACGCAGTGCCGCCAGCAGCAGCATCGCCATGACCAAACCGAGTGGTACTGTCCAGCCCCGGGTCAGCACCAGCAAACCAAGCGTGGCGCCCAGCAGCAGTGCGTCTTTGGGTCGCGCACGGTCAAACACACAGGCAGCGGCATAAAACGCGGCCGCGACCAGGGCAACATGCAGCGCGGGCGTGGCAGTTTCATGGCTGCGCAGCAGAAGACCGAGGCAAGCCATGTAGATCAGCAGCGCGCCATCGGCCAGTGTGCGACCGTAATCCAGTGCTGCCGGTTGTCCACCAAACGCGAGCTTGAGCGGTTGTGCTTCGCCACGACCGCCCAGCACATAGGCCGCGCGCCAGACGGATGCAGCGCCGATTGCAAAAAATACGAGGGTAGATAGCCGTGCCGCCAGCACATCGCCGGCGACCCAGCCAAACAGCTTGATCAGTACCGCCCCGATCCAGAATGCCAGCGGACCGTCGTTTGGCATGGGCAGGCCAACGATGTTGGGCGAAAGCCAGTCGGCCATCGTGCCATGCGCCATGGTCCACATGACCCCAAACCCAGCCGCATCATCGGTTTTCCAGGGATCGCGACGAATAAATCCCGGCAGGATGTAGAGCAGGCACAGGCCTATCAGTCCCCAGCGCGGTAAGGTGATGGTGGCAGCAGCGGAAAGTCGAACGGGTCTCATTCGGTGTAGCGGAGTGACTTGAATCGAGTAATAGCTGGCGCGTTTATTCTGACGCAAAGAAAACAAAAAGGCAGCCAGCGCTGCCTTTTTGCAATGTCAGGTTCGCAATCAGCCTGTTGCTTTGGTCTTGGAACCGACCACGCCGAACTTCTGGCGGAATTTCTCGACGCGACCTGCGGTGTCGACGATCTTGTGTTTGCCGGTGAAGAACGGATGCGATTCCGACGACACTTCAACCTTCAGCAGTGGATAGTCGTTCCCTTCGAAATTGATGGTTTCGCGGGTTTGTACGGTCGAACGGGTGATGAATTTGAAATCACAGGACAGGTCGTGAACGACGATGTCGCGGTATCCGGGGTGAATGCCTTCTTTCATTACGGTCTCACTAAGATAGGGTAGCCAATCGCCACTTCGTCGGTCTGTGCTGCTTCGTGACCCGGTTGGCGTTCACTTGCCCGGTTAAAAAGAAACGGGATTATATAGGGAAATCAAGGGCTTGAGCCACAGTTTTGCTGATTACCGAAGCCTCGAGGCCCACCGTTGCGACGGGGTGAGCTTGCTTTGGGTGAGCCGAACCCGCATCGGGGATTCCGGCCTCAGCCGGAATCCAGCGTCTTTATTTCAATTCAGGCAATTTCCTTGCTATCCGCCGCGGCGCATCATGTCAAAGAACTCGACGTTGTTCTTTGTTGCCTTCATCTTGTCCAGAATGAACTCCATCGCCTCGATCTCGTCCATGCTGTAGAGCAGTTTGCGCAAGATCCAGACTTTTTGCAGCACATCGGGTTTGATCAGCAATTCCTCGCGACGGGTGCCGGACTTGTTCAGGTTGATGGCGGGGTAAACGCGCTTCTCGGCCAGACGACGCTCGAGGTGCACTTCCATGTTGCCGGTACCTTTGAATTCTTCAAAAATCACATCGTCCATGCGGCTGCCGGTTTCGATCAGCGCGGTCGCAATAATGGTCAGCGAACCACCTTCTTCGATATTCCGGGCTGCACCGAAGAAGCGTTTGGGGCGTTGCAGCGCATTCGCGTCCACGCCGCCGGTCAGTACCTTGCCGGAGGCGGGAATCACGGTGTTGTAAGCACGAGCCAGTCGGGTGATCGAATCAAGCAGGATGACGACATCCTTTTTCATTTCCACCAGACGCTTGGCTTTTTCCAGCACCATCTCGGCGACCTGCACGTGACGCGTTGCGGGTTCATCAAAGGTCGAGGCCACCACTTCGCCGCGCACCGATCGCTGCATTTCAGTCACTTCTTCGGGACGCTCGTCGATCAGCAGCACGATCAGCGTGATGTCGGGATGGTTGGACGTGATCGCATGGGCGATGTGCTGCAATATGACGGACTTGCCGGACTTCGGTGACGCGACCAGCAAGCCGCGCTGGCCTTTGCCGATGGGCGCGATCATGTCGATGATGCGTCCGGTGATATTTTCCTCGCCACGCATCTCGCGTTCCAGCAGCAGCGGCTGGTTCGGGTGCAGCGGTGTCAGATTTTCAAACAGAATCTTGTGCTTGGAGGCTTCCGGCGATTCGCCGTTGACCTTGTCGACTTTGACCAGTGCAAAGTAGCGTTCACCATCTTTCGGTGTACGCACTTCACCTTCGATGGAATCACCGGTATGCAGATTGAAGCGGCGAATCTGCGACGGCGAGATATAGATGTCATCCGTTGACGCCATGTAGCTGGCATCGGGTGACCGCAGAAAACCAAAGCCGTCAGGCAGTACCTCGAGCACACCATCCCCGAAAATTTGTTCACCGGATTTCGCGCGTTTTTTCAGGATCGCGAACATCAACTCCTGTTTGCGCAGCCGCGCGGCATTATCAATGTCGAGGCCGATGGCCATTTCCAGCAAAGCGGAGACGTGAAGTGCCTTTAGTTCAGATAGATGCATATGGTCTGGTCCCAGGTCGGGAAATTTTCAGGTGGGGGAGGGTACGACGGTGGAATCGGGAGAAAAAGACTGCGGCACGGGTGCGCCGCAGTCGGGAATGATATCGATCAGATATTGCTGTCAATGAAGGAGGTCAGCTGACCCTTGGCCAGTGCGCCGACTTTCTGTCCGGCCGGTACGCCGTTCTTGAACAGGATCAGCGTCGGAATGCCGCGGATACCGAACTTTGCGGGTATCGCCTGATTCGAGTCCACGTCCATTTTCATGATCTGAATCTTGCCGTCATATTCCTTGGCGATTTCCTCAAGGATAGGGGCAATGCTCTTGCAGGGGCCGCACCACTCTGCCCAGAAATCGACCAGCACGGGCTTGTCGGATTTGAGCACGTCGGTTTCGAAGGAGCTGTCGGAAATGTGTTTTATGTTTTCGCTCATGATGTCCTCAGTGAGAGGGAAGTTTCGTACGCTTTAGTTTGTGAAGTTGTCGCGGTGCAGGCGTCTGCTCTGCCTGCTTTGCAATGACTTCCCTGTTGCTTCTTTGTTACCCAGCTTGCAATTATTCTGGCCTGCTGCGTGCGCCTTGTGGGTGACGAGCTCAATCGATGTGTGGATTTGAAGCAGAAGGTGCCGAGGCGGGAATTTCGTGAATCATACCTGATTTTCCGGAAAGGGTGCCCGAAAGCCTGACTGCCGCAAGCGCGAATCCATTGATCGGTCGCATACAATGCGTTTTCATTCCTGTTCGCATCTCCCCTACCTCACCAAAAGCATGACGCAGAGTACGCGCCACATTTCCCCAGGCCCCGGATTCTGGCCGCAAGTCGCACAACATCTGGTGGACGATGCCGGGGTGATGGCGGCACACCCCGACTTGTCTTCGGCGCTTGTGCTGGTGCCCGCCTGGCATCACGCCGCTCCACTGCGGCGCGCGCTCTCGAACCGGCTTGGGCCTTCATTCATTCCACCACGCATCCGTACGCTTGCCTCATGGCTGTCGCAGTACCCGCCCGAGACGGGCGGGCAGGGGGCTGCATCGTCGGGCGAGCGACTGATGTCGCTGTATGCCTCCCTGCGCGAGCTGCCGTGGCTCAAAAAACTCTTTGCCGCCCGCCGAAATACCGACCTGATGCCACTCGCGCAGACCTTGCTGGCCATCTGCGATGAACTCACCGCGGCACTTTTGCCCGCCGCACTTGCACAACCCGAGGCGGTTGAAGACCGCTGGCATGCCGCCTTGTCTCAGCTATCGCCACGCGCGGCAGCTTTGTTGTCTGAAGAGGCGCGACTGGTCTGGAATCTGTGGCAGGCAGAGCGCGATGCGCGTGACCCCGGTATCAGACTACACGCGGCAATGCAGCGCGCAGCGTCCGAGGCGACGCTGCCCCTGTACTGGTGCGCGCCGTCGCAGCCCAATGCCCTGGAAGCGAGTTTTCTCAATGCGTATGCACTGTGCCAGCCGGTGCATCTGATGGTACTGGACTGGTCACAACCGAACGGGCCGGCAGCCTACAGCGCAGCCTGGCCCGAATTGATGGACGAGCCAACGCAGGCTCCCATGTCGTCCGCCGCGATCGAGACGCCGACAGGTGTCGCCTTGTATGAAGCTGCGGGCCTGGAAGATGAAGCGCAGCGTGCAGCACAAACCATCACCGATTGGCTGAGCGAGGGCAAGCGACGCATTGCGCTCATTCCCCAAGACCGGATCGCCGCTCGACGGGTACGCGCTTTGCTCGAGCGCGCGCAGGTGATGGTGTCGGATGAAACCGGATGGAAGCTTTCCACCACCCGCGCTGCCGCTGTGCTGCACGCCTGGTTGGCGCTGGCAGCGTCCGGCGGCGAGGTGGCGACCCTGCTCGATTTTCTGAAATCACCTTTCTTGTTTGACGATGAACAGCGTGCAGCAGCGCAGCGCGCCGATATCGAGCGGGCACTGCTGACGGGCGGGATCAGTTCCGGCTGGCCATTGATTCTGGCGGCACTCTCGGCTTTGCCGCAAGCCAGCGCCCTGATTGAAGCGATGGCACGTGAAGTACAGCGCTGCAGTGGCCGCAAGACGCTGGCCGAATGGACGGATGCCACCAAGGGGGCATTCGATGCGCTGGGTATGGCATCCGGTATGGGCGAGGATATCGCGGGTATGCAGGTCATCGCACTGCTGGATCAGATCCGCCTTGACAGCGAACAGCTGGAGGAACGTTTTTCACTTGCCGAGTGGCGCTCGCTGGTGGACTTGCAGTTGGAACAAACCGTTTTCGTTGCGCCGCGCGTTGATCAGCGCGTCATGATCGTGCCCTTGAACGGTACCTCCTTGCGTGAATTCGATGCCGCTATCGTGCTCGGTGCTGACAGCGATCATTTGCCCTCACGTCCCACCGAGACCCTGTTTTTTGCGAATGCCGTGCGCCGTGAACTGGGTCTGGCCACACGGGAAAGCCGACAGCGTCAGCAGTTACGTGAATTGACCGCTTTGCTGATCAGTTGTCCCGAAGTCGTACTGTCCTGGCAAGGCGCGCAGCGTGGTGAAACCAACGCACCCTGTACCTGGTTGCAGCGACTCGAGCTGGTGCTCGATCGTGCCGGTTGTCCGGCGTTGCCGCGTCACGCGCCCCGCCTGACACCCACGTCGCTCACGGCAGTGCAAGCGCACATGCCCCGACCTGCGGCGCCTGGATTAATGCCGGAACGATTATCAGCCAGCGGCTACAACAGTCTGGTGGTCTGTCCTTATCAGTTTTTTGCGTCACGCATGCTCAGGCTGTCCGCCGCGGATGAATTGAATGCATTGCCGCAAAAAAGAGATTACGGCGAGTGGCTGCATCAGATACTCAAGTGCTACCACGACACCGTTCGCGAGCAGGCAGTACCTGTGCATGCGCGCGAGGTCTGCATGGCATCCGTGAGCGACGCTGTCTTCGGCGATATTTTGCAAAAAAATCCGGCGGCGCTGGGTTACCAGTCGCGCTGGGGAAAAATCATGAACGCTTATGTCACGTGGGCGAATGCACATGAGGCAGAGGGTTGGCAGTTCGGTTTTGGCGAGCAATGGCAGGAGCGCTTGTTATCGTGGGATGGCGGCTCGGTCAAACTGGTCGGTCAGATCGATCGTATCGATGTTCGCGACGAGGGTGAGTGTCTGGTACTGGATTACAAAAGCGCGAAAAAAGACAAGCTCAATAACCGTCTCAAGACACGGGAAGATCATCAGCTTCCCTTTTATGGTTTGCTGCTTGATCCGCCGCCTGCCGCTGCCGCCTATGTTGCCATTGATGATGAGAAGCCGGCGCTGGCCGAGGCTGGTAATTACGCCACCTGGCGAGACGGCTTGCGTTCGCAGATCATCACCAATTGGCAGGCGATGTCGGAGGGCGCGCGCTTGCCTGCTTGCGGCACTCAGAAAAACTGCGACTGGTGTGATGCACGCGGACTCTGCCGCAAGGGAGTCTGGTGATGACATCGGGGCAGGATTTTTTCGCCGATGGTCAGGTCGTTGAAGCCGAGACTTTTGCCAGGCTGGCCTGCGATCCCGCACGCTCGGTGCTGGTAGAGGCATGTGCCGGCAGCGGTAAAACCTGGTTGCTGGTCTCGCGGCTCTTGCGTCTCTTGCTCGCGGGTGTCAAGCCGGAAGAACTGCTCGCCATTACGTTCACGCGCAAGGCGGCGCAGGAAATGCGCGAGCGTCTGCTCCTGTTGCTGCATGAATTGGCGCTGGCAACTGATGCGAGGATTGTCGCACTACTGCTTGAGCGTGGCCTGAGCGAGGCGGAGGCCAGCGAAAAAATCACGCTGGCGCGTGCGTTGTACGGGCGCGTCTTGTCCAGCTCTCAGGCGCTCGCTGTTGATACTTTTCACAGCTGGTTCATGCGGCTGCTGCAGATCGCACCGCTTGCATCGGGCGTGCCGCACGGCTTTGTGCTGGTCGATAACGCGACTGAGCTGCGCGACGAGGCCTGGCTGCGTTTCATGCAGTCGCTCAACGATCTGTCCAACGCAGATTTGCGAGATGCGTTGATGACGGTCTATGAGATTGCTGGCGACTGGACCGGCAAGGACATGATTGATGCCTTTGTCGACCGGCGCGCAGAGTGGTGGGTGGCGAGCGCTGCCGGTGACCCGCTGGACGGGCTGCGTGATCTGTGTGGTGACGATGGCGTACACGATGCGCGGCTCACGCTCTGGGATGATCAAGCGTTGCAGAGCCGTTTTCTCCGTATCGCATCTTCCCTGGGCAAGGGAACGAAGACCCAACAGCAAACGGCATCGGCACTGGAGCAGGCGATGAGTGCGGGTGCCAGTGTTGATGCGTTTCAATCGATTGCTGCAATTTTTCTGACAGCGAAAGATCAGCCACGCTCGCTGACCATCACCCAAGCCATGCGTCAGGTGATGACTGAGGAGGCGAGTGCCTTGTTGCAAAGCGAATGGATAGCACTCTCTGATGTGCTGGTGAGCCTGAAAAAACGCAGCCAGGATAGGTCGGTTATCCGTCTCAACGAAGCCCTTGCCATCATAGGCAATGCCTGTCTGGAGCACTATCAGGCCATCAAGGCCGACCGTCGCATGCTGGATTTTTCCGATCTGGAGTGGCATGCATGGCGGCTGCTGACCCGCAGCGATCATGCCGACTATTTGCATGCGCGTATGGATGCGCGTTACCGCCATATTCTGATTGATGAGTTTCAGGATACCAATCCGCTGCAGTGGCAGATCGTGCGCGCCTGGCTGGATGCGTATGGAGAGGATCATCAGCGACCCAGCGTCTTTATTGTCGGTGATCCCAAGCAATCGATCTATCGCTTCCGACGCGCCGAGCCACGCGTATTTGAATCAGCACGCGTGCTGCTGCGTTCACAGGGCGCGACGGATCTGAAGACCAATCTCACCTATCGCAATGGTAAAAATATTGTCACCGTACTGAATCAGGCGATGCAAGGGAATACCTTGTATCAGGCGCAGGCCACGCGGTCGTCGAGCGATGGCATGGTGTGGCGATTGCCACTGGTTCGCGCCGACGTGCCTGAGCTGGCAAGTACTGAGGGGACGGAAGGTTTCACCTTGCGCGATCCGTTGCAGGTGTTCCCGACCGAGGAGGATGATTTTCGCCGTCAGCAGGAAGGGTTCATCGTGGGCTGTGCCTTGCAGCAGGCGCGCGTGCAGCGTGATGGTCGCGTGCCTGACTGGGCTGACATGATGATACTCGTGCGAAGTCGTACCCATCTGATTGCTTATGAACGTGGCTTGCGTGATGCTGGTGTTCCTTTCGTCTCCAGTCGCGGTGGCGGTTTGCTGGATGCGCTTGAAGTCACGGACATGATCGCGCTGTTGCGTTGGCTGACCATGCCTTCGGATAATCTGGCGCTGGCACAAGTGCTCAAGTCACCCATTGGTGGTGCATCGGACGACGATCTGATTGAGCTTGCTCGTTCAGGCGAGGGGCACTGGTGGCAGCGTCTTTCGTCTTTATTCGAAAATACCAGTCAGTCGGAAATCACAGAAGATCAGAGCAAGGTATCGCAACACAACACCCTGTCTCCGGCACTTCATCGTCTGGTGCCGCTGCTGCGGGACTGGCAGCACGCGTCGGCGAGTTTGCCCGTGCATGATTTGCTGGACAAGATCATGCATCAGGGGCAGCTTGCGCAGCGCTACGCAAGCACCTTGCCGGCATCGATGCGCGCACAGGTGCTCGGTAATCTGGATGCCTTTATTGCGTTATCGCTCGAAGTCGATGCGGGTCGTTATCCGAGTATTGCGCGCTTTATTGATACGCTGCGCCGTCTCAAGCGTGGCAGCGATCAGGAAGCGCCCAACGAGGCAGATATTGATGCATCGGCAGATGCGGTGCGCATCATGACGATTCACGGTGCCAAAGGCCTGGAGGCTGAGATCGTTGTGCTCATGGGATCGAACCACAGTGACAGCAGTCGTGATCATTTGGGTGTGCTGTGCGAATGGCCTCAGGATGCATTGGCGCCTACGCATTTTTCTGTTTTTGGTAAAAGCGCAGCGCGAGGTTGGGCGCGCGAATCACTGTTCCTGCAAGAAGAGCATTTCCGACAACAGGAAAACTGGAATTTGCTCTACGTGGCTGCAACGCGCGCGAAGACGATGTTGATTGTCAGCGGCGTGCATTCCGGGAAAAATGAAGCCGGCGTCGTCGCTGGCAGTTGGTATGAAAAATTACTTCACGCGGACGAGGTGATGCCGGAATTTACCGCAAAGCAAAGTCTGGTGACCGATGAGGTCTTCGTGCTCGACCTGTTTGATCCTCCGGAACTGCCACCTGCCGAGCAAAAAGCCGGTACGAAAGATACCGAGTTCACGCGCGAAGGCAGTTTGCTGCATTTGTTGATGGAGCGGCTCACCGAAACGTCTGTCTGGCCCGTGCAGGTACCAGCGATTCGCGTTGTCGCGCAATGGCTGGGATGCAGCATGGTGCAGTCAGCCGTGGTGTGCGAACAGGCAAGGCAGATTTTGACGTCGACAACACTGGAACAATTCTTTGATCCTCACCGTTTCGTATTCGCACGCAATGAGATGGAGCTGATCCATGAGGGCGAGCTGATCAGACTGGATCGCGTGGTGATGTTGGATGATGCCCTGTGGATTCTTGATTACAAACGTAATTATTTTGAATTTCAGCAGGCAGATTATCAGGCGCAACTTGAGCGGTATCGGCAGGCTTGTCTGTTACTGTTTCCCGGCGTGCGGATCCGTTGCGGCTTGATTACCGTCGATGGCAAACTGTGGGATCTGGATGCGCCGAGTGAGCAGATGGCCAGTGCGTGAGTGGGCGCGCTTTTTTTCCCTGCAGGTTCCGAGTGTCGTGCGCAGAGACCTTTCAATCAAGGAGGTCGCGATACAGGTCGGTCAGTTGGAGCAGGCCGGCAATTTTATTACCAAATTCATATCTTCAGTCGCAGGGCGCTGGTAAAACTCGCGCAATCCGTGAAGATGCCGCGACAAGTCCCTGAATGTATTGACGGAAATTCGTTCGCACGACTATAGTGCCGCCATGATTTCCGAATTCGAGAAACTACTGGGAAAAATCGGTCAATTGTCCGAGCTCGCGCAGGCATTGCGCCGCGAGAATGCGACCTTGCGCGCCGACATGGTCTCGCTCGCTGATGAAAATTCTCGGATGGCATCACGCATGAAGGAAGCCCACGAGCGCGTCAGCGCTTTGCTGCAGTCGATACCGGCTTCCACAGAGGATGAGGAGGCAGCATGACCACGATTGATGTCATGATCATGGGCCAGTCCTACCGGCTTGCCTGCAAGGAGGGCGAGGAGTTGGCGCTTAAGCAAGCAGTCGCTTACGTCGATGAGCGCATGTGTACTATCCGCGATGCCGGAAAAGTCAAAGGCACCGACCGCATTGCGGTGATGGCCGCACTTGGCATGGCCGCCGATTATTTGGGTTCGCGCTCAGTGGAAGGCCCCTTTGCCTCCATGTCCGTCTCGGACATGCGCCAGAAAATTAACGACATGCATGCAGTACTCGACAGCGCACTTGCGCCCCAGGAGCGATTGTTCTGAGGCGTGACGCTCAAGCGCAAACAACACCTGAGGTAATGCATCGAGGCGCATTAAAATCTTTGACACACGCACCGTTTCAGGTAGACTCACTTCTCCTGCCGTGTTCGCGTTTGCCATATATTCCTTGAACCATTCAATAGCATAGGCTGCGGGATTCGTTCAGTAGGCGTGAACGTCGCTAGTCCGACGATCCCAATATTGAACTACTGTGGCCAACTTGAACCGCTTTGGTTCAGGATGCCGGCGCAGCGGCCCGATGTCTTGCGGAACCCGTTGATCATCATAAAAATAATATGCGTTACTGGCTGATGAAATCCGAGCCTGATGAGGCCAGCATCGATGACGCGCTGGCGGCTGACAAGCAAACCGTCGCATGGACGGGCGTGCGCAACTATCAGGCGCGCAACTTCATGCGCGATCAGATGCAGATCGGTGATGGTGTCTTGTTTTATCACTCCGGCTGCGCCAGACCGGGTATCGCCGGCATTGCCCAGGTGGCCAGCAACAGCTATCCCGACCCCACGCAATTCGATCCAAAGAGTCCGTACCATGATCCCAAATCCAGCCCGGACCATCCGCGCTGGTTGTTGGTTGATGTACGTGCGCTGAAAAAAATCCGGCTCATTGGCTTGCCCGAACTGCGCGCAGAAGCCGAGTTGGCTGATATGCTGGTTTTGCGACGTGGTAACCGGCTGTCGATTACGCCCGTGACTACGCGGGAGTGGTGTCATATTGTTGGAAAAATCGCGAACGTGAAGGAAGTGCTGACGGAATAACACCGCAAATTTTGTGGCGGGAATAGGGTGTCAAGCGCTTGATTTCTCAAGACACTGTGCCGTGTCGTCGGGCTGGCTCGTCATGTATTCAGGCTTTATTCGGCGGCCCTCACTACGTTCACCGGTTTTGCTGCAGGCTTGCTGGGCATCGGCGGCGGTATGCTGATGGTTCCCTTCATTACCATGCTTTTATCGGCGCAGGGCTTTCCGCGCGAAATCGTGGTGCATGTGGCGATCGCCACCTCCTTGTCGACCATCATGTTTACCTCGCTGTCTTCGGTGCGTGCCCATCACAGACGCGGTGCCGTCGTCTGGCCCATCGTAAAGCTGCTGGCGCCGGGTATATTGATTGGCTCCTGGATTGGTCCATGGATTGGTGCACAGCTTGATGCATCAGCACTGGCATTGTTCTTTGCGGTGTTTGTCGGTTTTTCAGCGACGCAGATGCTGCTCGATAAAAAACCGTCACCGACGCGCGAATTACCCAAGGCGCCCGGCATGCTTGGTGCGGGTGCCGTGATTGGTGTTCTGTCAGGGTTGGTGGGTGCGGGGGGTGGCTTTGTGTCCGTGCCCTTCATGACCTGGTGCAATGTAAAAATACACAATGCGGTGGCGACCAGCGCTGCTCTGGGCTTTCCGATTGCCCTGGCCGGCACGCTCTCGAATATTTATTTTGGCCTGCAGGAACCTGGTCTGCCCACCGGATCGCTGGGCTTTATCTATCTGCCTGCATTGCTGGTGATTTCAGTGGCCAGTGTGCTTACCGCGCCGCTGGGTGCCAAAACGGCACACGCATTACCCGTCAAGAGTCTGAAAAAAGTATTCGCGGCAGTGCTCTATCTGCTGGCAGGCTATATGTTTTACAAGGCTTTTCGCTGACAAAGGGGTTTTTCGTCATGTAGCGCGATGCCTCACAGTGAGCTGCAACCGTTCCTCAGATCAGCCTCAGCCCAACTGCTCGCGCAGCCTATTCTTTTGTACCTTGCCCATCGTATTGCGGGGTAGCTCAGCGACAAAATGCACCCGCTTAGGTACTTTGAAATTGGCGATCCGGGATTTCAGGGTATCGATGAGCGCTGTTTCCGACAGGGTCGCGCCATCCCGCATCACCACGACTGCGACGACGGCTTCACCGAAGTCCGGATGGGGTACGCCAATCACGGCGGATTCGAGTACGCCTGACATCTCATCGATCACGGATTCGATTTCCTTTGGATAGACGTTATAGCCACCCGAAATGATCAGATCCTTGCTGCGGCCGACGATCGACAGGTAGCCGTCCGCATCGAACCGTCCGACATCACCGGTTTTGAAAAAAGCATCCGCAGTAAATTCCTCGGCCGTTTTTTCCGGCATCTCCCAGTAGCCTTTAAAGATATTGGGGCCTTTGACCTGAATGTCACCGATCTCGTCGGTACCGCACGCCTGAGCGTCCTGATTCATCACACGCACCAATACGCCGGGTAACGCAGGCCCGACGGTACCCGCCTTGCGCGGCCCTTGGTAAGGATTCGAAGTCAGCATGGCCGTTTCGCTCATGCCATAGCGCTCCAGTATCGTATGTCCGGTTTTCTCAATGAAGGTCTCGAAGGTTTCGGTCAGCAAGGGAGCCGATCCCGAAACAAACAAACGAATGTTTTTGCAGACTTCATGATCAAGCGCGGGGTCGGACAGTAGACGCACATAGTAGGTTGGCACGCCCATGAAGACGGTTGCGCGAGGCAAATGTCGCATCACGCTCGTGCTATCGAACTTTGACAGAAATATCGTTTTACTGCCGTTCATCAGCGCACCATGCGCGGCAACGAACAGACCATGAATATGAAACAAGGGTAGCGCATGCAGCAGCACATCACTTGGTTGCCACTGCCATGCTTTCTGCAGCACGCGAATGTTCGACGCCAGATTGTCGTGGCTCAGCATCGCGCCCTTGCTGCGTCCTGTGGTGCCGGAGGTGTACAAAATTGCGGCGAGGTCATCCGGATCGCGATGCACGGTATCGAAATGATCGGCATGATGAACCGCGCGCGAGAGCAGGGTGCCACTGTTGCGTCCCTGCTGCGGCTCGTCGAGCGTGAACACATGGCGGGTACCGGCACGAAAAGCGATTTGCGTTATCCACCCAAAATTGTTCGGTGTGCAGACTACGACCGCCGGTGTGGCATTGCCGATGAAATATTCCATCTCCGAGGCGCGATACGCAGTGTTCAGTGGCAGGTAGACAAAGCCCGCCCGTACCGTGGCCAGATAAAGCATTAAGGCTTCGGGTGATTTTTCTACCTGCGCCGCGATCCGTGAGCCGGGAGGTAGCGCCAAGCTGGCCAACAGGTTCGCTATTTTTGCAGTGCCGCGCTCGAGATCGCGCCAACTGTAATACGCCGCCTCTTCTGTCTCAAGCCAGCAATCATCAAGATCTTGCGGAAAGCGGGAACGAAACAGGGCATAGAGATTGGCATTCATGACAGCGGCTCACTCTTTTTTTGATAAGCGATCACAAGCAAGACAATGCCCAGCACGATCATCGGCAGCGACAACATTTGTCCTGCGGAGATGGTCCAGCCGGCGATGCTGACTTCATAGTCAGGCATACGAAAATATTCGGTAAAGAAGCGCGCTATGCCATAGCCTGCTGCGAACACGCCACTGACGGCCATGAACGGGCGCGGCTTGCGCGCATACAGCCACAGAACAATGAACAACAACACGCCATCAATAGCGGCCTGATACAGCGGTGAGGGGTGTCGTGGCAGCGGTAGCGGATCGAGATTAGGCCAGACCATCGCCCACGGCAGCGCAGGATCGGCCGCGCGTCCGGGAAGTTCGGCGTTGATGAAATTGCCGATACGACCCGCGGCATAACCGAGCGGCACCAGTGGCGCAATGAAGTCCATCACATCCATGAGCCGGCGATCGTGTTTTCTCGCCCACAGTGCCATGGCGACCAGCACGCCTAAAAAGCCGCCATGAAACGACATGCCGCCTTGCCAGATCGCGATGATTTCCATCGGCCGCGCGAGGTAATACATCGGGTGATAAAACAGGACTTCGCCCAGCCGTCCGCCGATGATGACACCGAGCACGCCATAGAACAGCAGGTCGTCGATATCTTCATTGCGCCAGCCTTGTGCCGCGATGTGCGGCTGTTTGATGCGCAGGCGACCCAGCACAATGAAAAAAATGAACGCGGTCAGGTACATCAGTCCATACCAGCGTACGGCAAAGGGACCGATCGCAATCGCGATAGGATCCGGCATAGGATGAATCAGCATTCAGCTTGTCTTTCGCATCAGATCAAGAAAAGCGGCCAGCACAGGCGAGGGGTTGTCGCGCCGCCAGGCCAGACCGATTTCCACCCATGGCGAGACTTCCTGCATTGCCCGGAACTCCACGCCCGGCCGCTTCATATTGGACACGGATTGTGGCACAAGCGCAAAGCCCATGCCGGCCGAAACCAGACTGACGATCGTTTGCATTTGTATCGCTTCTTGTCCAATGCGTGGACTTAGTCCGGCGTCGCGAAGACAACCCAAAATCTGGTCATGAAATGCGGGGCTCATGCGTCGCGGAAAAATAATCAGCGGCAGGTCAGCGCAACGCTTGAGCGACAGTTTATTTTTGGTGGTGGCCGTGCCTTCAGGAAGCGCCAGCACCAGCTGCTCGGAGGTCAGCGGCAGGTAGTCGACTTCGGTTTTGAGCTTGTCCGGCAGCGGTGGCAGGAGAAATCCGATGTCAATACGACCCGAGGCCAGCAACTCGAGTTGGACATCGGTGGTGGCCTCTTGCAGGTCCAGGTGGACCGAGGGCAGGGTCGTACGGAATTCCCGCAGCGCCGTCGGCAGTACGCTGTAATCCGCCACCGGAACGAAAGCGAGCGACAGCCGGCCTGATTCGCCGGCGGCGGCACTTTGGGCCAGGCTCGCCAAGCCTTCGACCTGTTGCAGCAGACGCTGCACCTCGGGCAGCAGCGTCTGTCCCGCGGCGGTCAGCGCGACGCTACGGCGGGTCCGGGAAAACAGCGGCGTCCCCAGTTGTGCTTCCAGCGCCTGAATGGCCTGCGACAGCGGCGGCTGCGTCATGTGCAGACGCCGTGCAGCGCGGCCAAAGTGCATTTCCTCGGCCACCGCCACGAAGTAGCGCAGTTGGCGAAATTCAGCGTTCATGAAGTCTGATATGTAAAAAGTATCAATAAAGCCTGAATCATATATTTGACACAGGGTCTGGCACAAGGCATCGTGACAAGCTTTCCGTAACCCGTTGCACTGGAGACAGCATGGCAGCCAATGATCGTTCGAAACATATTACCGAGGGCGTCGCACGCAGCCCGAACCGCGCCATGTACTACGCGATGGGCTACGAAAAGAAGGATTTCGACAATCCCATGATCGGTGTGGCCAATGGTCACTCAACCATTACGCCATGTAATTCCGGTCTGCAGAAACTGGCGGATGCGGCGATTGCGGCGACCAAGGCGTCGGGTGGCAATCCACAGGTGTTTGGCACGCCGACCATTTCCGACGGTATGTCGATGGGCACCGAGGGCATGAAGTACTCGCTGATTTCACGCGAAGTGATTGCTGACTGTATCGAAACCTGCGTGCAGGGTCAGTGGATGGATGGCTGCGTGGTGATTGGTGGCTGCGACAAGAACATGCCGGGCGGGATGATCGCGCTCGCGCGCACCAACGTGCCGGGTATTTATGTGTATGGCGGCACCATCAAGCCGGGCAAATGGAAGGGTACCGATCTGACCATCGTGTCAGCCTTCGAAGCTGTGGGTCAATTCACTGCCGGCAATATGTCGGAAGAAGATTTCATTGGTGTCGAGCGCAATGCCTGCCCGTCCACCGGTTCTTGCGGTGGCATGTTCACCGCGAACACCATGTCCTCTTCTTTCGAAGCATTGGGCATGTCGCTAATGTATTCGTCGACCATGGCCAATCCGGATGACGAGAAAACGGTGTCTGCCGCCGAGTCGGCACGTGTCTTGGTTGAGGCTGTCAGGCGCAATCTTCGTCCGCGCGACATCATCACCCGCAAGTCGATTGAAAATGCAGTAGCCGTGATCATGGCAACAGGTGGCTCGACCAATGCGGTGCTGCACTATTTGGCGATTGCGCATGCTGCAGAGGTGGAGTGGACCATTGATGATTTCGAGCGCATGCGTAAAAAAGTGCCGGTGATCTGTAACCTGAAACCGTCGGGTCAGTTTGTGGCGACCGATTTGCATGATGCGGGCGGTGTGCCGCAGGTCATGAAGCTGCTGCTCAATGCCGGTCTGCTGCATGGCGATTGCATCACCATCACCGGCAAAACACTGGCCGAAGAACTGGCGCATGTGCCTGATGTGCCACGCGCCGATCAGGATGTGATTCGCACTATCGACAAGGCACTCTACAAGGAAGGCCATCTCGCTATCCTCAAAGGCAATCTCTCCCCCGAGGGCTGCGTAGCCAAGATCAGCGGCCTGAAAAATCCCGTCATCACCGGACCCGCCCGCGTGTTTGATGATGAACCGTCGGCGATGGCAGCCATCCTGGCTGACAAGGTCAAGGCAGGTGATGTGGTGGTGATGCGTTATCTGGGACCGCGTGGCGCGCCCGGCATGCCTGAGATGCTCTCGCCGACATCAGCACTGATCGGCAAGGGTCTGGGTGAGTCGGTGGGCTTGATTACCGATGGCCGTTTCTCGGGTGCGACCTGGGGCATGGTGGTCGGTCATGTGGCGCCCGAGGCGATCAGTGGCGGCACGATTGGTCTGGTAGAGGAAAACGACTCCATCACCATTGATGCGCGCAAGCTTTTGATTCAATTGAATGTGCCCGATGAAGAAATTGCCCGTCGCCGCGCGGCCTGGAAAGCACCCGAGCAAAAATATACCCGGGGTGTCCTGGCTAAATTTGCCAAATTGGCATCGTCAGCCAGCCGTGGTGCGGTGACGGATTAAACTTTGTGAGCGAATGTAATTGCCGTCCGCGGTGCATCGTGGGCGGTGATAGTGTTTATCGTAAGCAGAATTACCAAAAAGATGTAAAATTCTGTGGTCATCAAACTAATGGAGATTGACATGAAACGTATCCTTGTTGCCGCAGTGGCCTTGAGCGCATTGGTGTCGGGCGCTGCATTCGCCAGCGAGCAGCTGGCAAGAGAAAAGAACTGCCTCGCCTGCCATGCAGTCGATTCCAAGCTGGTCGGCCCAGGCTATAAAGAAGTCGCCGTCAAGTACAAAGGCGACAAGTCGGCTGAAGCGAAGCTGGCAACCAAGATCATGAAGGGCGGTAGCGGCGTGTGGGGTCAGATCCCCATGCCTGCAAACCCACAAGTTTCCGATGCCGAGGCAAAGACACTGGCGAAATGGATTCTGTCGCTGAAGTAATCGATAGCATTCATGAAATAAAAAAGCGCTCCTCGGAGCGCTTTTTTGTTGGCCGCTGCAGCGTCATGCCCATCGCCTGGGTTACAAATTTTTTGACCTTTTGACTTTGGTTTGAATAGGAAATTTTCTGCTTATGAGACGCGCATGATGCCGCAACAGGCATTGATCACCCTGGAGGAGTGGGGTGGGTTGCAGACGAAGGTCCCACAGAAAGCGTTGCAGAGCCCGTTGCCAGTCATTATTTGGTCACAGCGATTTGCGAACGCTTGCCACCCTTGTACGTATAAAGCGTCAGAAAACCATTCTTCATGTCGCCACGCGCATCGAATTCGATCTTGCCGGTGACACCGTCGTAGCTGATCTTTGCGAGTTCTGGCAAATAGTTGGCGGGTTCTGCGGAATTCGCTTTTTGCATGGCGGCGACCATGACCATCACCGCATCGTAGACATAAGGCGCATACAGTTTGACCTCAACACCAAATTTCTTTTTGTAGTCGTCGCGGAATTTTTCCACGATTTTTTTCTGACTTTCTTCGACCCCACCCGCCTCCGCACACACCACTTGTCCATCGCTCATGCCGGCGCCTGCCAGTGACGGCAACTGCTCAGTACAAATACCGTCGCCGCCCATGAACTTGGCTTGGATGCCGAGCTGCTTCATTTGGCGCAGCATGGGTCCGCCGACCGCATCCATGCCGCCAAAGAAAATCAGGTCAGGCGACTTGCCCTTGATCGCAGTCAGGATGGCGTTGAAGTCGGTGGCTTTATCGGTGGTGTACTGACGACCGACGATGGTCAGGCCAGCGGCTTTGGCCGCTTTCGCAAATTCGTCAGCGACACCCTGGCCATAGGCGGTGCGGTCGTCAATGATGGCGATGCGTTGCGCCTTGATATCCGAAGCGGTGTAGCGGCCGAGTGCGCCACCAAGCTGACCATCATTAGCCACGACGCGAAATGCACCTTTGTAGCCCTGCATCGTGTACTTGGGATTGGTGGCGGATGGCGAAATCTGAGGAATACCAGCGTCGTTATAGATTTTTGATGCAGGGATCGTGGTGCCTGAATTGAGGTGACCGATGACGCCGCTGACTTTGGCATCGGCGAGTTTCTGTGCAGCGGCAGTTGCCTGCTGCGGATTGGCGCCGTCATCTTCGCCCTGCAATACGAATTTGATTTTTTTGCCGCCGATAGTCACGCCTTTGGCATTGAGCACATCAATCGCCATGCGTGCCCCGTTTTCGTTGTCCTTGCCCAGATGCGCGATCTGACCCGACAGCGGGCCGACATGGCCAATTTTTACCACCTGTTCTTGCGCCATTGCTTGCATGCTGATGGCGCTCAACAGGGTCAGGCACAAGGCTTTGCGGGTGAGCTGCATGAATATCCTCCAGAACGGAAAACGAAATTATCGTTGATTTACAAGCTTACCCGATCAGCGTGCCGGTGCGGTGCGGAGTTTGGGTGGCAGCTCGGCTTGCCCCATGCCCGTGAATGCAAAATCAAGATCAGGGCGGCGGCCCGACAGGATGTCGGCAATCGCGCGACCTGAGCCGCAGCCCATGGTCCAGCCCAGTGTGCCGTGGCCGGTGTTCAGGAAAAGATTGGGTATGCGCGTTGCGCCGATATAAGGCACATTGGATGGTGTCAGCGGCCGCAGGCCACTCCAGTACACCGGACGATCATAGTCGCAGGCGTCGGGGAACAGCTCTCGGGTGCGGTGGGTAATGGCTTCGCAGCGGGCTGGATTGAGTTCTCTCGAGTAGCCATTGATTTCGCAAGTGCCAGCGACGCGCAAACGGTTACCCAGCCGCGAGATCACCAGCTTGTGGCCGTCATCGGTGAGTGACACGTGCGGGGCAAGTGCCGAATCGCGGACGTCATAGGTCGCCGAGTAGCCTTTGCCCGGATACAACATCAGCGCAATGCCCAGCGGCTTGAGCAATGTGGTGCTGAAGCTGCCCATCGCGATCAGTACACTGTCGGCATGCAGTACCCGATGGCGACCTTCGGCATCGATGACTTCAACGCCTGTCAAGCGCTTTGAACTGCCGGCACCTTCGGTGAGCAAGCGTGTGGCCATGGTGTTGAAACGAAAATCCACGCCGGCAGCCGCGGATCGTTGTGCGAGGCCGGTGGTGAATTTGTAGACATCACCGGATTCATCCGTCTGGGTGAAATCACCCCCAACAATCTTGTGACGTATGGCGCCCAATGCGGGCTCCAAGCGCACCACCTCGTCAGCGCTGATTGTCTGGCGCGGACAGCCCAGCTCGCGCATCAGTTTTGCGGCGGGAAGTGACTGACGAAATTCCTCTTCGTCCGTATAGAAATGCACAATGCCGCGTGTCTCGCAATCATAGTCAATACCTGTCTCGGCGCGAACGGATTGCAATGTCTGACGGCTGTATTCAGCCAATGCGACGATTTGACGGATGTTGTGTGCGGTACGGTGAGCGGTGCACTCGCGCAAAAACGCCATGCCCCAACGCCATTGCAGCCAGTCTGCCCGTGGACGAAACAGCAGCGGCGCATCTTCCCGGCCCAGCCACTTCAGGATTTTCAGGGGTGCTGCAGGATTCGCCCAGGGTTCGGCGTGGGAGACGGAGATCTGACCACCGTTGGCAAAGCTGGTCTCAAGCGCGGGGCTGGGCTGGCGATCAATGACAATAACTTCGTGCCCTGCTTTTTGCAAAAACCAGGCAGACGCAGTGCCGATGATGCCCGCGCCAAGAACGATGACTTTCATTGGAACATCCTGTGAGATGAGCGGATGAGTGATGCGATGGTCGCTGCAAAGGAAGTCAGGATTGTAAAAAGACTGTGCATGAAATAGGCGTCATTTACGCCACGGATTATTCAAATTTTTGTGCGCAATACCCGGCGTATTGGTACCTCAGTGTGGCAGTTGATGATCCGCTGATATTCGTGCAACTTCATCCGATACCGCACGACGCACTTCCTCTTCAATACGTTGTTCAAGCAGCCCACCCACTTCGAACGCCAGCGTTGAAGAAAGTTCCGCTGCAGCATTCTGTGCGGCGCCTGGCAAGGCGTTGGCCAAGGCCGAGAGTAGTTCAGCTTGCAGTTTTGCACCCATTGCGCGGGGTAAATGTTCGCGCAGCGCAGCTTCGAGCAACACAGGAATCTGCATTGCCAGTTCGGCGCTCAAGCGCGCTGTCAGTTCGGCTTCGATCTGTTCCAGCGACGGAAAGGGAGAGGTTGTGGCGTCTTCAGGGGCCGCTGTCAACGACATTGGGCTTGTTTCGTCCACCGTCTCAACCATCGTCTCGACCACGGTCATCTGTTCTACCCGGGCAGGGGTGGTGTATTCGTCATCAATGATGTCAGTAAGCACAGGGATGTCGGCATCGGCCTCATCGCCCGGGCGGGTGGTGTGGTTCATATCGCTCATGTTTTTTCTGCCACGAAATGGGTGAGGGGATAGCCGCGCTGCTGGTATTGCCGGTAACGCTCGCGCCCTGCGGCAAGATCATCTTCGTCGGTGGAGATGACTTCAAACAAACGCTCAAAGCGTGCGAAATGAGCGGGCGCCTCGCCCGACAAATTAATCAGTATCTGATGATGCGGGAGCGTTGCCTCGGCATCATCCGTCAGGATCACCGGCGTTTGTGACGCCAGCACATCATCGGCCGTGACGTGCGGCAGGAAATCCTGCTCAGAAAAACTCCAGAGCGCTTCATCCAGTGCTTCCAGCTGCTGGCGGTCCCGGGTAAAAACCACCACGCGCATATCCGCCGCACGTGCTTTGCGTACCAGTCGGCAGGCATACAGCAGCTTGTCGGGTACCTTGCTGTGGAAGTCGACGCGGGTCATGGCATTCAGGCAGCCTGCACCATGCCGTTGTGTCGCAGGAGCGCATCAATGCTGGGCCCACGTCCACGAAAAGCGGTGAATGATTCCAGCGCTGGCCGCGAGCCGCCAACAGAAAGAATTTCGCGATGAAAGGCCAGGCCTGTCTCTGCCAGCCGGTTGGGATCGCCTTGGGCTTCTTCGAAAGCGCCATAGGCGTCTGCCGAAAGCACCTCAGCCCACTTGTAGCTGTAATAACCCGCCGCGTAGCCACCCGCAAAAATATGCGAGAACGAATGCTGAAAGCGATTGAAGGCCGGCGGGATAATGACGGCGACCTTGTGTCGAACATCTGCCACCAGATCCGCGACCGATAGCGCTCCGTTGGGATCGTAATCATGATGCAGTCGCATGTCGACCAATGAAAACTCCACCTGACGCAGCATCTGCAAGCCGGCGTGATAATTCTTGGCGGCGATCATCTTGTCAAACAGTGCGCGGGGCAAGGGCGCGCCCGTCTCTGCATGCGCCGTCATATGCTGCAGCACATCCCATTCCCAACAAAAATTTTCCATGAATTGCGAAGGCAACTCGACCGCATCCCATTCGACACCGGAAATGCCTGACACGCCCAGTTCATCCACCGCGGTCAGCATGTGATGCAGCCCATGACCAAATTCATGGAACAGCGTAATCACTTCATCGTGCGTGAAATAAGCCGGCTTTTTTACGCCATCAATCACGGCAGGTTCGGTGAAATTGCAGGTCAGGTAGGCAATCGGTGTCTGCACATCGCCCGCCAGATTTTTTCGGCCACGCGCATCATCCATCCAGGCGCCGCCACGTTTGCCAGATCGTGCATATAGATCCAGATAAAACTGGCCGATCAGTCGACCTTTCTTTTCAATCCGGAAGAACTTCACATCCGCATGCCAGACCGGGCTGTGGTCTGGCGCGATCTCGACACCAAACATGTTTTGTATCAGACGGAAGAGTCCACCGACGACTTTGTCCTCGGGGAAGTAGAGCTTCACTTCCTGCTCGGAAAATGCATAACGTTTTTCACGCAGCTTCTCCGATGCATAGGTCATATCCCAAGCCTGTAGTTGGTCGATACCGAGTTCGGTGCGCGCAAACTCGCGCAGCTCGGCCAGATCATTTTCGGCAAAAGTGCGTGCGCGTGCAGCAAGATCTTCCAGAAATCCGATGACCTGTTCCGGCGAGGTCGCCATTTTCGGTACCAGAGAGACTTCGGCAAAATTTTTATAGCCGAGTATTTTCGCTTCTTCGTCACGCAACTTCAGGATATCGATGATGTTCTGCGTGTTATCCCATTCAGGATTGCCGCCCAGCTCGGAAGCCTTGGTGGCGTTGGCGCGATAAATGGTTTCGCGCAGCGCACGATCATCTGCGTACTGGAGAATCGGGAAGTAGGAAGGGAAATGCAGGGTAAAACGCCAGCCTTGCTTGCCTTCTTTTTCTGCATTTGCCTTGGCCGCTTGCTTTACATCGTCAGGCAGGCCGGTCAGGCGAGATGCATCATCAATCAGCAGCTCATAGGCATTGGTCGCATCCAGCACGTTTTCGGAAAAGCGGGTTGACAGCTTTGCCTGTTGCTCCTGAATTTCTGCAAATCGTTTTTTTTGCTGCTCGGGCAATTCTGCGCCACCCAGACGGAAATCACGGATGGCGTTATCGATGATCTTGCGCCGTGCCGGTGACAGCGCCTGATGGCCCGAACTTGCTTGCAGCGCTTTGTATTTTTCAAACAGCTTCAGGTTTTGGCCGAGCTCCGTCCAGAATTCTGTCACTCTGGGCTGATTCTCGTTGTAAGTGGCACGCAACTCGGGGGTGTCGACCACGGCATTCAGATGTCCGACCACGCCCCACGCACGACCCAACCGCTCAGTCACACGCTCCAGCGGTTCGACAAAATTTTCCCAGTCCGCGCTGGCGTCGGGTGCTTCCAGTTGGCTGACCAGTGCACGAGCGTCATTCAGTAGCTGGGTAATGGCGGGTGTGACATCTGCCGGACTGAAAATATCAAAGCGTGGCAAATCAGAAAAATCGAGCAGGGCATTCGTGGTCATGGTTCTCTTAAAAAAATCAGTTGCGTTCAGCCGCTTCGAGGGTGTTCACCAGCAGCATGGTAATCGTCATGGGGCCCACACCACCGGGAACGGGTGTGACCCAGCCCGCCACCTCGCAGGCACCCGCGTAGTCGACATCGCCGCAGAGTTTGCCAGCGTCATCACGGTTCATGCCGACATCAATCACCACCGCGCCCGGTTTGATCATGTCACCCGTCACGATGTTTCGCTTGCCGGTGGCAACGACCAGAATATCGGCGTCCCGGGTGTGATGCCCAAGGTCACGCGTCTTGGAATTGCAGATGGTGACGGTAGCGCCCGCTTGCAAGAGCAGCATGGCTTGCGGTTTACCCACAATATTCGACGCGCCCACCACCACGGCATGCGCGCCGCGCACCGGGTAATCAATCGATTCCAGCATCTTCATTACACCGTAGGGCGTGCAAGGACGGAACAGCGGCTGGCCTGTCATCAGCAGGCCAGCATTACTGATGTGGAAGCCATCCACGTCTTTTTCGGCGGCGATGGCTTCGATCACTTTGTGCGAATCAATATGGGCCGGCAGCGGCAGCTGAACCAGAATGCCGTGAATTTTCGGATCGTCATTGAGTGCATGGACACGGGCCAGCAGCGCATCTTCGGTCATGCTGGCCTCGTATTTTTCAAACACGGAGTAAATGCCGTTTTCCTCGCAGGCCTTGATCTTGTTGCGAACATAGACCTGTGAGGCCTGGCTGTCGCCCACCAAAATGACAGCCAGTCCGGGTTGATGACCCCGGTCAGTGAGTGTGGCGGCGCGTTTGGCGACTTCGGCCCGGATCTGTTTCGAGAGGAGGTTGCCATCAATGATTTTTGCGGACATAGGACTTATCTGGGAAAGAGTAGGGAAAGCAGGATTATAAGGCGACCCCGCTTTGATGCCGGGCAAAGTCCTTGTGTTCCTGCAGCAGCGGCAAGTCAACCAGCGCTAGAGTGAGCCCCTTGCTGATTTTCTGCCAAGAATATTCCACATTATGAAATCAAATACCGTATTTTGAAAATTGAGGAAGTGCTGATAAACTTCCGTTCTGATCCAAAGGCGTACAAAATCTGATGTAGCCTGACCCTGGCCGTCCAATGCAGACTGGCCTCCACACAATGAAGGAGACTTCCTCATGGCAGCGCAAATCGACACTATCCTGGCGCAGGCCGCCAATGACCCTGATGTGATGGAAACACAGGAATGGCTAGACGCCCTCGAAGCCGTTCTCGATCACGAAGGTCCCGAGCGCGCGCATTACCTGCTCGAGCGCATGGTCGACCTGGCCCGCCGCCGTGGCGCGCACATTCCCTTCTCAAGCAATACCGCCTACGTCAATACCATTCCGGCTCATCTGGGTGAGCACTGCCCGGGCAATCTCGAATATGAAGAGCGACTGCGTTCTTATATGCGCTGGAACGCCATGGCGATGGTGGTCAAGGCCAATCGCGCCGATGGTGATTTGGGTGGCCATATTTCCAGCTTCGCTTCGCTGGCCAACATGCTGGGTATTGGCTTCAATCATTTCTGGCATGCGCCGACCGAGCATCACGGCGGCGATCTGCTGTACATCCAGGGGCATTCATCGCCCGGCATCTACGCTCGCGCCTTTCTGGAAGGTCGTATCAGCGAAGATCAAATGCTCAATTTCCGTCGCGAAGTCGATGGCAAGGGCTTATCGTCTTATCCCCACCCCAAGCTGATGCCGGATTTCTGGCAGTTCCCGACGGTCTCCATGGGTCTGGGCCCGCTGATGGCGATCTATCAGGCGCGGTTTCTCAAGTATCTGCATGCACGCCAGATTGCTGATACCGCCAATCGCAAGGTCTGGGCGTTCTGTGGTGACGGCGAGATGGATGAACCGGAATCGATGGGCGCCATTGGCATGGCTGGTCGTGAAATGCTCGATAACCTCGTTTTCGTCATCAATTGCAATCTGCAGCGTCTGGATGGCCCGGTGCGCGGTAACGGCAAGATCATTCAGGAACTCGAAGCCGATTTCCGCGGTGCGGGCTGGAATGTGGTCAAAGTCATCTGGGGCGGTAACTGGGATGATCTGCTCGCCCGTGACAAGGACGGCGTTTTGCAGCGGATCATGATGGAAACCGTCGACGGCGAGTACCAAAACTACAAAGCCAAAGACGGTGCTTATGTGCGCAAGCATTTCTTCGGCAAGGATCCCAAGGCGCTGGAGCTGGTCGCAAATATGTCGGACGACGATATCTGGCGTCTGCTGCGCGGGGGTCATGATCCGCACAAGATTTACGCGGCTTACAAAGACGCACAGGAACACAAAGGTCAGCCAACTGTTTTGCTGGTCAAGACCGTCAAAGGTTATGGCATGGGCAAATCCGGCGAGGCCCGCAATACCGCCCACCAGACCAAAAAACTGGATGATGTTGCCATTCGCGAGATGCGCGACCGCTTCGGCATTCCGATTCCCGACGATCAGTTGCATGACGTGCCCTTTTACAAGCCGGCTGACGATGCGCCCGAGATGAAATACCTGCATGAGCGCCGCAAGCAGCTCGGCGGTTATCTGCCGCAGCGCCGCCGCAAGGCAGATGACATGCTTGCGGTACCTGAGCTGTCAGCATTTCAGGCAATGCTCGATGCCACCGCAGAGGGCCGTGAAATCTCGACCACGCAGGCGTATGTTCGCTTCCTTACTGTCTTGTTGCGGGATGCTGGCCTGGGTCCACGAGTGGTACCCATTCTTGTTGATGAGGCGCGGACATTTGGCATGGAAGGTTTCTTCCGTCAGATTGGTATCTTCAGCCAGCAGGGGCAGTTGTATGAGCCGGTCGACAAAGATCAGGTCAGCTACTACCGTGAAGACAAGGCCGGACAGATACTGCAAGAGGGTATCAACGAAGCAGGTGCGATGAGCTCCTGGATTGCTGCGGCGACTTCCTACTCGACCAATAACCGGGCGATGATCCCGTTTTATATTTTCTATTCAATGTTTGGCATGCAGCGCATCGGCGATCTTGCGTGGGCTGCTGGCGACATGCGTGCGCGCGGCTTCCTGCTCGGCGGAACCTCAGGCCGTACCACGCTCAATGGTGAAGGTTTGCAGCATGAGGACGGTCACAGTCATGTGATGGCCTCCACCATTCCGAACTGCATGCCCTACGACCCCACGTTTTCGCATGAACTCGCCGTCATCATGCACGATGGACTCAAGCGCATGATCGAAAAGCAGGAAGATGTGTTTTATTACATCACCCTGATGAATGAAAACTACAGCCATCCGGGTCTCAAGCCGGGTCAGGAAGAGGGCATTCTGAAAGGCATGTATCTCTTGCAGTCGTCGGCAGTAAAAAAAGCCAAGCAGCGCGTACAGCTCATGGGTTCAGGCACCATCTTGCGTGAAGTAATTGCTGCTGCTGAATTGCTCGAAAAAGACTGGGATGTGGCGGCGGATATCTGGTCGGCACCGTCGTTCACCTTGCTCGCGCGTGATGGACAGGATGCCGAGCGCTGGAATCTGCTCAACCCCACCGCGAAAAAACCGCGCACGCCCTTTGTCACGCAATCGCTGCAGAGCAGTTCAGGCCCAGTTATTGCTGCCACTGACTACATGCGCACTTACGCCGAGCAAATTCGCCCGTTCATGCCGGCAGGTCGCACGTACAAGGTCTTGGGTACCGATGGTTTTGGCCGATCGGACACCCGTGCAAAATTGCGCGAGTTCTTTGAGGTTAATCGGTATTTCGTCACCGTGGCGGCACTCAAGGCGCTCGCTGATGCCGGCAGTATTGACGCCTCGGTGGTTGCAAAGGCGATTGAAAAATACGGACTGGATCCAAACAAACCTAATCCAGTCAGTATGTAAGAAATCAGTATCAAATTTTTGATTTCACAGAAAAAGAGTGGTTGAAAATAAAAGTCTGCGCTGAATTTTTACGCCACCGAATGAGTCGCACCAAAAAAATAAAACGGGGGGATATATGCGGCTGTTTGAAATCAAAATGCCGGAGCTGGGGAATGTTGGCGAAGTTATCGTGACCGAGGTGCTGATTCAACCCAATCAGCATGTCGCCCTTGATCAGCCCATGATCACCGTCGAGACCGATATGGCAACCATGCAAATACCGAGTCCGAGATCAGCTGTCGTACACGAAATCAAGACCAGCGCAGGTGCCGCGCTCGTCGCAGGATCGCTGCTCGTGGTGTTGCGCGAGGCGACGGCCGATGATCTGGTTGCTACCGAGTTGGTTTCGGTAAAGGTGCCCGTGATTGGAGATTTTCGCAATCTCATCTCGCTCAAGGTGATTGAATTGCTGGTGCGTGTGGGTGACGAAGTTCAGCGCGGGCAGGCGCTGGTCACGTTGGAAGCGGATGAATTTCTCGTCGAGGTGCCGAGTGAATACACCGGTATCGTGCGCGAGATGAAGGTAAAACTGCGCGACCGGGTTACGCCGGGCGCGGTCATTCTGATGATCGAAGAAACGCAGGACGCTGCATAAACAAGGCAGTTTTCTGATCAGCCAGTGATCTCACCGGCAATTGTTTACAAAAAATAGGAAAAACGGAGCGACAACATGAGTCAAGTAGAAATCAAAGTGCCTGACATCGGCGACTTCAAGGAAGTCGAAGTGATCGAGTTGCTCGTCAAGCCGGGCGATACCGTCAAGGCAGAACAGTCGTTGATTACGGTGGAATCCGACAAGGCCAGTATGGAAATTCCCAGTAGCCATGCTGGCGTAGTCAGGGAATTGAAAATAAAGATTGGTGACAAGGTCGCCGAAGGCTCGCTGATTCTGATGCTTGACGCAGATAGTGCGGATACTGCAGTCGCTGCAGTAACAGCGGCGCCACCTTCGCAAACGGTATCCGTACCAGCCCCGGCACCAGCAGCGGCGCCTGCACCCGCCCCCCAGCCAGCACCAACACCGGCACTGCAGGCGGTATCAATACCCCCGACAGCCAACTCGGCGGCAACTGACAATGGCAATGGACAAAAACCACATGCCTCGCCATCGGTGCGCAAATTCGCGCGCGAACTGGGCGTTGAACTCTTGCGGGTCACTGGCTCGGGCCCCAAAGGCAGAATACTGCTCGACGATGTGCAGGGTTTTGTCAAAGGCGTCATGACAGGCAGCAGCGCTGCGCCTGCGGCCAGCAGCGGTGGTGGTGGCATGGGCATGTCGCTGTTGCCGTGGCCATCGCTGGACTTCAGCAAATTCGGTGACACGGAATTGCAGCCGCTCTCGCGCATCAAGAAAATCAGCGGCCCGAATTTGCATCGCAACTGGGTCATGATCCCCCATGTGACGCAGTTCGATGAGGCCGACATTACCGAGCTCGAAGAATTCCGCAAGAGCGCCAACGAATCGCTGGCGAAATCCGGCGTCAAGCTCACCATGCTGGCTTTTGTGATCAAGGCCAGTGTTTCAGCCCTTAAAAAATTCCCAGCCTTTAATGCGTCACTGGATGCTAACGGCGAAAACCTGATTCTCAAGCACTACTACCACATTGGTTTTGCAGCCGACACACCGAACGGTCTGGTGGTACCCGTCGTGAAAAATGCCGATAAAAAAGGTATTGCCGAGATTGCCAAAGAAATGGCAGAGCTCTCGGCACAGGCGCGCGAGGGCAAACTCAAGCCGGCCGATATGCAGGGTGCCAGCTTCACGATTTCATCGCTCGGTGGCATTGGCGGTACCAAGTTCACGCCCATTATCAATGCCCCTGAAGTGGCGATTCTCGGCTTGTCGAAGTCAGCCATTCAGCCGGTCTGGGATGGCAAGCAGTTCGCACCGCGTCTGATCATGCCGCTGTCGTTGTCATATGACCACCGTGTGGTTGATGGCGCCATGGGTGCGCGGTTCATCGTCCATCTCGGTGACGTGCTGGCGGATATGCGCAAGACTTTGCTGTAAGCCGCCCGAACTGGGCTTAGCCGCAGGTGCAGAGTTCGATAAAAGCTCGGCGCTGCCTCGCCGTGTGATCAGTTTCGCCATGCAAAAATAACGGAGTACAGACATGAGCACGATAGAAATTCACGTTCCTGATATTGGCGACTTCAAGGAAGTCGAAATCATTGAGTTGCTGGTCAAA
>JAJTGC010000110.1 GCA_021298975.1 Oxalobacteraceae bacterium
CAAGGCGCGCGAGATGATGATTGAACTCGTCGAAGGTCAGGAGACAATTGCACGCGTGGCACGCGCCATGTTTGGCACTACCGAACTGGCGTGCGATCAGCCCACCTGCGATTTACTTGCGCAGCGCATGCAGATTCATGAAAAAAATGCGTGGATGTTGCGTAGTTTGCTGGCGGAATAAACAGCACAACCCATCAGGCTCTGCGTGGCGGCAAAATTATGCCCGGCCGGCTGCGCAGGGTCGCTTCGATACGCATTTTGGTTATTCAACGCTTGTTAACAACACGCTGGCACGCCGATGTACTAGTGCGGTGTCGTTGACGACACCGGTTTGATGCACGTCAATCATCCCAAAAAATTCCAGACAAATATAGTCAGGCAGCGCCCCACGGGCTGTCAGAGAAGAAATTATTCTCCTCTGAATATTCTGATGAAGGAATCGACATGTCAACAATCTATGGAGACGCGGAAGGAACGCTCGAAACAAGGGCCAAAGGACAAACGCTGGTTGGCATCGATGGAGACACGAATATTATCTACGGCGATTCTTACGAAATTGAAAATAGGCAGGGCGGTAATGATGTGCTGAATGCAGGTACCTTATCCCCGCTCAACTATCTGTATGGCGATGCTTTCGAACTATCTAAAAGTAGAGGAGGCAATGATTTACTCATTGGAGGCGATTTTTCTTACAGCAACTACCTGTGCGGCGATGCTTTTGTTATGTCTGATAGCCAAGGCGGTAATGATGTGCTGACTGGGGGAGCTAACTCCACTGCAAATCAGCTACATGGCGATGCCGCACAAATGTTTGATAGCACGGGTGGCAACGATACACTCACGGGTGGCGCAAACGCCGGTTCTCGCGGTAACTTTCTTTACGGCGATGCTTATGAAATGTTTAATAGCCAGGGTGGTAATGATGTACTCACTGGTGATGCAAACTCTTATTCCAATGAGTTATACGGCGACGCCAAGGAGATTTCTGCCGGCCAAGGCGGCAATGACATCCTGATAGCGCACGCCATCCCAAGCGCTGGGGGCTTCGTAACGAATAATCAACTTTATGGTGACGCCAAATACCACTTTGCTGATAATGTCATTTGCGGAAATGATCGCCTGATCAGCGGCACAGGCCACGATGACATGTGGGGTGATATCGCTTTCTCTAACGACCTAGGCTCACCCATCGATCTCACCCGCGTAACAACTGGCCACGATGTGTTTGTTTTTTCTTCCAACAACGGAAACGATACGATTCATGACTTCCGTCATGGCGAAGACAAGATCGAATTACAGGGCGTCGGTGTGACCAGTTTCGATGCGCTGATGGCAGGGTCTCACCTGAGTCAGGACAGCACGAATTCCGTCATCACGTTCGGAACCAACACGATTACGGTCGTGGGCGTCACCGAGCTGACGGCGGCAGACTTTATGTTCACCTGATAAGTCAATGCAGGATCGGCGCATTCGCCTCTGTCGGGAATGTTCCGATCTGCCAGTTGGCTAGCGCAGATTGAACAGCCGTATACCCGCCGCATCCAGCTCGCGCTGTTCTTTTTTTGCCGCGATTTGTTCGGCATTGCGTTCATCGCGCTCAACCATGGCTTCCATTTTCACTTGCTCGCGCTGAGCAACAAGCAATGCGGCTTTGGCTTCATTGAGCTGGGCGCGTGCTGCTGCCGTTTGTGATTCAACGCGCAGACGCAGACCGCGCAAATGCTCGAGAAATTGTCGGTAGGCGATGTTGTCGCTGATCTTGTGGGATTCTTTTTGTGTGGCGTTATAACGCTCGACATAGTCGGCGCGCAGTTTGTCGATGTGCGCTTCGCTACCTTCGAGTTTTTCTACGCGTGCGCGGGCTTCGATCACTCGGGCGTGGGCCTCACGGGTGGTGTGTTTTGCACGTTCAGCGAGGATATTCCAGCAGTTATTCATTGGTTAGGCCTGGCAGTGGTACAGACGCTCTTGGGCTCGGATCCACGTCTCACACACCCAGCAATTGCCGTATGTTCTGACGGGTAGTGGCATGATCGACTTCGGTGTGCAGGTCCTGCACCAGAAAAGCCTCCAGTTGCGTGCGCAGCGCAATCGCCTGATCAATCTCGGGATTGGAGCCCATTTCATAAGCCCCGACCGAAATCAAATCCTGATTTTGCTGATACAAAGACCAGAGTCTGCGCACACGATTGGCGAGCTTGAGATCATCCGCCGGCAGCAAGTTCTGCATGACCCGCGAGATGGATCCATTCAGATCAATCGCGGGATAGTGAGCGGCATCCGCAAGTTTACGAGACAGCATCACTTGTCCATCCAGTGACGCACGGGCAATATCGACGATGGGATCCTGCGCATCGTCACCTTCGGCCAGCACCGTATAAATAGCGGTGATTGCCCCATAACCATGACGTCCGACCCCGGTGCGCTCAATCAGATTCGGCAGCAAGGCAAATACGGACGGCGGATAGCCCTTGGCCGTTGGCGGCTCGCCAATCGCGAGCCCAATTTCACGCTGCGCGTGAGCCACCCGGGTGAGACTATCCATGAGCATGAGTACGTTCTTGCCCTGATCACGAAAATATTCAGCGATCACATGGGTCAGATGCGTCGCTTTCAGGCGCATCACGGGCGACACGTTCGCCGGTGCGGCAATCACGATGGATTTGGCGCGACCTTCCGGCCCCAGCACCTCGTTGATGAAAGCCTGTACCTCACGCCCACGCTCGCCAATGAGTCCAATGACAACCACATCGGCTTTGGTAAATCGGGTAATCATGCCCAACAGCGAACTTTTACCAACACCGGAACCCGCGATCAGACCGATACGCTGCCCCCGGCCCATGGTGAGCAAACCATTGATTGCTTTGACACCGACATCAAGTATTTGATTGATCGGGCCACGCTCCATCGGATTGAGCGGTAACCCCAACAAGGCCAGCCGGTCGGGACAATCGGGTGGCGGACCGCCATCCAGCGGTTCGCCGAACGCATCAATCACACGACCCAGCAAACCATCACCCAAGCGCGCTTCGGATGAATTGGCCACCACGCGTACCGCAGCGCCAGGACCAATACCGATCGGTTCGGTAAAAGGCATGAGAAACAGTGTCTGGTCATTGAAGCCAACCACTTCGGCGTAGATTTTGCTTCCCTGATTGCCCTCGATTTCGCACAAGGCGCCCAGTGGCGCCATGATGCCGCGCGCTTCGAGCGTCATGCCAACCAGTCGTACCAGCGTGCCGGTGTTGCAAGCCGGCGGCGTGCGGGTCTGCGCTATCAGGCGCTCAACCACATCGGCATAATCAATCGTTGTTGTCATCATCGCTGCTCGAGGTTTCTACTGCGGTGACATCTTCAATATGCTGGCTGCCGCGTTGCGATTCATTGAGGCGCTCACTGAGTCGTCCGCCACCCGCCTGCCAGGCGGGTGCCGCGGGCTGGCTGAGTGATTTTTTGAGGCCATCAACGCGACGCTGCATCAAATCTTCAACCACACTGCCATCGAGCGAGACGCGCACACTGCCACGCTCAAGCAGCGAATCAGGTCGCAGAATCATGCTGTCGCCAAATTGCGCGACCAGCGGTCGGTAGGCTTCGAGGTCTTCGTGATTCAGATGCACGATCACGGCTTTTTCGCCGGATGCGTTCAATTCGCGCAGGCTGTTGTCCACCAAACGAGCAATCGTTTGTCCGGATTGCGCGAGCTCACCGCGCACCAGTTGCTCAGCCAAATGTATGGTGAGTTTTTTGACCGGCTCAAACAAGGCATCAGGATCAAAGCTGAGTTTGCCCAGCGCTTCCTTCAAGGTCTTGAGTTGGGCTATCTCGGTATCATGGGCTTGCTGCAGCTCGGCTTTGGCCTGTGCCTTGCCGGCTTCCAGACCTTCGTTGTAAGCGAGCTCACGCGTTTCAGCGCGTGCCTCTTCGCGTGCCGCCTCAACCAGTGCAGTCACCGCTTCACCGGACAGGTCAGGGGTGGCGGGTGCGCTGGCGTCCGCCGTTGGAGCATTGGCTTGTTCGGGCTCGGACGCGGTTACTTCATTCTCGATTGCCTCTTCGCTGCTGGTGATTGTCTCTTCGACGTCCGTTGCAGTCGCTTCACCGAGCTCGGACGACGCGGCAAGCGTCTCGGTCTCGGTCGGTGCAAGAGCAACTGCCTCGGTGTCCTCGGCATCATCGCTGGGAACGATCGGATCATCCGCAGGCTGGGCAGCGGCGACGGTCTCGTCCTGCTCTGTCGGTTCAGTAAAACCCGTGGCACCCTGTGCTGCTGTCGCAGCGTCGGCGGTGAACGTGTTTTCCGGTGCTGCCATCGTGGCATCCGCAGCGGCTGCGGCAGGACGCGACCTGAAAGCACTGCTGGCTCTGGCCTCGGCAGCAAATCCGGTAGCACCCGTCAAATCGGCTAACTCGATGACTTCGTCGAGTGCAAATGCACCCATGTCCTCGCCGCTGATCAGCGGATCGGATTCGAAGCGGAATTCGGAACGCTCGTCGGGTGCGACGGCAAAGGTCTGATTTTCTTCGACCAGCAGATTCTGCACCGCGAACGGGTTGGTCACCGGATCGAACATCCGGTTCGGCATGTATTCGTGGCGCCGACGCGCTGTGTGGGAAGACTCAGACAAAATCGGCTCCGCCTGAAGCGAGGATCAGCTCGCCTTTTTCTGACAGTTTTCGGGCCTGACGCATGACTTTTTT
>JAJTGC010000111.1 GCA_021298975.1 Oxalobacteraceae bacterium
ATACGCGCGATCAGCCTGAAAATTTTCGATCGCAGTTTCGCTGTCACGTATCTGCTGGAAGGCGTGGCAATCATCATTGGCTTGTTTGGTGTGGCCGCAACCTTCTCTGCGCAAACGCTGTCACGTGCCAAGGAATTCGGCATGCTGCGCCATATTGGCATCACGCGGCGACAAATCCTTCAACTGCTCGCGGGCGAGGGCGCGTTACTGGCGGGACTGGCGATCGCTGCGGGCTTTGTGCTGGGCGGTTGCATCAGTCTGATTCTGGTGTTCATCGTGAATCCGCAATCCTTTCACTGGACCATGGGTCTGCACCTGCCTTGGTCTTTGCTCGCCACAGTAGCGTTGGTTTTGCTGTTGTCAGCCGCCATGACGGCGTTGATCTCCGGCCGCATGGCCGTCGCCGGCAGTGCGGTACGTTCTGTCAGGGAGGACTGGTGAAAATGATCATCCATCGTTGGCGGGTGTCGAATCTGCTGTCTGATTTGTTCGCTTCGCGCTGGTGGGCGCTTGTGCCCGGGCGGCTGCCTGCGCTGCTACTTGCGGCGCTGCATGCGGTGCTGCTTGCGCTGTTTTCAGCCACACCTGCACTGGCTGGCGCTCCCGCATTTACATCGGTGGCGCCCGGCCAGACACTCAACTTTCCACGCGACTTCGGCGCGCATCCCGACTTTCGCACTGAGTGGTGGTATGCCACGGGTTGGCTGCAAACACCGGATGGAAAATCACTGGGCTTTCAGGTGACTTTTTTTCGCTCGGCGACTGAACATGATGCGGCCAATCCCAGCCGCTTCGCGCCGAAACAGCTGATCGTCGCGCATGCCGCACTGTCGGATCCCGCCGTGGGCAAGCTCATGCATGATCAGAAAATTGCGCGTGCCGGCTTCGGTCGTGCGCAAGCCAGCGAAGTGACGACCGACGTGAAGCTGCATCAATGGACCCTGCGACGCGATGCCGATGGACGCTATCAGATCGCTTTGCCTGCACGTGACTTCACACTGTCCCTGACACTGACGCCAACGCAGCCGGTGCTGCTGCAGGGTAAACAAGGCTATTCGCGCAAAGGACCGGTCGCAGGACAGGCGAGCTACTACTACAGCGAACCGCAACTGAAAGTCAGCGGGCAGATCACGCGCCAAGGCAAGCCCGTCACGGTGCAGGGTAGTGCCTGGCTGGATCATGAATGGTCCTCGACCTTGCTGGATCCGCATGCTGTGGGCTGGGACTGGGTGGGCGCCAATCTTGACGATGGCAGTGCGCTCATGGCGTTTCGCATACGCAGCGCGGATGGTCAGGCGCTGTGGCAGCATGCGACACTGCGCGATGCGCAAGGCAAGCTCCGTCCAGTCAGCGCAGAGGCGATACGCTTCACGCCGCTGCGGCAGTGGCGCTCGCCGCGTACCGGCGCTCGTTATCCGGTGGCCATGCAAATCGATATGGGCGATATGCGCTGGCAGCTCGCGCCCTTGCAAGATGATCAGGAACTCGATTCGCGTCAGTCGACTGGTGCAGTCTACTGGGAAGGCGCCGTCACAATTGAGCGCAATGGCAAGCCGGCAGGACGAGGCTATTTTGAAATGACCGGCTATCTGAAAGCCCTGAAACTATGACCCGAAATACCGACCGCCCGAAATCCAACAGCGGACTCAAAACGCTCGCCGGTCTGATACCTTTTTTGTCACCCTACCGCCGGCATATCATCGCAGCCGGCATCGCGCTGGTGATCGCAGCCTCGGCGACACTGGCGATTCCCTATGGCTTTCGTCAGCTGATCGACCTTGGCTTTACGACAGCAGGTACGCAAAAAGCAGCGCAGATTAATATTTATTTCATCGCACTGTTTGCCGTTGCCTGCGTGCTGGCCGTGGCGACTGCGTCGCGCTTTTATCTGGTGTCCTGGCTGGGTGAGCGTGTAACGGCTGACATACGCAGTGCCGTTTATGCGCACGTACTGCGACAAAGTCCGGAATTTTTTGAAGTCACTCAGACAGGTGAAGTGCTGTCGCGGCTGACCACCGACACCACGCTGATACAAACTGTGGTCGGCACCAGCATCTCGATGGCGCTGCGCAATGTGCTGCTCCTGATCGGCGGCTTGCTGATGATGTTCATCACCAGCGTCAAGCTCTCGCTCATCATCATGGTGATGCTGCTGGCAATCATTCTGCCTATCGTGATGATAGGGCGACGCGTCAGAAAACTCTCGCGTGCCTCGCAAGACCGAATCGCTGATGCGTCAGGTCTGGCGGGTGAGCGTATGAACGCCATCGCAGTCGTGCAAGCCTTTGCGCATGAAGATCACGAAGCACGCGAGTTTGGCAATGCCGTTGAACGCGCATTTGGCACGGCGATTGACCGGGTGCGTGCACGAGCGCTGCTGACGGTCACCGCGATACTGCTCGTGTTTGGGGCAATTGTTTTTGTGCTGTGGTTGGGCGCCCATGCCGTGATCGAAGGAAGCATGAGCGCAGGTGAGTTGGGTCAGTTTATTTTGTATTCCGCTATTGTCTCGGGCGCCATCGGTGCCCTCTCCGAAACACTCGGCGATGCACAGCGTGCTGCGGGGGCCAGCGAACGTTTGCTGGAATTGCTGGCTGAACGTTCACCGATTACATCGCCCGAACATCCACAGCCATTACCTGCACGTGCAGCGAATGGCTCCCGGCTGGAACTGGAGCATCTGAATTTCCATTACCCGTCACGCCCTGATCAACCGGCGCTCGCCGACCTATCCTTAACTATTGCGCCTGGCGAAACCGTGGCGGTGGTCGGTCCCTCAGGCGCAGGCAAAACCACCCTCTTCCAACTGCTGCTGCGTTTCTATGATCCTCGAACTGGCAGCATACGACTCGATGGTGTCGACATTCGCTCGCTGAAACTGCAGGATCTTCGCAATGCGATCGGCATCGTGCCACAGGACACGGTGGTGTTTTCAGCGAACGCGATGGAAAACATTCGCTACGGTCGCCCCGAGGCGAGCGATGCCGACGTCATCGAAGCCGCAAAGCTCGCGGCCGCCCATGAATTTATCGAACGGCTACCCGAGGGCTATCAATCGTTTCTGGGTGAGCGTGGGGTTCGACTGTCTGGCGGACAAAGACAGCGCATCGCGATTGCGCGAGCTTTGCTGAAAAATCCACCTCTTTTGCTGCTGGATGAAGCGACCAGCGCGCTCGATGCGGAATCAGAACGACTGGTGCAGCGTGCACTGGAAGCGGCGATGGTGGGTAGAACAACGCTAGTGATTGCGCACCGTCTGGCCACCGTGCAGCGCGCCACGCGTATTGTGGTCATGGAGCAGGGGCGCCTCGTTGAAACCGGAACCCATGCGTCGCTCGTTGAGGCCGGCGGCCTGTACGCACAACTGGCTGCGCTGCAGTTCAATACGCACTGAGGCAAAGCACGCTCTTTCGCCTCAGTTCGTTTGACCCAGCCTCTCCATGATCAAGCGCTGCAGCTCGAAAAACTCGTCTGAGTGACGACCCATGTCCAGGCTGACTTCAAGCAATGCTCGCGCCTCCTCGTCTTTCTCCAATGCCGTGTAGCACTCGGCCATGCGAAAGGCGGCCGGCATGAAGGTGGGATCCATTTGTAAAGCGCACGCATGAAAAGTCGCCGCCAGCAGGGGATCACCGAGGCTTTGCAGAATCATGCCGGCCATGAACAGGAAACGAACATCCTTGGGGTTACTGATCGCAAGCTGTAAGGCCATCGGGAGTGCCTCTCGATACCGTTGCGCCTGATAGAGCGCATACGCGCCCTCATACACCTTTTCAAGACGCTCGATATCCGGCGCTGTCAACGATGCGCGCTCAATGCCATTGGCCAGCGTGTCTTGCAAAAGGTTGAGCTTGTCCGGGAATTCACCGGGGCTCTGATTGACCAGAGCGAGAATCTGCGCGATCTCCGGCAAGGGCGCGCTCTGGGATGGTGAGCTGTCTTTCATTAACGCGCGCCTGAGGGCATCAGACGCCCGGATACCCACTGTGCCGCTGCATCGCATTCCCGCCACTCCTTGCCTGTCAGTCCGCCGGACCCCTGCATGCCCACCTCTCCACCCGCCTGCCGGCGCTCGTTCAGCATTTGCTGTATCTGCCCGAAGGTACGTTCAAACAGCGCGAGCCGCCATGGGGGCACGTCCTGTTGTCCGGATACCGTGACGGCAGCGCCAGCGGGTCTGGCACCCGGCGGAGCCAGCGGCGTGAGTGTCTGCGAAGCCATCGCCGCCCCTGCGGGCACGGGTGAACTCTGCTGCGTCAATTGGAGGTGATTGAGTGAGGTGGGCGCATTGATTTTGTTCATGGCAGTCTTTGGGCATGGGTGAACGAAAGAGTGGCGAGTCCTGCAAATCGAATGAAAATTGTAGGCGTGCGCGAGCTCAGTTGGCCACACCTTGATGTATTCGGTTGTAAGCCCACCACAATTGAGCTTGCCCTGGCGTCGCGCACCATGGCAAACAAGTTCGGGCAACCCAAGCCGGGGCGCACGCTACAATACGCACTTCCCTGGAGTCAATTGATGCGCCAATACCTCGATTTCATGCGCCATGTGTATGAGCATGGCACGACCAAGACCGATCGCACCGGCACCGGCACGCGTTCCGTCTTCGGTTATCAGATGCGGTTTGATTTGCAGGAAGGCTTCCCGCTGGTCACGACCAAAAAA
>JAJTGC010000035.1 GCA_021298975.1 Oxalobacteraceae bacterium
GATGATCTGTTTGGCTTCCACGTCGTTGTTAAAAATTCGGTCGTTATCGCTATTGTTCATATTTTTTATTTGCAGCTTTTGATTCTTGTTTGTTTGATTTCTTGAGAGGCGATGGTTGCCAGAGATGCACCGTTTAACAACCACCGAAGATTATTCAAAGAACAAGCTGAATAAGCTTGTATTTTTTGGCGAGCAGGAAGGGCTATGGGATGCGAATTGTTTTCCGATCGAAGACGTCGCATGACTCGCCGCCCTGTGAGTTTCCGGTTTTTTGACCGATGGCTTGCATAGTCAAAGTCTTGCCTTCGGTTTTAAAAATCAAAGCATCATCTGCGCGCAGGTCATCCTGCATGGGCCACTTGGGGTGAACAGAGGTTGTCTGCCGTTCTGGGTAGTCAGTGGAGAAGTTACAACACAAGAAAAGCCAATTGCTTGCGATGATGGCCGAGTGCAGTTCGGGTGCTCTGGCAGGCTGCGTGTTACTGCGCCTTGTTGGAACTGTGCTTGGAAGGAAATTTGACGCTGACTATCTGTTTTTAACGAAGCGTCGTTAACAAATCAGGGTGAGGCGTGGTTTAAACTATCGCGCCACGGCTCGCGTGCGTCACTGGTGACGCACGCCGCCATGAACAGCCTTGACCTTGTTGAATCCGCTTGGTCACCCTAAGCCTATAGGGCGTTTGATTCAATAAGGATGATCGATGGCCGGATTTTCAAATAAAAAATACACGGCTTGTCGGAGGGTAGTTCAATGACGTGAATGACGCCGTTGTCAGCCACGATGTCAGTCTTGATAACTTTGGCTTTGTCGACCATGACGCCATTCGTTGTCGAGATGGTCAGTTCGGAACCCTGAACGGTCTTCACCATGCCGGCTTTGACATCAGCCGCCATCACTTTTCCGGCGACCACGTGATAGGTCAAAACAGCAGCCAGTTTCTTCTTGTCTTTCAACAGTGCATCCAGATCGGCTTTTGGAATCTTGGCAAATGCCTCATCAGTCGGCGCAAATACGGTAAATGGGCCTTTGCCCTTGAGCGTCTCAACCAAGCCTGCAGCACCCAGTGCAGCGGCCAATGTTTTGAATGTGCCAGCGCCAACGGCTGTGTCAACGATATCTTTGGCTTGAACAGGAAAGACCAGGCCAATGGAAAGCAGTGATGCGATAAATACTTTTTTCATTAAGATTCCACGTTATGCAACTCAAATTAAGCAACCGAGCGATTGCTAGAGGCCTGTTATACGTTACTTATGACTTTCCCGTATCGTGTCAAAATAGCAATGATGTTTTGCGATATTTCCTCTGCGCCACAATCTCCCTCAAAACAGGAATGAACCAAAGCCCGGGTGAGCAAGTTTTCCCCAACCCAACTCGTTCTCCCTCTGCACTACAATAGGGCTGGCTAGCGTATCGCCAGACGCAATTCGAGTACTCGGCAATGAGAGCGAGGACCAAACGTCGCGCCGCAATGGGGTTGCTGGCAAGGCTGGGGTGATACAACCAGTGAGGATGGGCAATCCGGGTGCAGGTCGGTGGTGGGGCCGCAGGCAGCTTGCACGAGGAGCATGGCTCGCTTTCAAGCCGGCGTGCCTTGCAGGGCACCACACCGTGGGCAGTGTCATTTTGAAGGCGTCTCGTCAAGTGGCATCCGATAAATTATGGGTGGGTTAAATATGAACAAGATGCTTCTCTTGCTGATTTTGGCAAGCCTTCAGGGATGTACAGTGCTGGCCGTGGCGGATGCTGCAGGCTCCGCGGCGGTATACGGCCTCAAGACGGTCGTAAACACCGTTGATGCCATAACCCCTGATGTCGTGAATAAGAAAAAAAAATAATCGCCCGTGGGTCCGGTGATGGTGGCGCATTCGCTTCCGACGGAGGCTCAGAAAAAAAAAGCCCAGCAGGTTTGCTGGGCTTTGCTGTTTGATGGCTGTCTGGCCAGTCCTCGGGCGAGGACTCTGGGGATTAAAAGCACCGGTGTCTTTAATAAATAGATTTTCAAGGAAGCGATCGTGAAAATTCACCTGCCGACGCGAGATGAAGTTCGTCATCAAATCTGGAAAGAGCTAGGTCGAGCGACTCAGGATCGCCACCATGCGTGGCGAACGCCAGTGCTGGCAACCGTTTGCAAAAATGGCTTCGTTAATGCGCGTACTGTCGTGCTGCGGGCCGCGGATCCAATTCAAGGTCACCTCCAGATTTTCACTGATGCACGTAGTCCCAAAGTTACAGAAATCACGGACATGGCAGACGCCGTCTTTGTTTTTTGGAGTTCAAGATTAGGCTGGCAAATTCGCGTTCGAGTAAACATGTCTGTTCTGACCACCGGGTCAACCGTCGAAACACTTTGGCAACGCATCAAGCACTCGGCATCTGCCAGAGATTACTTAAGCACGTCAGCGCCGGGATCACCGCTGAGCGCAGATGCTTCCGAGGCCGGTGAAATTGACTTGGTCGTGTCAAACTTTGCGGTGGTGAATGCGCAAGTAATAGAAATAGATTGGCTTGAGCTGGCACGTACAGGTCATCGCCGTGCCAGACTTACTTCGGATGCTTGGGAGTGGTTAACGCCCTAAGGTCTTTGTTTTAAGTACCTTCAATCGGCGGTCAGCGGGATTTCAGTCTGTGGCTTTTGCGGCTACGCTCAAAAAATTCATCAGGCTTTTGCTTCACCCATTGAATGAAGCGAAGCATTTCTTCATGATTCTTTAATTCATCGATTGTGTTGAACCGCCGTGCCAATTCAGTCTCCGTAAAAAGTGCGTGTATTTGACGATGGCATATGCGATGAAGTATGACGGTTTCGGTGCCTCTATGGGATTTCGGTACCAAGTGATGCGCATCTCTTTGTGCCGGTGGAATATGTCGATCACAGAGGGGGCAAATGACAAGTGAACTATGTTGCAGAGGCAGTGATTCCAGCCCTGCGAGAATATTTTTTCTTTTTATTCGTCCAGTCACAAAATACCTTGGGTGGATAAACGCAGCGATGAGCCAGCAAAATCAAGGACGACTGCGGCCGTTGCAATCATAGGGATCAGGCTGCCTGCTACCGAGAGACTGCGCAAAATCATGCGTATTTCTTATTTTCCCAATCAGGTGCTGCCTCAATTGAAGGCATCCGAATTTGGCGCGTATTCCTTTGTGAACAAACGAGTGACTTGATCTTTGTGTGAGCCGTTCAGTGCTTTTTTTATGATTTTATAAATATCAAGATCAAACTCTACTTTTCCGGAATTCGCCAAGTCGTACAGCTCGCCATGGTCGCTTGCCGTTCCGAGGTAGCACCATTTATCAAGAACGATCATCTTGTTGCCGTCTTTGATTGCAATCGCACTATCGAACGGCCAGGATTGGACTTTGAATAAGTCCAACGCAGTTTTCAGCTTTAGATTATGGATTTCAATGGGAGTAGCGCCCATGCAGACGCCGTCACACTTTTTTACCTGATAGCCAAAACAAGGCTTGCCGTCGATTAATTTTTCCAAACCAAGCAAGCCTTCACAGAGCCGATATTTTTTCGCAATTGCGGCCAGATAGCCATGAGCTTCCCGCTTGCTGTAGAACAGGCCAAAGAGATTGTCTTGAAGTCCCGGCTGTAAATTCCTGTGCGTGACCAACGTTGGTTTTTGTACGCCTGAACTATCCTTGATCAAACTCCAGGCGCACAAATCTTTCGAGCGGCGAAGTTTGATATTTGTACTTGGCATGCGTTCTTTAATCAGCCGGGACTCCAAAATCAATGCCGAGAGTTCGCCACCGGTCTCAATCCATTCAATATCATGGACTTGCAGGGAAAGTTTCATTTCCTTTCGGACGGAAAGCGCACTTTGAAAATGTCCCATCACTCTGCTGCGCATCGAAATACTTTTACCGATGTACAAAGGGGCTTTGTTTTCTCCGTAAAAAATATAGCATCCCGGGGTATCCGGAATCGCATCAATCAACGTCTGGTTAATGTGGGGAGGGAGACTGGCATTGCCAGTCAGTTCGTCTACTGCCGCGAGCAGTCGCTCTTTTCCGAATAGTTTTTCGCAAACCTTCCAAAATTGCACAAGTAAATCAGCATCACCGAGCGCCCTATGTCGAGCACTGACCACGAGCTGGTGTGCATGGATGATCGTGTCCAAGTTGTGACGCGGTTGATTTGGAAAAAGCAAACGCGATAACTTGACGGTACACAAAACCTTAGGACGAAAATCAATCCCCATTCTTTTGAAGGATGCTTTGATAAAGCCGTAATCAAAGCGCGCGTTATGCGCCACAAATATTTTTCCTTCAAGCTCTTCCTTGAGCTGCGAGGCAATTTCTTCAAATACGGGCTCGCCCATGACCATCTGCGGCGTTATACCCGTGAGCCTTTGAATATTTTGTGGGATAAAGGTTTGCGGGTCGATCAGGCTTTCCCAAATAGTCACCTCATCCCCGACCAGGGTTTTGATTCCTATTTCAGTAATTCTGTCCCGTTCAAAGTTTGATCCTGTCGTTTCAATGTCGACAAAAGCAAGTATTGGATCATTCTTTGTTTTATTTTTCATCACGAGCAATCCGCTGCACACCGCTTGGAAGAAGTCGCACTATTCACCTACGGAGCGGATGGTTTGCAGCGGCTTCTCTGATCGTCATTACTGCGCCAGCCTCGCCGCAGGTTTCGGCTTTTGTGGTTGAAACTATTTCTGGAGAGAACATATCATAATCAGCAACTTCGAGTTTCACGATGATCTGTTGTTGATTAAGCGCCAAGCCATTGCCTGTGACCAGAAAAATCGATCCGCCGGTCCACCGGCTTTTGGCGCTCGAAGCTGAGTGGGCGGGCCAGAACAAGGCTGCCGTCAACCTTGAGGACAGTGCGTGTCATCTCTCAGCGCTTGTCGAAGACATCCAAGTTGTTTAATTTGATCAAATTTCCGGAGCAGCGCGCGGCAACCGTAGACCTCGCGATGGGGCGCTCAGCTCAGCAGGGGTTGTGCAAATGCAAACCAACCACCGGTTACAACCGGTCCCACGCTCAAACATCACAGCAACTCAGAGCCGCGCCCGGCGCAAGATGAAATCCACCGGACATGGCGCACTCCACGCCCGCCATTGCGCCAGGCGGCCCACACCAAGCATTGCACCCGCAACGCCGAACACGGTTCCCATATACGCGCTAAATTTTATTTTTTGTTTATTTAAATAAATTAAATTTACATTATTTGTTTATATAAATGTCATTATTTTCATGATTGTTGTGGTTATATTTCGAATTATGTAAAAATTATATGGACACTATCGCGACAGGTGCTACTATACAGTCATAAATTAACCCTTCAATTCAACAACCGCTCGGAGTCAATTATGTTTCGCACTCTCTTATTTGTAACTAGCCTGTTCGCCGCTAATGTCGCCACAGCCGCTGCATCTTATGAGCAAGCAATCATTGGTGACAACGAGCCCGTCGTACTGGCGGCCACTGCAGGAAACAGCTGGACGGTTATTGGTGCCGTTGGTGTGCAGCAGATTGACTACGTGGTGAACTGCGTGAATAAGTCTGTTGCACTGGCCGGATTTCAGGTATTGAAATCTTCCGATGATTTGCCTGCAGGCCCACTGGCCGTGCCGTCCTATGACGATTTAAGCTTCTACATTCCGAAGTTGGATATTGACCGCAACGTAGCGGACACAGCCTGCGACAAGCGCCTTGCGCAGGCCGAGACCACGCAGACAAATTAACACGGCTGCTTTCAGAACCAGACAGGTTCTGCAGGCGGTAGCAATTTCGCCCTGCTGTGAAGTTCACAGCAGGGTTTTTTTATGGGGTGAACGTGCGCAGACTGATCGCCGCTCCCCAGGTCTGGATTGGTATCCCCCAGATTAATACCAAAGGGTAGTGTGGCCGAATGGTTTTTCAGATGCCTGCGATGGCGCATCCAAGATCGGCCAATGGCTTGGCCTTTGCGCCGGTCTGCACCGCATCTGCAGCATTTGCATTGCCTTGCTGCGCTCGCTCTGCAATGCCAAACAAGATCGCCGACATTCGGAACAAATTGAATGCGAGATAGAAACGCCAGTCGGCAGGATCAATCGCGTTCCGACCAGTGAAGTACTGCTGCTGATAGGCAGCTTCCTCCGGTATGCCTAACGAATGCAAGTCAAGGCCTGCAATACCGCGCCAGAGCGTATGCGGTATATGCCAACTCATGCAGTGATAAGCAAAATCTGCGATCGGATCACCGACGGTCGACAGCTCCCAATCAAGCACGCCGATCACCCGCGGCTCGCTTTGATGGAATATCAGGTTGTCCAGTCTAAAGTCACCGTGAATCAGCGCCGCCGGCTGTGGGGGCGGCAAGTTCGCAGGCAACCATGCCATCAGCCGCAACGCGCTCTCGGGCACCGTAAGCGTCGCTGCGCTCAGCTGGGACGACCAGCGGCTGATTTGGCGCGACAGATAATCTTCCCGCTTGCCATAGTCGCCGAGTCCGATCGCATCGATGTCAAGCCGGTGCAGCTCGGAGATGACGCGATTCATCTCGCGATAGATCGCAGCGCGCTCTGCAGAACCCGTGCCTGGCAGGCTCTGATCAACGAATACGCGCCCATTCAGATAAGACATCAGATAAAACGGCGTACCAATGATGCGCTCATCATCGCACCAGGCCAGCGCATCAGGCACCGGCACAGGTGTGTCCTTTAATGCGCTGATCACGCGATATTCGCGATCAATCGCATGCGCCGACTTCATTAATAAACCATCGGGTTTTTTGCGCAGCACGAATTCGTGTGCGCCTGCCGTCAGCAAAAAAGTCGGATTCGATTGACCACCTGTCAGTGGTTTCACGCGCAATTCGGCATTGCCGATGAGGCCCTGCGCGCTAAGCCAGGCGCGCAGTCGTACCTGTGTCGCTTGTTCCATCACGGTTACAGTGAGCTGAGTAAATGGCCGTGATCCACGGTCACACAAGAACCTGTGATGCCAGTACCCGCCTCGGAGCACAACAGTAGCAGGGGGCCATCAAGGTCATTGATGTCGCCGAATCGGCGTGTTGGAATCCGGCTACGAAGCTTCTCGCCAGCCTCGCTCTCGAGAAAATCGCGGTTCAGGTCAGTCACGACATAGCCGGGCAACAATGCATTGACACGGATCTGGTAACGAGCCAGCTCCAACGCCATGACTTTGGTCGCCTGTATCACGGCCGCCTTGGAGATCGCATAGGGCGCGACGCCCGCTGCCACACGCTCGCCCAGTATCGATGCCACATTGACGATGGCGCCCGGTTTCTCCGCAGAGCGAAGCCGGCGTGCGGCTTCGGTGGCTACCAGCCAGCAGCCTTTGAGATTGGTATCGATGACGCTGTCCCAGTCTTCCTCGGTCTGGTCAAGCAAGGCTCGCGTGACGGTGATGCCGGCGTTGTTGATCACGATGTCGCAGATACCGATCTGATCGAAGCCGGCCAGAACGCTGTCGCGCGAGCCAACATCCATGCTCACCGATGATGCCTTGCGACCCTGCGCCTGCAATGCCTTCTGAAGTCCCGCCAGCTTGTCCGCACGCCGTGCGGCGAGCACGACGTCGGCACCCGCTGCAGACAACAGCTGCGCGAAATGCGCACCAAAGCCACTGGAGGCACCCGTGATCAGCGCGCGCTTGCCGTCAAGGCGGAAGCGAGAAAATAGCGCCATCGCTTCCATCACGCTTTTCCGCTCGCTATTTTTTTCGCCATGCTCCAGCGATGTACTTCGCTGGGGCCATCGTAGATGCGGAAAGCCCGCATGTCGGTAAAGATGCGCATCACCGGCATATCGCCGGTGACACCCATGCCGCCCATGATCTGCACGCTGCGGTCTGCCACGCGCCATTCGGCTTCCGAGCAGACGACCTTCGCGCGACTGGATTCGAATGCACACTTCTCGCCTTTATCGAGCAGCCAGGCGGTGTGCAGAATATGCAGGCGTGCTGTCATCAGGTCCATATCATTGTCGGCGATCATAAAACCCACACCCTCGTGCTCGATCAGCGGCTTGCCGAAGGCCTCGCGTTGACGGACATACGCGAGTGCGACCTCATGTGCGCGCCGCGCCTGACCGAGCCAGCGCATGCAATGCGTGAGTCGGGCCGGCGCAAGGCGCACCTGCGCATAGCGGAAACCCTTGCCGATCTCACCGAGTGCATCCGTTGCCGGCACACGAAGATTGTTAAATTCGACCACGCCGTGTCCGCCGGAGAAGCAGCGATCCATGGCATCCAGATTGCGCACAAGCCTGATCTCGGGACGATCCATGTCCGAGAGGAACATGGTTGCGGTGCCATCCTCCATGCGCGCCATGATGATCGCGTACGACGAACCTTCAGCACCCGTGATTAGCCATTTACGGCCATTGATCACATAGTGATCGCCATCAAGTACTGCAGTCGTGTTGAGCATGCTCGGATCCGCGCCCGCACCGGGCGAAGGTTCGGTCATGCAGAAGCAGGATCGGGTATGACCTTCGACTTGAGGACGCAGCCAGCGGGCTTTCTGCGCAGGCGTGGCGACCTCTTCCATCAAATGAATGTTGCCCTCATCGGGCGCATGAATGTTCATGGCCGTCGGACCCAGCCACGAATAACCTGCCTCTTCAAATACCACCGCTTTCTCGACATGGGTCAACCCCAATCCGCCCAGCGCTTGCGATGCATGTGGCGTCAGCAGGCCAGCGGCTCGTGCGCGGCGTACCAGCTCGGCACGCAACTCGGGGTGCGGGCCGTGGCTATCTTGGCGCGGGTCGTGCTCCAGCGGGATGACGTGTTCAGCGATGAATTGACGAGTGCGCTCGCGCAGCTCCTCGGCTCTTGGTGGCAGGGTGAAGTCCATAGCTTAGGGGTCGAAAGAGGGAGATGATTCGTTATGGGTGGATGTATCTGTTCGTTTTTTTTTGCAAGATTTATCGGTTCACCACCGAAGCGGGCAGGCGCAACACGATCAGCGCACCAGCGACCAGCAAAGCAGCAAACAGGTACAGGCTGCTGGATGGGCTGCCGGTGAGATCGGTCAGCCAGCCAACCAGCGACGTGCTTGCCATACCCGCGATGTTGCCCAACGAGTTCACCAGTGCGATACCTGCTGCGGCTGCGGCACCTGTCAAAAACGATGAAGGCAGACTCCAGAAAGAAGCTTGCGCAGCGGACGCGCCCGCCGCTGCCAGGGTGAGCGCCATCATCGCAACGGCGAGTCCATAGTCCGGCGTAGCGCAGAGCGCCAATCCTGCTGCAGTAAACAGGCAGGGGATCGCGGTGTGCCAGCGGCGCTCACGCTGCCGATCAGCGCTGACATTGGTGAGCACCATGGCAACGATAGCGACGGAATACGGAATGGTGGTCAGCCAGCCGATACGTAGTGGGTCTGAGACACCCAGCTGCTTGATCAGGGTCGGCATCCAAAAGCTGGAAATATAGATCGCGCTGGCGATGCAGAAGTACGCGAGTCCGAGCAGCCAGACGCGTGCGCTCTTCAATGCATCCATCACGTTGACATGCTCGCGCTGTTTCGCTTCATGTGAAATTTCTGTCTGAATGGTGTGCTTCTCTTCGTCGGTAAGCCATTTGGCATCTTCAACGCGGTTATCCAGGAACATCAGAATCGCAACGCCCAGACAAATGGATGGTACTGTCTCGATGATGAATAACCACTGCCAACCGGCCAGCCCTGCAGTGCCACCGAAGTTATTCAGAATCCAGCCCGAGAGTGGACCGCCAATGATGTTGGATAAAGGTATCGCCGCAAGAAACAGCGCGATGATACGACCGCGCCATGCCGCGGGAAACCAGAAAGTCAGGTAGAGCAGTACGCCGGGGATAAAGCCTGCCTCAGCCACGCCGAGCAGAAAACGCAAAATATAGAACTGTGTCGGCGTCTGTACAAAGGCCATCGCAGCACCTATCACGCCCCAGCTGATCATGATGCGCGCAATCCATAATTTCGCGCCGACTTTATGCATCAAAATATTGCTGGGAACTTCGAAGATCACATAACCCAGGAAAAAAATACCTGCACCCAAACCGTAGACGGTATTGCTGAATGAGAGGTCGCTCAGCATCTGCAGCTTGGCAAAACCGACATTGACCCGATCCAGGTAGGCGGCCAGGTAACACAAGCACAGGAAGGGCACGAGTCGCCATGCGACTTTCTTGTACAGCTGGCTATTGGTTTCGGTGGCCATGCCCGATGCGATGCTGCTGACTGCCATGAGTTCTTCTCCTGATACGCAGTATTGGTGTCTTACTGTTTTCCGTGCGCTGCTCACGCAGACCTCCAAGAATTTTCAAGGAAGCACCGGTTCATAAAACTAACCACTGCTGTGGCTGAAAAAATAACGCTGCAAAAGCGCCTGAATAAAATCGAAGACTTTTACGGCTTGGACGAGGGCGCCAAACGCTTGATTTGTCAGGATCCCGTTGCGCCGCACAGCTAGGTTGGCTCACCACAAGGTATGGATTTACCCCGCATTTCTCGAAAGAAATTTGTCCAAAAAAAGCCAGCCTCGAGAGGCTGGCCCAAACCCAATGCGGATATTCATCCGACAAAACTTAGCCGGAAGGCCAAGTTTTCATGAACTCTGAATTCAGAGTTCAGATTGAAGGATAATACCTTTGCATTCCGCTTGTCAAGACAAGATTATTGTGGTCTTGCGTCTGTGAGAAAAAGACGGATTTTCAAAGATTTTGTACGCACATAGCGTACAGATAACCACATTTAAAGAATGAATGGCCGCTGACCCGGGCCGCTGGGGTTCTAGGAGGAAAGGAAATCAGGCGGCGTCTTGAGAATCCGGCTGGTCACCGATCCGCTGAATCATGAAATCGGCAGCTTCCTGGATGTGCTTGCGCGCAGCCTCTTCGGCACGCCCACCGTCGCCACTGGCGACGAGCTCGAACATGGCTTCGTGCTGATCCCAGATGTCGCGCGGCTTGTCCGCGGACAGCAGCACCGAGCCCATGACCCGCTGAGTATTTACCCATTGGGTCTCCATCGCCGGGCCGATAAAAGGATTGTCCGCGAGCTCGTAAATGAAGTTGTGAAACATCATGTCAGCCGTAATCATGTCGTTCACCGAACCACCAAGCACCGCATCGCGGCCGACCGCCAGCAATTTTTCGCCGCGTGCTTTCGCATCGGGAGTGAAATGTTCGGCTGCCTTGCGAAAAGCAAGGCCTTCGATCACCGCGCGCATGTCGTACATCTGATGCACGAAAGTCGGATCCATGGACGCGACTTGCAAGCCCCGGCCGGGCGCATCGCTCAGCACGCCCTGATTTTTCAGTAAGACGAGCGCTTGTTGTACAGGTTGCCGGGAGACACCCAACTCCTGGGCGATCTGCTCTTGAATGATGCGCTCGCCGGGCCGAAGCTTACCCCCTGCGATCTCCGCAAGTATGGCTTTGTGGACTTGCTCCACAAGTTTGGGCTGGGGTTCTAAAATTTTCATCGAGACAGATCTTTTACTTTTTTCTTAGAGGTCCAGGATTGAGGCAACCAAGCGCTTATGATACGCGAATCATTCGCCCAATCTCCACCGCTGCTCGGCCTCGTCCCATGCGGACAAGGGTTGCAGATCCGGCACCCACGCCAGACCAGATTTTGCGTCGGAGGATACCGCCTCGGGTGTAACGAGTATATCCAGCAATGCGGGACGATTTGCCATCGCACGCTCTATCGCACCTTCAAGATCTTCGGCTCGCTCAACTCTTTCCGCATACATACCGAAGGCTCTCGCCATTGCTGCATGGTCTGAAAACTGCAACCGAGTTCCAACAACTTTACCGTGCGTCTCCTGCTGATCACGTACTTCAATCGCCCATGAGCCGTTGTTCGCAACCACGACCAGTACCGGCGCCTTATGCCTTACTGCAGTGTCTATCTCCATGGCATTGAAGCCGAACGCGCCATCACCGGTCGCGACCACGACCGTTTTGTCCGGACACACCAAGCTGGCCGCCACGCCGAAAGGTGTACCCACGCCAATGCAGCCTAGCGAGCCCGGATCAAGATAAGTGGAAGCGGGCAAACCGACACGCGCAAAACTGAGGAAATCGCCACCATCTGCGACCACCACAGCATCCTCAGGCAAGGCATCGCGCAGGGCCGCAAGCACGCGGTTCGGGTGCATCAGGCCATCGCTGCCGGGCGGAGCGTCGCGCATGCTGTCAGCCAGTTTTTTCGAGCGCTCGAGGTGCTTGGAGCGCAAGCCGGCAGTCCACGATGCATCCACTGCAGAAGTCCGGCTGCCCGCCACCTCGAGCATCGCTTCCAGAGCGAGCCTGCCGGTTGCGAGGATCTCGACCTCACCGCGTCGGTTGTCCCTGAGTTCAGCGGCGCAATCGGCGATGCGGATGAACTTCGCGTCGCCAAATACCGAGGGCGAGCCATACGCCAGCTGAAAATCGAGGCGGCGCCCGACGGTCAATACCAGATCGGCCTGCTGCATGACGGTGCCGCGCATTGCCGCAACGACACTCGAATGACTTTCCGGCACAAGACCTTTGCTCTCTCCGGTATCAAGATACGCTGCGCCAACGCGCGACAACAGTTCGCACAATGCCTTGCCCGCACCCTTGGCACCGCGACCGGAAATCACCAACGGTCGCTTGGCCGACCACAACAAATCCACGGCTGCGCGAATTGCGTCGTCAAGCGGTGGTATCTCGAGTGCAGCGCGTGGGCTGAATCGCTCAGGCATTTGCATCGCGGCGCAAACGCGAGCGCGCGACACATCGACCGGAAAATCAAGATACACAGGCCCCGGCTCGCCACCCTGTCCGAGCGCGCGCGATACTGCTTCATCGATCTCTTGCAGTGCGAGGTCGGCATGACGTACGGTGCGCGCGTAACGCGTGATGCTTCGGACCATATCGGTATGCACAATGTCCTGCAGAGCACCGCGATTTTCCTGGGCCATGGGTGGCAGGCCCGACAGCACCAGCACTGGTGCGCGCGACACGTGCGCATTGGCGATACCCGTGATGGCATTTGTCACGCCGGGGCCGGCCGTAACGAGCGCAACCCCTAGGCCGCCACTCAGGTCGGCTTCCGCATGCGCCATGTAGACCGCCGCACGCTCATCGCGCACATCAATGATCTGAATGCCTTCCGCATCAAGCCGCATCCAGATGGGCATGATGTGACCGCCGCACAGGCCATAGACGCGCTTGACGCCCTGACTTTTCAGGTAACGGGCAATCAGTGCCGCGACGGATTGTTCGTGTATTACGGGTGCAGACATAGTGCTAACTCCTGGTTAAGTAGCGGCAGCAGAGGTTGAGGCGGGGTGGGGCGCAGCTGTTCCTTATCCCCAGAAGCGGCGCTTTTCCTTAACCCCGAGGCCCGTTACCGAAAAAAATTTTTCGTCAAAGCGATGAAAGTATACTATTATCGCACTCTGAATTCAGTATTCAAAGCTATGCTGTAAACAATGCCCGTAAATTAGTTTCCTTTTTACAACATGAGCCAATTCCTTACCCTCTCCGACGCCATTGCCACGCATGCCCGGTTGATGCCGAACAAGCTCGGCGCCCGTGATTCGCGCAGATCGCTCAACTACGCGCAGTGGCATGATCGTGCGAGCCGACTTGCCGACGGTTTGCTGAGATCCGGCCTGAAATCCGGTGACCGAGTGGGCCTGCTCGCCTACAACTGCCTTGAGTGGATGGAGATCTATGTCGCGCTGGCCAGAGCAGGTCTGGTCGCGGTACCCATCAATTTCCGTCTTACGGGGCCCGAGATTGCCTACATTCTGAACAATGCCGAAGCCGATGCGGTAATCGCTGACGCGGAGTTCTGTGACATGCTGGATTCACAGAAAGCCGAACTGAAACTTTCCTCAGGAAAGTATTTCGTGCTGGGTGATGCGCAAAACACCGGCTGGACAAGCTACGAAGCGCTGATCAGCAGCGGCGACCCCGCCCGAAAATTCAATGCCGTCGACCCGGAGAGCATGTGCGCACTCATGTACACCTCTGGCACGACGGGCAAACCCAAGGGTGCGATTCGCAACCATCAGGGCAGTTATTTGATTGCGCTGGCGACTGCGTTGGAGATGGAATTCCGCAAAGACGACACCGGTCTGCTCGTCATGCCCATGTGTCACGCGAATTCCTTGTACTTTGCAACGACCTTTATTCATCTGGGTGCAGCCTGCATCATTGATGATCGCAGAAGCTACGATCCCGAAGCCTTGCTCGCGACTCTCTCAAACGAGAGAGTCACCTTCACCTCGCTGGTGCCGACGCATTACATCATGCTGCTGTCGCTGCCCGAGGAGATCAAGAAGAAATACGATGTGAGCTCCGTAGGCAGATTGCTGGTGTCCTCAGCACCTGCGCGCAGAGATACCAAACTGGGCATCCTGAACTACTTCACGAATGGCCGTCTGTATGAACTGTATGGCTCGACCGAAGCGGGTTGGGTGACTCTCTTGCGCCCAAATGAACAGCTGACCAAGCTCGGCTCGGTAGGGCGCGAGTGGTCAGGCAGCGGCAACATTCGTCTGCTGAATGAAAACCGGGAAGAAGTGGCCGATGGTGAAGTTGGTGAATTGTTTTCTCGCACGCCGTATGTATTCGACGGCTACTGGAAAAACCCCGAAAAAACAGCTGAAGCCTTTGAGGGCGGTTGGTGCTCGGTCGGCGACATGGCACGCCGGGACGAAGATGGCTATATCTGGCTGGTCGACCGCAAGAGCAACATGATCATCAGCGGCGGCGAGAACGTCTACCCCTCCGAAGTCGAAGGCGCAATCGGCGCACATTCTGCGGTGAAAGACGTCGCGGTGATCGGCATGCCACACGAGAAATGGGGCGAAAGCGTCCATGCGGTTGTCGTGCTGCACGAAGGGATGCAGGCCAGCGAAGCCGAGATCCGTCAATGGTGCCGCGACCGTCTGGCAGGCTTCAAATGCCCGAGCCGAGTCAGCTTCATCGCCGATCAGGACATGCCGAAGACGGCGACCGGAAAAATCCTTCATCGCCATCTCAAATATTATTTTGAGGACGAAGCAAGAAGTTTGCAGACGGCCTGAAGAGCGGAATTTTTCTCAATGTTCAGCAAATTTTTTGAAAAACTTCGATTAGAAACCGCAAGTTATTGATTAATAGACGGTTATTAATCAATAAACGAATGGGGTTTACGTGGCGGCTTTACTGCTTCGACCACTTTACTGAGACGCAAAAGTGCCGTTATACTTTACTGAATTCAGAATTCCGAATGCTGTTATTTAAAAGAAAACAGCTCGAGGCCATGAGAAACAACTGACCCGAGGATTCGTCTGCTTGTGAAACAGGAATGAGATTCATGAAAAATCAAGATTGCTCTAAACACGCTGGTTGCGGGTGCCTGAAACCCGCCGATGAAGTCGACGTCAATCGCCGGCGCGTGCTCAACACCGTTGCCACCAGTCTGGTGGCTCCCATTCCCTTCGTATCGTCCGAAGCGTTTGCGCAGCCGGCCGGCATGCTTCTGGTCGATGCGGATGCTGAAGAAAATTTCAAACCGCTGCGCCCGTCTGACCTGGTGCTTGCAAAACCCTTGCTGGTGTTTCCTTTCGATGCCCAGACTGGCGCGCCCAAGAATGAATCGCGACTCAACAAGATCGTGCTCGTTCGTTTGCCCGAAGATCGGATGACGCCCGAGACACTGGCGCGCTCGGCATCTGGCGTCCTTGCCTATTCCAGCATTTGTCCGCACCAGTTTTGTGACGTGAAAACCTGGATGTCGAAAGAAAACGTTCTTGCGTGCTACTGCCACGCATCCAAATTCAATTTGTTCGATGGAGCCAAAGTTGTCGGCGGTCCGGCTCCAAGTCCATTGCCAGCGATTCCTCTGAAATTGGAGGGAGAGTTTCTGGCTATTGCAGCAACCCCGCAGAGGCAAGGGGAGTAAAAAGAGCTTCAAGCAAATCATTCCTAGAGGAGACCAAAGCATGACCCTTAACTTAAAAATGTTGACCTTCGCCGTCATCAGTGCCACGACGCTGATCGCGAATGCTGGTACCCCTGGGCCCTACAGCCCGGTGACCGATGAGCGGCTCAAGAACCCGGAGCCAAAAAACTGGCTGATGTACCGTGGTAACTACGAAGGGTGGGGCTACAGCCCGCTCGAAAAAATCAACAGCACGAATGTCAAGAAGCTGACGCTGGCATGGTCTGCCGCAACGGGCGTAACGGAGGGCCATCAATCGCCACCGATCGTTAACAACGGCTACATGTACATCACGACTCCCAACGGGCAAGTCATTGCTTTCAATGCCATCACGGGTCAGGAAATCTGGCGCTACAAGAAAGACATTCCCGCCGACCTGCTGATGCTGCACAACACGAACCGTGGTGTTGCGCTTTACGGTGACAAGGTATTCGTCGCTACCGTCGATTCGCATCTGATCGCTCTGGATGCCGTGACTGGTAAAGTGGTCTGGGATACCGTGGTGGGCGATGTAAAGGCGCTGTCTTACATCACGCTCGCACCGCTGGCCGCCAAAGGTAAAATTCTCGTCGGTTCTTCGGGCGGTGAAACCGGTGTTCGCGGTTTCGTGGCAGCGTTTGATGCAGTCACCGGCAAACAAAGCTGGCGCACTTACACGACCGCGGCTCCGGGAGAACCCGGCGGCGACACTTGGCCTGACAACACCCACCAGAATGGCGGCGCAAGCGTCTGGATTACCGGTACCTATGATTCAGCCAACAACATCGCTTACTGGGGTACAGGCAACCCGGCACCATGGCCGACCGAAGGTCGTCAGGGCGACAACCTGTACAGCACCTCCGTGGTTGCAATCGATGTTGATAGCGGCAAAATCAAGGGCCACCATCAGTATCACCACAACGACGCCTGGGACTGGGATGAAGTGAGCGCACCGATTTTGATGGATACCAAAATCAATGGGCGTAATGTCAAGGGTGCGGTGCACGCAGGGCGTAACGGCTATCTGTGGATGCTTGATCGTCAATCAAGTGGCAAGATCGACTTCGTTAATGCCGTCCCGTACGTCCACAACGACGTCTTCACATCGATCGACAAGAAGACTGGCCGCCCAAGCTACAGCAAAGAGCACACACCAGGTATGGGCAAGGCTGTGACGTTCTGTCCATCACTGTGGGGCGGTAAGGATTGGCCACCCGAGGCTTGGAACCCGAAGACCAGACTGTTCTACATCCCAGCCAACAACAATCTCTGCTCAGAGCTGCCGAAGGCTGATGAGATCACCTACAAGAAGGGCGACCTGTATATCGGTTATCCGATTGACGGCGTGCTGGGCAGTCTGCGTTACAAGGACGGTAAAAAGCCCAACACCATTGGCGAATTGCAAGCTTGGGACCTGAACACCGGCAAATTGGCGTGGGTCCACAAGTTTGATCGTCCGATCTGGTCACCTCTGCTGACCACGGGCGGCAATCTGCTGTTCACTGGTGGCACCAACGATCGCGTGTTCCGTGCATTCGACGCAACCACCGGCAAAGTGCTGTGGGAGCAGAACATGCCTTCGGGCGTAACCGCAGTACCGTCGTCCTATGAGGTCAATGGCGAGCAGTACATCGCGGTGCAAGCCGGCTGGGGTATCGACGCACAGCGTATGCAGTCTGGTATCGATGCGTTGGACGGCTCAGTCACCAGCGTGCCACAAGGCGGTACGCTGATGGTATTCAAGCTGCAGAAGTAATACCCGACGCAAGTTGTGGTAACTTAAAAGCCCGTCAGCAATGACGGGCTTTTTTTGTGCGCTTCAAAGATCGGAGAAAGTATGCTTCTCACCCTGCTTGAACGCCTGTCCTCGAGATATTGCAAAATCCTGGCGGTGATCCTGCTCGCTGGCTGTTGTAATCTTTCATGGGCATTTGTCTTGTCGAACGGGGATAAAGTCGAGTGCCGGTTCTCCTACGAAGGCAAAGAAGGAAAAGCCACCGAAATCTGGAACACTTACGACAGGCCGGAAAATCGTAACCCCGAGCTTGGCAGGGCTGGCGCGGTAATGCGCATAGATGACCAAGGCTTGCCGACCATAATCATCGATGCCGAGGCGTACAAGCGAACCTCCAAAGGTGCACCAGCCATCTGGGATTTTGTGTATTTTCACGAGTGCGCGCACGCACAGCACCCGGAGCTGGGTGAAATCGAAGCCAACTGCTCAGCGTACCAAGAGATGGCAAAGCGTGGATTAATGAATTATCACCGACTCAAAGACCTTGAGGCCATGCATCTCGGCATCTTGAGCTTGCCGGAAGAATACGGCGGCTCAGGGGCAAAGTTTTGGCACCTGACCTTGCAGTGCGTCGAACGACGTCGCCAATAATGATGAGGTTTGGCGTTTATTTCACGGCGCACACATAATCTAAAATCGCGCGCGCCGGCGTGTTGGGGTCGATATCAGTCCAGCCCATGGTGCCAACGGTTGACATCGACACGTCGCCGGTTCCCATCGATCCGCGATGATAGGTTGCCGATTGCACCTGATAACGCGCCCCTTGGCAGTCATATTCCCGATTGATACGAACCGATTTGTCACCGTCTCGGTCTGGCCGTCGGTAGTCAATCAATTCAAGCACGACGCGCCGGCTGTCGGCAATGCTGACAGTCGACGGGTCAACATAAAAAATATTGCCGCGTTTGGCTTCGGCTATTTTTACCCACTCAGCGCTAGCGGGCAGCATGACCGTTATGGCAAATAACATCAGCATCTTTTTCATATAGATTCCTCCTGACCTTGTACTGAATCGGACTGACACACTAATCAGCGTTTCTAAGAGGAGACGCTGAATAAATCCACATTTCATGGCGAGCCAGCGCCGTTGTACGACGCGGGGTCAAGCAAAATGAGGGACTTATCACGATTGATTGTGCTGCAAATTTTACGGTTTGATTAATCAGCTTGCCTCGGTGTCTCATCAGCAGATCGTAGAGCTTGCTGCAGAAATTCAATGAAAACCCGATTCCTCAGGAGTTGCATACGCTCCGGAGGTACGAGCGCGGTTATTTGGTTTCCAAAACGAGTGTGCTGTACCCATGTTGGCAGGACACGCGTCATTCTGCCATCCTCCAGCGCACCATCACACAAGTAATCAGGAAGTTGTGCGATGCCTAGTCCTTGGAGGCAGGCCTCGTACACCGCTTCAGGATTGTCAACATGGTAGCGGCTTCGAACTCTGACTCGTTTTTGAACCCCTTCTGCAGACATACTCCACCACTCATCTTGGGAGGACCCCCTGTAGAAAAGACAAGACCGATGAGCCAGTTCGTCAGGCTCGCCTGGGCTTCCAAATTGAGCTAAATACTCCGGCGAAGCGGTCACCATCCAATCGATTCTGGACACGGGGGCTGCTACCAAGTCTCTTGCTGACGAGGAGGCGCTCCACCTCAACGCAATATCGAAGCGCTCGTAGGCAACGTCGACAGGCCGATCTGCAAGCACAAGGTCAATTTCCAAGTCTGGGTGACGTTTCAAGAATTCCGGAATCAAGCGACAAAGCACACGCTGTCCCCAAGAAACTGCGGCGGTCAGCCTTATTCGACCTCTTAGTTCCGAACGCATCGAGAGCATCATTTCCCCACCAGCAGCCAATTCAGCCAATGCATTCTTCGCGTGCGCCAGATAGGCTTCCCCGGCGGCGGTGAGCGCGATACGCCGCGTGCTGCGGCTGAATAGGGTTACGCCGAGATGTCGCTCAAGCTGAGCAATACGTTTACTGATAACGCTTTTGACAACATTGAGCTCGATAGCGCTCTTCCCGACGCTAAGAGTTTGGGCAACGGAGACGAATGCCAAAAGCATGTCTGAACTGATCACAATTGTTCCCTAATCACGAACAAAGCATTTGCATTTAAGCAGATTGATGATCGGTCGTAAACAGATTAGCTTCCTTCATGTAACAACTGATATTTAACAAAAAAATAAGCTAATTTGGCTGCACGCCAACTACTTGAGGAGATGCAAATGAAAATTTATGCTGACCCAATTACCGTTAATTGCCGCAAAGTGCTCGCTGGCCTCCATCTGATCGGCGCACCCTACGAGCTTCATCATGTCGATTACTTCAAGGCTGAGCAAAAGAGTCCCGAATACATGGCGCTCAACCCGAATGCTTCCGTGCCAGCCATGATGGATGGAGACCTTGTCTTGTGGGAGTCCAACGCGATCCTGCAGTACGCTGCAGACAAGACTGGGAACGCGGCCGTTTATCCGGCCGACCTTAAAACGCGAGCAGATATTAATCGCTGGTTGTTGTGGGAATCTTCGAGTTGGTTTCCCAGTACGTACGTCTATCTGGTTGAGAACTGTGTCAAACCGCTGCTGGGTGGCGAGCCGGATCCGGCTGTTCTGGACGCTCAGAATGCACAATTCCACAAGCTGGCTGGCATCCTTGATCATCGATTGAAAAACTCAAAGTGGGTATGCGGTGCGAACCCGACGATTGCCGACATCGCTTTGGCTGCACCAATACATTTGCATGGTTGGCAAAAGTTACCGTTGAAAGATCATCCGAATTTGGTGCGATGGATGACCAATGATGTCGAGTATCTACCTTGCTGGAAGGATACGATGGTCTACGAAGGTTTCACGCTTCAACAATAACGCTTTACTTTACGGAGATTGGAACTATGACTCTGGCGAATTCTGTCCGGGCCGTGATGAACTACACGGTAGATAATGGTAAACCGGCGGAGTATTATTTTTATGAGCCGGACCCAGGAGTCGAATTGAATCCTGCTGGGACTGATCCCCATGAAGTCCGTATTTGGGATGCATGGCCAAAACGGGATCGCATCTCGCATGACCGTGAGGGGTTTGAACTCCATGAGTTCGACCCTTCATTTACTGCTTTTGATGATGACGAAAAAATCAAGAGCAGATTCTATGAGCAGGTTACTGAATTCGTTAAGCTGCACACAGGCGCCCATAGGGTGGTTGTATTTGACCACACGATCCGCCGGAGACAACCGCCTGAAGAAATGGTGTTTTCTCGCCCCTCAACGGAGTTCAAGCAGCAGACCGTAGTCCAACGGCCCGCCGTACTTCTTGTACACAGCGATTACACGGTGGTCAGCGGCCCACAGCGGGTAAAAGATATCCTGCCCGACGAGAGTGAATCTTTGCTCAAGCGCAGAGTGGCTTTTTTTAATGTTTGGAAACCGCTTTACCGCAAGGTAGAAGAATTACCGCTCGCAATGCTGGATGCCCAGACGCATATTGAAGAGGACTTGGTGCGCATGGAATTGAAATACCGTGAACGTAGCGGCGAAATTTATGTCATGCGTCACTCACCAACGCATCGGTGGATGTATTTTCCGAATATGGAGAATCATCATGCATTACTTCTCAAAACTTACGATTCCGAAACGGATGGCCGTTGTCGGTTCATGGGGCATTCGGCTTTCGAGGACCCTACGTCCCCCCCCGATGCACAAAAGCGAGAAAGTATCGAAGTGAGGACGATGGCGTTTTTCTGATCGTTCTTCAAGATGATCGACGCAGTGACTCCATCGCTAAATCATCTGGCCGAACGTGGCGAGCAACTTGAGACCAGCGGCAAGTCAGCAGGAATTGCAGATCACTCGCCCCAAAAAAACCTGTACAGACAACAGCAGAGGTCGCGCAAGGACGCTCAGCCGAGCAAGGGCTGTACAAATGCAAACCAGCCGCCGATTGCAAACAATCCCACGCTCAAACAATACAGCAGCGCGGAGGCGCGCCGCGTCCGGAGGCAGGCGCGGCGCAAGATGGGATCCACCGGACATGGCGCACTCCGAGCCCGCCATTGCGCCAGACCGCCCACGCCAAGCATTACACCTGCAACGCCGAACACCGTTCCCTTGTACTCGCTGACCCAGACAATCCCGGGAAAAACAGCGACCAGCGAGGACAGCGCTGCTCCTGCCCCGAGCGCCACCAGCAGCGCGGGCAGGGCGCAACAAATCAGGGTGCCCGAGCTGGCAAACAGGCTCAGTACGCTGGCGGCCAGCGGCGCGCGAATCATCATGGACTCGTCTACGCTCATTTCTTTGCCTTGGTTTCGGCCCGTATCTCGGCAACTGATTTTGACAGCGTCTCGACGCTAACCACGTCGTAACCGGCATCCTTGATTTCGGCAATGATCAGCTTTTCATCGAGCTTCATACCGTCGTTCGGCTCGACCACCACGAAACGTCGCTTGAGATCCACCAGCACCGCTTTCGCCTCCGGCATTTTCGAGAGCCGCTTTTCAATACCCTGCGCGCAAAAAGCGCAGACCATGCCATTGACGGTCGCTTTCATGCTGGTAGTGGCCAGCGCAGGCAGGCTCAGTGCTGCCAGTACGGTCGCTATAAATAACTTTTTCATGCTTACTCCTAAAAAATGTACATAAAGCTCAGTCGAGGTTTGCCTGACATATTGGCGCCGGCCTCGACGAAATAGCGATTGTGAATCAGGCGCAGCATTGGGGTGATCTCAATGTCATTGGACATAAAGGACATGCGTCGCGCCTCGAGAATGAACCACGGCTGGGTCTGTTCATAATCCACTTCATAAAACGAAAAGCCAGCTCTTGCCGACACCAGCGAGTGATTGACATCTTCCCCCCGATACGTCCGTGCATTGAACGCACCATAGATTCGCGTGGTCTCGTAGTCCACCTGCAGTCCCGGCGAAGCGGTCAGGCGCGCCCGTGCCAGTGTTCCCCCCGACGTTTCGCCGAGACCAGCAAAAAGCCAGATATTTGCCTGCGCATGCGGCAAGTTCCAGCGCTTTAGCAGTCGGGTATAGGTCAGCTCGTAGTTTTCAAGGGCCTGCTGTCCGTCTGGCCGCAGGCGAAGGGCGGTCAGACCGAGCGCGTCGCGGGGCGTCAGCGCCTGATTGAAGGTCAGTTCCTGAAACTCGGAACTGAAGTCGCCCATCATCATCCAGCTGTCCTTGAAACCCATTGGTGCTGCTTGACATAGCGAGTGCGTCATCGCCAGCACCATCCCCAGCACAGCAGGCAGAAATCGGCGCTTCATGGCCGCTTCTCCAACGCGATGATGTCAAGCGTGTCCGAGCGAACCCTGACTTGAAAGCGCGCTGCGTCGCCGGCGCGCAGACCCGTCTGTGCTACCAACTTGTTCGCATCGAATTTCATCGTCATGCTGTCCATGTCGATACGGTTGATTCGTTTGGGCTTTACCACAATGCGCGATTTTTCCGTGCCGAGACGACGGATTTCGGCGTTCACCCATTCGGGCGCGGCCCAGGCCGGTAGCGCACATGCCAAGGCGGACGCGAGCACTAGCTTGTCCATGCGAGATCTCCTGAAAAAATGTCGAACGATCCGTGCGCCTGAAAAATAGACGCAACAAGGGCGTTGATCTCAGGCGATGGGTGGCTTGATGCGGGGCGGTGGAAGGATGCTGATAAAAGATCGCTCGTCTGCCAAAGGCGGCAGCGAGCGAAAGGACTGCGCTGCAATCAACGGCCTGGTCGGTCCTGCACCGAAAGACATGCAAAGCTCACAGGCTTGGCAATCATGGCCCGTACCCCTATCGCTGAACGAGTCATCCTTCACTTTTTGCATGGTCGCCACTGGAAAATCAATGCCGTTCATGTAACCAATCTCAGCTGTTAGATGCACCCTCCTTGCGACCCAAGGTCAATTTGCAGGAGCGCTGTTCGCCACCCTGAGTTGATGTGCAGGGTAGGGTATCAAGAAGCGAGCGCTTTGCTCTGGTGTGGCGTTGAGCCACTCATCAAAATAATCCGGTGACAAGATCACGACCATGCGTTTTTCATCTTCCGGCCGGTGAAAATTTCGCATCAAGGCGTGATCATCGGCATTGATTGTCAGCAGAGTGAAGCTGCTAACCATCTCGCCCGCAGGACTGCGCCATGTGCTCCACAGGCCCGCGATACCGAAGGGTTGACCATCACTGGCCTCGATGTGTGTGGCAACGGCTCGGCCACTGCGCCAGTCTGGCTCGTAAATTCCAGTTGCGGGAATGAGGCAATGCTGCGCCTTGCGCCATGCGTCCCGAAAGCTGGGTTTCTCCATCACCGTCTCAGAGCGTGCGTTGTAGGTGTGGCGACTGATTTTGTCATCTTTGGACCAATGGGGAATCAAGCCAAACCGGCCAACGACGGCTTCGCGA
>JAJTGC010000112.1 GCA_021298975.1 Oxalobacteraceae bacterium
GCTGCTGCGCGTCGATACGCCAATCACGTTGATTTTCTCGCGCAGGAAAATATCCGAGATATCTCGCAGCAATCCCTGCCGGTCAAGCGCTTGTACAAACACATCCACCGGATAAACCGTATCCGCGGGCTGATCGCCCCAGGTGGTTTGCACCATGCGCTCGGGAGCACGCAATACCATCTGCGAAAAATTCTTGCAGCCGGTACGGTGAATGGAGATGCCTTTACTGCGCGTGATGAAACCCACAATCGGATCAGGTGGCGCCGGCTTGCAGCAGCTGGCCATTTGCGTGAGCAGGCCGGTGGTACCCAATACCAGCACACCCGATTTCGCGCCCTGTGTGACACTCGATGCCTTGCTCTTGCGCGGCAGGACAGCACCATCAGGATTGGCGGCCGCGTGACGGCTCGCATCATCCGCATGCAGCGCCTGTTCAACAAGGCGCAAGCTCAGCCGCTCATTACCCACGGCCAGCAGTAAATCTTCCAGTTTCTGAAAATCCAGCTTGTGCGCGAGATCGTCGAGATTGACGGAGGTTTTGCCTTCGCGCTGCAGCGTTTTTTCCAGCGCAGTTCGGCCACGGGCGAGTGTCTCGGCTTCTTCGATCGCATTGAACCAGGCACGAATTTTTGAACGTGTACGCGGGCTGGCGGTGTAACCCTCCGATAACCAGTCACGCGACGGGCCGGCCAATCCCGAAGCTGCCGCTTCGCCTTTGGCGGTGATGATTTCTACCGTTTGTCCGTTCTTGAGCGGCGTATTGAGCGGCACCATCACGCCATTGATTTTCGCGCCACGGCAGCGGTGACCTACATCACTGTGCAAGTAATACGCAAAATCGATCGACGTTGATCCCTTGGGCAGTTCGATTACCCTCGCCTGCGGTGTAAGTACATAAATGCGGTCATTGATCGATGCTGCCTTGATCTGCTGCACCCACTGGCGGTCGGCATCGTTAGCCCCACCAGAACCACAAGCGGCATCGGCATCATCGGCACCGACGACCACATCCACCATTTCGCTTTTCCAGTTGAGCAGTTGCCGCAGCCAGGCGATTTTTTCGTCATAGGCTTGATCTTGCACGGCCGCGCTGCCTTCCTTGTATCGCCAGTGCGCTGCCACACCATACTCGGCAAATCGATGCATCTCCTGAGTGCGTATCTGCACTTCCAGCGTTCTGCCATCATCGGCCTCGACCACGGTGTGGAGCGACTTGTAGCCATTGGGCTTGGGGCGGGCAATGTAATCGTCGAATTCCTCGGGAATCGGTGTCCAGATGTCATGGACGATCGATAGCACCGTGTAGCAACTCTTTACATCATCGACGATGACCCGAAAAGCGCGCACATCATGCAGCCGCGAAAAATCCAGCGACTTGCCCTGCATCTTGCTCCAGATGCTGTAAATGTGTTTGGGGCGACCGAACACATCGGCTCGGACACCATCACGCGCAAGCGCCTCTTTCAATCGATTGATCGATGCATCGACAAAACTCTCTCGCTCCACCCGTCGCTCTTCGAGCATTTTTGCGACGCGCTTGTAACTGGCGGGATCAGTAAAGCGAAACGATAAATCTTCCAGCTCCCATTTCAGCTGCCAGATACCCAAACGATTGGCCAGCGGCGCATACAAATCAAAACTCTCCCGCGCATAGCGCAGCGTCATGTCGTTTTCGAGTTTGCGTTCAGCGAAAAAACGCAGCGTGGTCAATCGAGAGGCAAGCCGTACAAGTACCACCCGCATGTCAGTCGCCATCGCAAGTGTCATCTTGCGCAGGGTTTCGAGCTGACTTGCAGCCGCCTGGCCGGTCTTGCCTTCGGTCTGCAGAAAATTCGCACCCTCATGCAAACGCATCAGCTGGCGTATGCCTGCGACCATGTCCGCGATCTCTTTGCCGAAACGCGGTTCGATCTGCGCAGCGAGTGCCTCATCCAGCGCAACCAACTCGAACAACATCCCGGCAATACGGGTATCGACATCCGTTTTGAGGCCGGCCAGCGTCGCGACGACCCCCGCAGAAAACGCCATCGCATCCTGACCTGTCTGCACGACGCGATTGAGATAGGGCTCCCGCACAAAGTCCACGGCAGCTTTCAGGCGAGCGGCGTCATCGGCACTGAGGCCTAGCGTCAACTGCTCATTTCCCTGTGTGACAGCTGCCACTGAAACCATGGTTAATCCAGCAAAAAGTGTTTTACCAGCGCTATCTGATCATCATGCATGAAGGTCGGCGCATGACCCACACCGGGTATCTCGGCCAACTGCGCGCGCGGCCCGCGTTCTGTCATGGCCTGCGCGGTTTCGTGCGTGAGCAAATCGGATTCACTGCCGCGCACCAGCAAGACCGGTGCGCGTATCGCATCATAAGCCGCCCACAAGCCTGCCTCGTTGCGCTTGGTGCCTTCTTCGGTGATGCCTTCAAAGCCCTTGGCAATGGCCGGGTCATAGTGACGCTTCCATTGACCGTCGCTGCCTTCGCGGAGCACATCGCGTGCCAGCTTGTCCCACTCGGCATCACTGTGCGGCCCAAAGGGTGCGCTGACGGTGCGAATGTAGTCACGACCCTGTTCGAAAGTGTCGAAGCGGACCTCCTGAGCGATATAGCTGCCAATCCGTGTCAGGGCCGGAAAATTGAGATTGGGGCCGATATCGTTGAGTACCATTTTCTGTATCGGCGAATCTGGCAGCGCAGCCAGCCCCATGCCGATCAGCCCGCCCATGGACGTGCCCACCCAGTCCACCTGCGCCACGTCCAGTCGCGCGATCAGCGTGACCATGTCGCTCACGTATTGCGGCACCGCATAAAGACGTGGATCACGCAGCCATTCGGAACGACCTCGCCCGACCACATCCGGGCAAATCACACGGTAGTGCTGACTGAGTGATTCGGCGAGCCGGTCAAAATCATCTGATACCCGCGTCACCCCATGCACGCAGATGAGTACGCGCGGGTTGTGATCGTCCCCCCAGGTTTGATAGGCCATCCGGTGCAGGCCGGCGGGCGAGAGGCATTGCACCATGTTGATTCGAGACTGCGTCATCTTTGTGCTTCCTGTCCAGAGTTGGTTGAGGGTAGCCGCATTTTACTGGTCTCTGCGCGTACAATCCTTGGGATTTTCAGAGCCTGTCTCGTTAGGCCGCTGGCAGCGTTGCACCTCCTTGCCGTACAGGTCGTACTGTCTGCGTCAGCACGCCTTGCCACCGACCTGACGAGAAAGGTTCTTCGTACTTACATCATTCATATTAACGAGGGTCATCATGCAGAAATCTCCGCTGTCTGGCAAAACCGCACTGGTCACGGGATCCACCTCAGGCATAGGCTTGGGTATTGCGCACGCGCTGGCCGCAGAAGGCGCCAATATTGTGTTTAATGGCTTCGGGGATGCCGCCGAAATTGCGAACCTTCAACAAGCTACCGCAAAGGATTATCAGGTCGAGACGCTGTACTGCAATGCCGATATGACTAAGCCTGACGAGATAACGCAGATGATGCAGGACGCCGCCGCGCGTTTTGGCAGTGTCGATATTCTCGTCAACAACGCGGGCATACAACATGTGGCCAACATCGAAGATTTTCCCACCGAGCGCTGGGATGCCGTGATTGCCATCAACCTCACCTCGGCGTTTCACACCACGCGACTGGCCTTGCCGAAGATGCGTGAAAAAAACTGGGGCCGCATCATCAATATCGCATCGGCGCACGGTCTCGTCGCCTCTGCCGGAAAGTCAGCGTATGTCGCCGCCAAGCATGGCATCGTCGGTCTTACCAAAGTCACAGCGCTGGAGACGGCGCAAACCGGCATTACCTGTAACGCCATTTGCCCGGGCTGGGTACTGACACCGCTGGTACAAAAACAGGTTGATGCACGGGCCGCCGCGCAAGGTATTTCGATCGATCAGGCCAAACGCGATCTGGTGTCGGAGAAGCAGCCCTCAGGTGAATTTGTCACAACAGACCAACTGGGTGCGCTGGCGGTGTTCATGTGCAGTGATGCGGCGATACAGGTGCGGGGTGTGGCGTGGAATATGGATGGGGGGTGGGTGGCGCAGTGATGACTTGGTAGCGCTGAACGCAGAGAGATCGCCAAAGATACTGGATTGCGGCTTGTGCCTGATGCAAGGCAGTGAAGGTTTAAGCTATTCGTGAACTACGAAAGACGCTGGATCCCAGCTTTCGCTGGGATGACGTTTTAAGCGCTATCGGCCTCAAAATTGTCATCCCAGCGAAAGCTGGGATCCAGTGTTTTTCTTTGAATACCTCGGAAAAATTATTACTCGTGCAGTGAAACAAATGGATTCAAAAGTCACGCTTATTCTGATTAGCTTAAATTAAAAATCTTCCGGATCGCAAACAGCGGCAGCCAAAATCCACACCTCACCCAAAAACAATCCCACACCCCGTATTCGCCAGAAGCTCCTCACGACTTACACCCGGCGCCAACTCCACCAGCTGCAGACCCTGGTCAGTCACATCCAGCACCGCCAAATCGGTAATGATCCTGTCGACCACACCCACACCGGTCAGTGGCAATGTGCATTGCGGCAGCAGCTTGTGCGAGACCGAGCCATCTTTGGCCTTGGCCACATGCTCCATCAGCACGACCACGCGCTGCACGCCAGCGACCAG
>JAJTGC010000113.1 GCA_021298975.1 Oxalobacteraceae bacterium
TGCAAGACGGGCGAGAGAAAGCTCTATGCAACCGGCAGTGCCGATGGCAGCTGGTCGGCATCACGCAACCTGGCATGGAGTCCAATTCGGGATGTCGGTGCAAACCGTCAATACGCAGCACTGTACAAAGATTATTTCTGTGACAGCGGCTCAGTTGCCGGTAAAGCTGCGGTTATAGTGAAACGGATACGACAGAAAAAACCCTTGCGCTGATGTCAGCGGGTGCGCAACACTGAGGGCACTGTTTTTTCAGCCTGCACGTAGTCAACTAGAGCAGCACGAGATTGTCGCGATGTATCAACTCGACCTCTTCGACATACCCGAGGATCTCTGCGATCTCCGATGAGGGTTTGCGCATAATCCGTTTAACCTCGGCACTCGCATAATTCGACATACCGCGCGCAATAGGAGTACCAGCAGCATTGACGCAGGTGATCACATCCCCCCGGCCAAATTCACCGCCCACATCCGTCACGCCAATCGGCAAAAGCGACTTGCCTTCTTCGAGCAATTTTTGTACTGCGCCCGCATCCAGCATGACCTGACCGGCAGTTTTCAGATGATCTGCCATCCACTGTTTGCGGGCAGTGAGTCGTGCCGTTTGCGCAGTGAGCTGCGTGCCTATCGCCTCACCTTCTGCAAGTCGTACCAGCACGCGATCTTCCCTGCCCCAGGCAATCACCGTATGCGCACCCGAGCTCGACGCACGGCGCGCAGCCAGTATCTTGGTCAGCATGCCGCCACTGCCAATACCGGAGCCCGCGCCACCGGCCATGGCTTCCAGTGCGGGATCACCGGCCTTGGCTTCATGTACGAATGTAGCATCGGCATGCTTGCGCGGATCACTGGTATACAACCCATGCTGATCGGTCAGGATGATGAGCGCATCGGCCTCAATGAGATTGGCGACCAGCGCACCCAGGGTATCGTTGTCACCAAACTTGATTTCATCGGTGACGACGGTATCGTTTTCATTAATGACAGGGACCACACCCAGATCAAGCAGTGTGAACAAGGTAGAGCGCGCGTTCAGATAGCGTTCGCGATCGGCAAGGTCGGCATGCGTGAGCAAAACCTGCGCGGTGCGCAAATCATGTGCACGAAAACTGGTTTCATAAATCTGCGCCAGCCCCATTTGACCCACGGCCGCACAGGCTTGCAACTCATGAATGGCAACTGGACGGCGCTCGAAACCCAGACGCAACATACCTTCAGCAACGGCGCCGGAACTCACCAGCACGACTTGCTTGCCCATGCGCCGCAAGTGCGCGATCTGATCTGCCCATTTGGCGATCGCCGCGTGATCCAGACCACGCCCCTCATTGGTGACGAGCGACGACCCCACCTTGACGATCACGCGCTGCGCCTGCCGAATGATGGACTGCATGATCAGTCAACGAGTTTGAAGCGAGGATCATCGACGTCGATGGAATCAATACCCATCACTGCTTCCGTGAGACCCGATTGTTCGCGCTGCTCCTGCTGGCGCTGCGTGGCCAGATGTTCGTAGATTTCCTTGACGAGTTCATCGCAACCTTCGTGCGTGAGCGCAGAGATGCGAAACATCGGACCTTTCCAGCCGAAACGCTTGATGAAGGACTTGACCCTCGCATCACGTTCGCCCTCAGGCACCATGTCGAGCTTGTTCAGCACCAGCCAGCGTGGCTTGTCGAACAGACTCTCGTCATATTTTTTCAGCTCTTTGACGATGGCCTTCGCTTCCTTGACCGGATCGATATTCGTATCAAACGGCGCAAGATCAACGATGTGCAGAAGCAATCGTGTGCGCTGCAAATGGCGAAGAAACTGCACACCCAGCCCCGCACCATCGGCGGCACCTTCGATCAGTCCGGGAATATCGGCAATGACAAAACTTTTTTCGTGACTGACGCGAACCATCCCCAAGTTGGGATGCAAGGTCGTGAAAGGGTAATCGGCAATTTTGGGGCGCGCGTTGGATACCGCAGCAATGAACGTGGATTTGCCCGCATTGGGCATGCCAAGCAGACCCACATCGGCGAGCACTTTGAGTTCAAGACGCAATTCACGGCGCTCACCTTCTTTGCCATCCGTCTTTTGGCGGGGTGCGCGATTGGTTGATGTCTTGAAGTGGATGTTGCCCCAACCGCCTTCACCGCCCTTGGCGAGCATGGCGACCTGACCATGTTCGGTCAGATCGGCAATGATGGCGCCGTCATTTTGATCGGCAATGAGTGTTCCGACCGGCATGCGCAAATAAATATCATCTGCGCCCTTGCCGTAGCAATCCGAACCTCGGCCATTTTCACCTCGCTTTGCCCGGTGCAGCTTCGCAAAACGATAATCCACCAGCGTGTTGATGTTGCGATCGGCCACCGCAAAGATGCTGCCACCCTTGCCGCCGTCGCCGCCATCGGGGCCACCAAACGGACGGAATTTTTCACGACAAAACGACGCGACGCCGTTGCCGCCATCGCCGGCGACAACCTCGATTTTTGCTTCGTCAATGAACTTCATGAGTTTCTGCCGCTGTAAAGTAAAAAGGCCCTACCTGCGGCAGAGCCTTTTCGCAGGATGTTCGCGTCGGTCAGGCCGGAACGACTATCACCATGTGACGCTTTTGTGCACCCTTGATCGCAAACTGGACTTTTCCATCCACGAGTGCAAACAGGGTGTGATCTTTGCCCATACCGACGTTCTCGCCCGCATGCAGCTTGGTGCCGCGCTGACGAACGATGATGCCGCCCGCATTGATTGCCTGGCCGCCGTAAACTTTCACGCCCAGTCGTTTCGATTCTGAATCGCGGCCGTTACGCGTGGTACCGCCGCCTTTTTTGTGTGCCATTTGGTGCTCCTGATGACGGGTTGAGTCGGATCAGCGGCTTAGCCGTTGATCGAGACAATCTGCAATTCGGTGTAATTTTGACGATGACCCTGACGTTTTTGATAATGCTTACGCCGACGCATCTTGAAAATCTTCACCTTGTCGTGGCGACCTTGCGCCACTACCGTAGCCAGCACCGTTGCACCCTGAACCAGTGGCGAACCAATTTTCATGGTTTCACCGGCGCCCACTGCGAGCACCTGATCCAATGTGATTTCGGAGCCTATGTCTGCCGGTATCTGTTCTACTTTAAGTTTTTCACCAGCAGCAACCTTGTATTGTTTGCCACCGGTTTTTATGACCGCGTACATGGGAACCTCATTGATTGATCTATCGGGATACAGCCGCGGCACCTGTCCGGGCGCCCTTTCTTGCCCGGCTTGACGGAAGGCCGTTGCCAATTCGGGAAAACCCCAAATTATACATGGACTTAGCATGCCGGTCAAAGCGCAATTACGGCCTATTGCCAAGGGCTCCGGCGTCACATACCCCGCCGGGAGCGGGGCATGGCCCCCGAAGCACCGGCGTATAATCCGGCACTTCCGCAAATTTTCTTGCTCATTATTGTGTCCGCCCCCCAAACCGCGCCCCAGAACCAGCCTTTGAGTGTTATCGCGGCGGACATGCAGGCGGTTGATGCCGCCATCCGCGCCCAGCTGCACTCCGACGTGCCCCTGGTCAGCCAGATCGCCGACTACATTATCAGCGCCGGCGGCAAGCGGATACGACCGGCGCTGGTACTGCTGATGGCCAATGCCTGGGGCTACCGGGGCGATGCTCACTTCAAACTGGCGGCTGTCATCGAATTCATCCACACCGCCACCCTGCTGCACGATGACGTGGTCGATGAGTCCGATCTCCGACGCGGACGACAAACCGCCAATGCGCTGTTTGGCAATGCCGCCTCGGTGCTGGTCGGCGACTTCGTCTATTCTCGCGCATTCCAGATGATGGTCTCAGTTCAGAATATGCGGGTCATGCAAATTCTGGCGGACGCCACCAACGTCATCGCCGAGGGGGAAGTCCTGCAACTACTGAATATGCATGACCCCGACGTCACCGAGGCACGCTATCTGCAAGTCATACGCTCCAAGACGGCCAAGCTCTTCGAAGCGGCCACCGAACTGGGCAGCCTGCTCGCGGGCGCGACAGAAGACCAGATCAGCGCGTCTGCCGAATACGGTCGTTCGCTGGGTACTGCGTTTCAACTCATTGATGATGTGCTCGATTACTCAGGCAATCAAAGCGATATCGGCAAAAATGTCGGCGATGACCTGCGCGAAGGCAAGCCGACGCTACCGCTGATCTACCTCATGCAGCACGGCAGCGAGCAACAACGCGAGCTCGTGCGGCAATGTATTTCGAAAGGTGATGAAGCGCACTTCGACGAGATACTCTCCGCCATTACCAGCTCCGGCGCACTGGAATACACACGACAGCAGGCTGAAATCGCTGCGCAACGTGCGAAAGACTCGATAGGGGATCTCCCCGAAGGTCAGTACAAGGAAGCGCTGGCTGCGTTGACCACTTTCGCAGTGGAGCGCAATTACTGAACCGGCACCCAACCTGACCACCCACCTTGCTGACGATTTTCGCTGTCAGCGCTGCTTTCAGCGCCTCCGGCCCGGCAGTATGAATGCCGCCAAAGCTGGAAAATTTTCGCCGTCCCAAAAAATAAACGTGTGAAGCTCTAGTGATTGGCCACGCCATCCAGCCAGTAAAAACACAACGGCACACAGGCTTGAAAGGCCATTACCC
>JAJTGC010000036.1 GCA_021298975.1 Oxalobacteraceae bacterium
GGTGATCTGGCCCTTTGAGGTGATAGTGGCCACTTCGCGGATGGTGGGCATAACTTTTCTCCTGAATAGGTCCCAATAGTAAGGAAATTCCCTTACCTTGACAAGCAGGACATCACATCCAAGTGTTAATACCTTGATACGCATCAGGGCCATCAGCACGCTGCCTGAGCACTGTGCACCGCTTCAGGCGCTACGTGCCTACCTGTTTTCACCGTCAGCGATACACTGGCGCTCACTTCATCCCATGGGGCATGGAGCTTGCGACCCTCGCGTAGCAACAGCCCCGCTGATTCCAGTACACATACGTCGTGATGAACGTTCTTGTAATCACGATCAAGAGCCACTGCTAGTTCTTTGATGCTGCCGGCACCCCATTGGTGAACGAACTTCAACATCTCAAGGCGTCGTGGAGACAAGGTGTCCAGCATCGTCTTGATATCCAAAAAAGTGACGTGTGTTTCGTCCACTTTCTTACCCGTAGCTGCACGGCTCCATGCGCTGCTAAAGCGCCTACCCATATCATCAAGACTGCCAACATGGACTTGTACTCTATTTGGTTTACGCATTTTTAGTCCTCTCAACATCGGCCAGAAAATCTGCGACAAGCTTTTCCACAGATGTAAATTTGTAACGTTTCTCAACGTCAAGTAAATGCTTGTGATCGCCCTTGCCTCGTTCGTTGTCATATCCCACAATACGCTCTCCGTCACGCCCGTAAAACAGCCGGTACTTCAATGCGTGTGGCCTATCCTCAGTCGGGCTTGGTAATTGCCAAATGACCATTTCTACTATGGATCCGTCTGGGTGCAGGGTCACTTCGGGAATCGGGTCAGCAGGGCCGTCCGCATAAAAAATTGATAAACATCTGCCTAAGGCATTCAGTTTTTTCCATGCACGCAAAATACAGAGATGGGCTTCATTCGAGCGCGCAGATTCCTTGTGCAATAATCACAAGCGCACTATGCGTCCATAGACAAGAACATACCCAATCTGTTGTCAGTATAAGAAAAAATTACGCATGGATCGCCTGCAAACACTCGAAGCCTTTGTTGCCGTAGCCGATGCAGGTAGCTTCGCCGCTGCCGCGCAGCAGCTGCGCGTGGCCAAATCGGTCGTTACGGCGCGTGTGCAACAACTCGAGGAATATGTCGGTGCGCCGCTGCTCCATCGCACGACGCGTTCCGTCAAGCTGACCGAGCTGGGGCAGGCTTATGTCAAAGATTGCGCGGAGCTCTTGAGTCGGTCTACCGGTCTGCTGGACGACATGCGTAAGACGCAAAATTCCCCGGAAGGCAAGCTGCGCATCCACGCGCTGCCTGGTTTTGTCCTGGGCCATCTCGCTGTTGAGCTGCAAGAGTTTCAGCAGCTGCATCCTGATATCAATCTGGATCTGTTTGTGTCCGATACCGTCATTGATCCCGTCAAAGAGGGCTTCGATTGCACCTTGCAGATTTTTTCGCCGGCATCCGAAGAGCTCGTCGCGCAAAAAATGTTTCCGGTACGACGCGTTTTTTGTGCATCACCTGCTTACCTGTCCGAGCATGGCACGCCAGACAATCCACGTGATCTCCGGGAGCACAGGCTGGGTCTTTATTCGGGCTATCAGACGCGTGACCGCTGGGATTTTTTTCGTGATCAGGAAGTCATCTCCATTCATCTGAAACCGCCGCTCTTGACCAACAGCGTGCATCTGCTTGCCGAATATGGCTGCGCCAATGCCGGCGTGGTCTGCATTCCTACCTTGGTCGCGTCGCCTTTTTTGGTGTCGGGTGAGCTGGTACCGTTGTTAACAGATTGGCAGCTTTCTTCGTTTTGGCTCTCCGCGATTTATCCGCACACGTCGCGTCGCGGTTTGAAGCTGCAATTATTCATCAATCATCTGATGAAAAAATTTGCCGGCACGCCGCCCTGGGATCAGGTGCTGATAGAGAAGGGGTGGCTTACAAAAGAGCCGGCGCAACTGGTTTAAGAGCTTATCTCGTTAGGCCGCTGGCAGCGTTGCACCTCCTTGCCGTACAGGTCGTACTGTCTGCGTCGGCACGCCTTGCTACCGACCTAACGAGACAGGCTCTAAGCCCTGCATTTCAGGCAACTATCCCACATTCCCTCTAATGCCACCCTCATTGTTCGGATTTTACGAACAGATTGGTCGTGATTTGAGCCCTAGTCATGCGACGCCGGCCTGCATACACTCTGTGCGCAGACTGCAAATATAGCGGTCGTTATAACGACAGGAGACAAGCATGACAGTCCACTACGAGACAAAATTCGCCTCCCTCAAGTCTTATGAAAAGGGCAGTGTGCAGGCAATTGACGATGATGTTCGTCACTATGCCTTTTCAAATTGCTTTGAGATTGCGAACAATTCCAAGCCATACGAAAAAGTCGTCTTCGGCCAAAATCAGATTTATGTCCTTGAAACCTTGCGGGCTGAGGGTACGTCGCCCTGGTACACCTGCGCCCATGATGAATTTGCACTGGTCATGGATGGTGAAATTGAAATTCACTTGATCAAGCTCGACGAAGCACAAATCGTGAAAGACACCGAAAAAAACGGCGCAGTGCTGGTGCAGGGTGAGCCCAAGGGCGCAAAAATGGGCTGGATGAAATTAAAGCGCGGCCATCAGGGCATGCTGCCCAAGAACACGGCGTATCAATTCAAAAGCAAAGAACCTGGCGTACTCGTGATGCAAACCTGTAAAGGCGATCTGTCGGTAGAAAAATGGGCAGATATTTGCCAGACCGCTTGAACTCGATCGCAATCACCGACATAAAAATCAGGAGACCCGTATGAATGCACCTGCCGAACTGGTAAAAGTCATTGCCACCGCACCCCATGAAGTCATGGGCTACAAAGCCTATACGCTGGGTTCGTTTTCGTTTCGTCGTGACGAATATTTCGCGCACATCAGCTGGCATACCCGCGATGGACGTCCACTTTCACACACCATGGACATTGGTAATTTTCTGCGCGCACTCATGCGTGACTGCGCATGGGGATTTTTTTACGGTGGCGTCAATTTTGATGCGGTGTTTGGTACGTTCAATCACTACAAATCAGTGGACATGTATGCCGGATCGTACAACGGCACCATGAAAGCAGCGGGCGTGGATTTGCTGGAAAATTTTCCGACCGAGCAAATCAAAGCCACCTTTGAAGCCATGCTGGATGACTGGACCAACGCGGGCTTCGATCCATTCGCAGCGCCGCAAGAAACCGGTACGCCCTATGGGCGCAAGAATGGCAACAGCCATGCAGCCATTACCCGCGCCCGTGAACTCGCCACCCGCTGCGTGGGCTTGAAAGGCGATTTGAATTTACGCACAGACGAGCGGGGCGCACCTGTGAATCGCGCTTTTGCCGATGTGCCGCAAGATCATCCCGAGCTGCACCCCGAGCCCGGCTTTGAAAATGACGTGCATGCATTTAACTTGTTTGCCTTCTTGTCGCGCTCGCAAGTCACATGGAATCCGTCCTTCACATCGGTCGTCAAATACAGCTACATGTGCCCCACGACAGAAGAGCACATATTACCCATCTTGCATGCCAATGATCGCGTTGAATGGTTCTTCCAGATGTGCGATGAAATTCACTGGGATTGCGCCGATAAAAACACCGGCAAGCCCCTGGCACGGGTGATCATGAAAGCCGGCGACATGGCCGCCATGCCGGCGTATTGCCGTCATCAGGGTTACAGTCCCAAGCGCTCCATGCTGCTGGTTTGGGAGAATGGTTCACCGAGTCTCGTCCACGAGATTCAAAAAGGTGATTCGCCCGAAGTGCCCGTGCAATTCTAAAACGCGTATTTCCTTCATCATTCCAACAGGGGCGGACCGTCGGTCCGTTCCCGGGAGCCAGCATGACAGTCACAGCAGATCAGGCGCAGATACCCGCTGCCCTGCAGGGTGTAATTCGTACAGAACTTTTTATTGATGGCAAATTCTGTGTCGCTGAATCCGGCGAGACCATGGCCACCCTCAACCCGCATGACGGTAGCGAGATTGCGCAGATAGCCTTGGCCGGTAAAGCCGATGTCGACAAGGCGGTCAAGGCAGCACAGCGCGCTTACCCAAAATGGTCGCGCATGGCCGCCATGGATCGCGGCCGCATTTTGCTCAAACTGGCAGATCTGATCGAAGCCAATGCCGAGCAACTCGCACAGCTCGAATCCCTCGACACGGGTCATCCGATACGGGATTCGCGCATACTTGATGTGCCGCGCACGGCAGTGACCTATCGCTACTTTGGTGGCATGGCGGATAAATTTCAAGGCGATGTCGTGCCCGTCGAAGCCGGTTTTCTCAATTACGTCAACCGTGAGCCCTTGGGCGTCGTTGGACAAGTCGTGCCCTGGAATTTTCCACTGATGTTCACCAGCTGGAAAATGGCACCGGCACTGGCAGCCGGTAATTGCGTGATATTGAAACCTGCCGAGATTACGCCGCTGTCCAGCCTGCGCATCGCCGAGTTGATGGCAGAAGCGGGAATGCCCGACGGTGTTGTCAATATCTTGCCAGGTCTGGGGCAGGTCGCGGGTCAGTACATCGCAGAGCATGCCGAGATAGCCAAGATCGCTTTTACAGGCTCAACGGCCACCGGTCGTCGCGTGGTGGAAGCTTCAGCAGGCAATCTAAAAAAAGTACAACTCGAATTAGGCGGCAAAGGCGCGAACATCGTATTTGAAGATGCGTTTCTGCCAGCCGCTATCAACGGGGCAGCATGGGCGATATTCCATAATCAAGGACAGGCGTGCATTGCGGGTGCCCGGCTCGTGCTGCATGAATCCATCGCTGATGAATTTTTGGAAAAATTCATCGCGCTGGCAAAATCCATCAAGCTCGGCAATCCGCTCGATCCGAATACTGAAATGGGCCCGCTAACCAGCGCGCTGCATCGCGATCGCGTGTTGTCGTATGTAGATGTGGGGCGCAAAGAAGGTGGGGAGATACTCGCGGGCGGCAAAGCACCCGGTGGCGACCTCGCCAAAGGATTTTATGTCGAGCCCACGATAATGCGCGCACGCAGCACGCAAGACCGCATTGCGCAAGAAGAAGTATTCGGCCCATTCGTCACCGTGCTGACCTTCAAAACCGATGAAGAAGCGCTGGCCATTGCCAACAGCACTGAATACGGTTTGGGTGCTGGCCTGTGGACTCGAAATTTACAGCGGGCGCACCTGATGGCACGTGAAATCAGGAGTGGCATGGTCTGGATAAATTGCTACAAGCGAGTTAATCCCGGTTCACCGTTTGGTGGTACGGGGCAATCTGGCTATGGTCGGGAAATGGGCTTTGATGTGATGCGTGAATACACGCAAGCCAAAAGTGTGTGGGTCAATATTGACGCGCAAATCACGCCGCACTACCCGCGCCCGACGCAATAAGCGACTGAAAATCGATGCGTGATTTCGTCTACAACACTCAAGCTGCCCGCGTCATATTCGGCGCAGGCAGTCTTCAGTATCTTGAACGTGAAATCGCATTGCTGGGTGCGCAGCGCGCATTGATTTTATGTACGCCCGAGCAGCAGGGCCTCGCAGAACAGATTGCAACAATTTTAGGCGCACGTACTGCCGGCATCTATCCCAAAGCGGTGATGCATGTACCGGCTGAAATTGCTGCAGCCGCCGTTGCCGAAGCGGCGCGTCTCGGTGCAGACTGTGCGGTGGCGGTGGGCGGCGGCTCAACGACTGGATTGGGCAAAGCCATCGCTCTGCAGTCCGGTTTGGCCATACTCGCCATTCCCACGACCTATGCGGGTAGTGAAATGACGCCGATTTACGGTATCACCGAAGCGGGTCTGAAAAAAACCGGGCGTGATCCGCGTGTCTTGCCGCGAACCGTCATTTACGACCCGGAATTATCGGTCTCATTGCCCGTGGGCTTGTCGGTGACCAGCGCAATGAATGCAATGGCACACGCAGCCGAAGGGCTATACGCGCAAGACAGTAATCCCATCATGGATTTAATGGCCGAGGAAGGTATACGCGCACTGGCCCTGGAGATACCCAAATTTCGCGTAAATCCGGCGGATATATCTGCGCGTAGCAACGCGCTCTATGGCGCCTGGTTGTGCGGTACCGTGCTGGGCAATGTCGGCATGGCCTTGCATCACAAGCTGTGCCACACACTGGGTGGTACGTTTAATCTGCCTCATGCAGAAGTGCACACGGTCATTCTGCCCCACGCCATGGCATTCAATGCACCAGCAGCGCCGCAAGCGATGCAAAAAATCAGCCGCGCATTGGGCGGTGTGCCGGCAGCGCAAGGGTTCTATGACCTCGCCCGCCAAAATGGTGCGCCCGTCTCTTTGCGAGAACTTGGCCTCAAAGCCGAGGCGCTGGACGCGATAGTGCAGCTTGCGTTACAAAATCCCTACTGGAATCCGCGCCCCATCGTTCCTGAAAATTCCGGTGCCTTGCGCAACTTGTTACAGCAGGCTTGGGAAGGTGTTTCACCCGTGACGTCAATGTAAAAAAAGTCGTACAAGCTGTATGAAAAAAGTAGCACAAACAGCAGCACAAACAGCAGCACATAATCAAGGAGACAAAAAATGGCAATTACTAGAAGACATTTTATGCAGAGTGCTGCCGCCGCAGCGCTGTTAACCACCACCGGTGTCGCCCTTGCCGCTGACACCCTCAAGATTGGGTATGTATCCCCGCAGACAGGTCCGCTGGCACCGTTCGGTGAAGCTGACAAATGGGTGATCGAGCAAATGAAGGCCGCATTCAAAGATGGCGTCATGGTCGGCGGTAAAAAATATGCGGTGGAGATTTTACTCAAGGACAGCCAGTCCAATCCGAATCGGGCTGGTGAAGTCGCCAGTGATCTGATTCTGAAAGATAAAGTCGCATTGATGCTGACAGCCGGCACCCCAGAAACAGCCAATCCTGTCAGCGATGTGTGTGAACTTAATGAGATGCCTTGCATCTCCAGCGTTGTGCCTTGGCAGCCGTGGTTCTTTGGTCGCAAAGGCGATCCTAAAAAAGGCTTTACCTGGACGTACCATATTTTCTGGGGTCTGGAAGACGTGATCGCCAATTTCACCAACGGCTGGAACAGTGTCAAGACCAACAAAAAAGTCGGTGGTCTGTTTCCAAATGATGGTGACGGCAACGCCTGGGGTGATAAGGAAGTTGGTTTTCCCAAACCATTGTCCGCGTTGGGCTACACCCTGAATGATCCGGGTCGCTTCCAGAATGGCACGCAAGACTTCTCTGCACAAATCGCTACTTTCAAAAAAGATGGTGTGGAAATTGTCACCGGTGTGGTTATTCCTCCCGATGCAAAAACTTTCCTGACTCAAGCGCGTCAGCAAGGCTTCAAGCCCAAGGTCATCACATTGGGCAAGGCATTATTGTTCCCAGGCGCGATTGAAGCCCTCGGCGAACTCGGTGACGGCCTGACCACCGAAGTATGGTGGAGCCCCTCACACCCGTTCACCTCCAGCCTCACCAAGCAATCAGCGAAAGATTTGGCTGCTGCCTATGAATCATCAACCAGCAAGCAGTGGACACAGCCGATTGGTTTTGCACATGGCTTGTTTGAGGTGGCTGTCGACGCCTTGAAGCGCGCCAAGTCGGGCAAGTCGGCTGACATACGTGACGCCATCGCTGCGACTAATCTCAACACCGTCGTGGGTGAGGTCAAATGGGGTGGTCAGGGTCCATTCAAAAACGTCAGCAAGACACCGCTGGTACTGGGTCAATGGAACAAAGGCACCAAGCGCAAATATGAACTGACTATTGTCAACAATCAGGCGGCACCCGCGATTCCAACGGGTGGAAAATTACGTCTGATGAACTAAGCATGACCCTGCTCGCCCTACATCAAGTCAGCAAGTCGTTTGGCGCGCTGAAGGTCACCGACGACATTTCCCTGTCGGTGACCAAGGGTGAGGTACTCGGAATTCTCGGCCCCAACGGGGCCGGGAAGACCACGTTGTTCAATCTGGTCTCCGGCGATATCAAAGTCGATGCAGGCCACATCGAATTTGATGGCCGCCGCATCACGACGGCGCCGCCGTTTCAGCGCTGCCGGGAGGGTATCGGCCGCTCTTATCAGGTACCTCAGCCCTTTGGTGCGATGAGCGTATTTGAAAATCTCGTGACTGCCGCCTGTTTCGGTGCACAAGTCAGCGAAAAAGAAGCCTGGGAAATTGCCTGGGATGTGCTGCAACAAACCGGTCTCGCGCGATTTGCCAATCAGCCCGCAGGTGGGCTGACCCTGCTAAACCGCAAACGACTCGAACTGGCTCGCGCTTTGTCAACTCGGCCGCGCTTGCTGCTGCTGGATGAAATCGCCGGCGGCTTGACGGTACATGAAACGCATGAACTGGTTGAAGAACTCAAGCGCATAAAAACCAGTGGCATGACCATCATCTGGATCGAACATGTCGTCCATGCACTGCTCTCGATTGCAGACCGATTATTGGTGATTAATTTTGGCAAGACTTTATGTGAAGGTGCACCAGAAGCCGTGATGCAGGATGCTGAAGTTCGTCGCGTCTATATGGGTTTGGAGGCCTGAGATGTTATTGCAGGCGACCGGTATCACCGCGGCTTATGGCGATTCGCAGGCTTTGTTCGGCGTGGACTTGTCGTTAGCCAAAGGCGAAGTTGTCGCGCTGATTGGCGCTAATGGCGCCGGCAAGTCGACACTGTTGAAAACTCTCACAGGCTTGCTGCCGCCGACCGCAGGTACAGTGCAATTGGACGGCACGTCGCTGGCGCGCATGGATGCTGCGGATATCGTCAAGCTGGGCATTGCAATGGTGCCGGAAGGACGAAGGCTGTTTTCGAGTCTGTCGGTAGAAGAGAATCTGCTGATGGGCGCGCTATCAACTCGCAAAGGTTCGTGGAACCTGGCGCGTGTATTCAGTTTGTTTCCCATCTTGCAGGAGAAGCGCTACATGCCCGCCACCTCGCTCTCTGGCGGACAACAGCAAATGGTGGCCATAGGTCGCGCCTTGATGAGCAATCCACGGCTGTTGTTGTGCGATGAACTTTCACTGGGATTGGCACCCGTCGTCATACGTGAAATCTATGCAGCGCTGCCCTCGATTATGGAGGATGGCATGTCGCTGTTGATTGTTGAGCAGGATGTGCAACTGGCCATGCAAATGTCCTCACGTGTGATGTGCCTGCAGGAAGGCAAGGTGTCGCTGGAGGGACAATCCGGTGAGCTGACGCGCGAGCAGATCAGCAAAGCTTATTTTGGCGTGTAGACCATGACCGACATTATTTTGCAGGGCTTGCTGTTGGGTGGACTCTATGCACTCTTTGCGCTGGGGCAGTCCCTGATGTTTGGAGTCATGCGGCTCACAAATACAGCGCAGGGTGACTTCATTATTCTCGGCGGATTTTTTGCCATAAGTCTGGTAGCGGCCACGGGACTCTCGCCGGGCATTGTGTTGTTGCTGGTGATGCCACTGGCTTACATGGCAGGCTATGTGCTGCAGCGGTTTGTATTGAACGGCACACTGGGGCGGGATCCGCTGCCTTCGCTCGTGGTGACCTTTGGCCTTGCAATCATCATACAAAACCTGCTGCTTGAAACCTATTCGGCTGATCCCCGATCACTGGATGCAGGGCCGCTGGCACTGGCAAGTTTTGCGGTCGGTGAATTCACCGTGGGTACGTTGCCATTGCTGACTTTTGGTGTGGCAGTCGCAGCCACGCTGTTATTGCAGCTATTGTTTTCCAATACAGCCCTAGGTCGTTCGTTCCGCGCCGTATCCGACGATCGCGAAGCTGCCCAGTTAATGGGTTTGAAGCCCTATAAAGTTTATGCCCAGGCCACCGGTATTGCATTTGTTTTGATTTCGCTGGCGGGTACCCTGCAGGCGATGCGGACGACAATCTCGCCTTCTGACGGGTCCCTGTTATTGTTGTTTGCCTTCGAGGCCGTGATCATTGGGGGCATGGGATCCTTCTGGGGTACGCTCGTTGGTGCATTACTGTTAGGCGTGACCCAGCAAATAGGCTTCAGACTGGATCCGGGCTGGGGTATCTGGTTTGGGCACTTGATGTTTTTACTGGTGCTGGTGGTGCGACCACAGGGCTTGTTTCCCAAAACCAGAGGCTAGATTTTCAGTACGCAGACATCGGACTTCAACGCTATGCAAGCATACGACGTCATACGCAGCAATCGCTTTTCTACCGCCCTGCCTGTTCTGTGCGTGATCATACTCATACCGGCCATCTCTCTGCCGTGGTGGGGAGAGTCAAGCTGGATGCGGGAGGTCGTGGAAATTGCCTGCTATTTTGTATTCGCCATGATGTGGAATCTGCTCGCAGGCTACGGCGGCATGGTCAGTATTGGTCAGCAAGCCTTCTTTGGTTTTGGTGGGTACATCATGCTTATCCTTAGCAATGAGGCTGGTGTGAATCCATTTGTCGCCATACCGATTGCAGCAGTGGCAACCGCCTTGATTGCATGGCCTGTATCCGTGCTCGCTTTTCGCTTGCAGGGCGGCTATTTCGCTATCGGTACCTGGGTGATCGCTGAGGTGTTCAGACTGTCATTCGCGAACCTGCATTGGGTTGGCGGTGGGTCGGGTACTTCATTGACTGCATTGCGCGGCATAGTAAAAGCGACTCGAGAAAGCTTTACGTATTGGATTGCACTGGCTTGTGTATTTTTTACCATCGCAGGTGTTTATTTGTTTTTACGTTCAAAACGCGGCCTGGCCTTGCTCGCGATACGCGACAACGAGACCGCTGCGGCTTCACAAGGTATTGATGTCGGCAGAATGAAGCTGGCGGTGTACCTCATCGCGGGGGCGGGGGCCGGCCTGGCGGGTGCCTTGTATTTTGTCAGTAATCTGCGTATTTCTCCTGATGCGGCGTTCTCGGTCAACTGGACGGCGTTTGCAATTTTCATGGTCGTCATCGGCGGTATCGGTCGCATCGAGGGGCCGATTCTTGGCGCGCTCTTGTTCTGGTTTTTGAATAAATTTTTCAGCGATTACGGCAGTTGGTATCTGATTGGGCTGGGCGTTCTGGCCATCGTGGTGACGATATTTTTCCGCGATGGCCTCTGGGGTGCGCTGCATCGACGCTTTGGCCTATCGCTGTTCCCTACCCATCGATTTTTGAAACCGAGGATTTAAATGGCAATCTCTCCCGAAATGATTACGCAGGCGGCCATAGCCAGCTTTGCCCAAAGCGACAATCCCCGTCTAAAGCAAATCATGCAATCGCTGGTCAAACATCTGCATGCCTTCGCACAGGAAACCCATCTCACCGAAGCCGAGTGGATGGCAGGCATACAGTTTTTGACCGCAACCGGGCATAAATGCGATGACGTCCGTCAGGAATTCATTTTGCTGTCCGATACGTTGGGGCTGTCGATGCTGTTGGTGGCCATGCATGACGGTGCCCAGAGCGGTGCCACGGAGGCGACGGTACTGGGGCCATTTCACACACCGGACGCGCCCGCAATGGCGAGCGGCAGTGATCTATCCAATAGCGCGCCGGGTGAGCCTTTGTATGTCACCGGAAGGGTATTGTCTGCCGATGGCAAAGCGCTGGCTCACGCGCGCATCGATGTCTGGCAGGCAGACGCTGAAGGTTTGTATGACGTACAGCGCAGCGAATTAGGCGGCAACCGTCGTGCGCGAGGAGTAGTTGAGTCGGATGCCGAAGGTAATTTTTCTTTCTGGAGTGTTTTGCCCGAGGCTTATCCGGTGCCAACCGATGGCCCGGTAGGGCAGATGCTAGTCGCGAATGGTCGCCACCCTTGGCGACCTGCCCACATTCACTTTTTGATCGAAGCGCAAGGCTACCAGCCATTGGTGACGCATATTTTCCGCGAGGGTGATCGGTACCTTGATACTGATGTCGTGTTCGGCGTGCGTCCTTCGCTCGTAGGGAAGTTTGTGGCGCACAAAAAGGGAAATGCACCAGATGGTCGGGTAATGACCGAGGATTACTGGAGCATGGATTATGCTTTCAAGTTGCAGCCGATTTGAAAATGCCGGTGGTAGTTTTCCGTGGTGATCGCCTCAAATCTTGTTGATCGGCGCCTAATCAAATGAAATAGACAGATTTTTTATCCTATTAAGTTGCCACGACAAATACGGTAAAAATATTTATTCAAACTGCAGAGCGCTCTGCATGTGGGTAAAAACTGCCTGATTTTTTTGTATCCGCTTTTCAGTAGAACTGAATAACATCAAAAAAATCACCAAGAAGATCACGCTGAAATTCTGCCTCGTCTGGCGGTAGACCAGGATTGAAGTGCCGAAAGATAGAAGCACGATAAGGATAAAGGCGGTCATTTCAGTCAGGGTTGAATTTTGTTTTTGAGATGATGAGTGAGTTTGATGTGATGAGTCTTCGTGAAAGCCGTCATCCCGGCGAAAGCTTTCTGCTGTCCGGAACATCCGCCTTGAAACGAATTCCAACTTGTCAGTCTCTTACCGTTAACGATCATGGACCCCAGCTTTCGCTGGGGTGACGATTTTTAGGCGGATGGTTCTAAATTCCGTCACCCCAGCGGAAGCTGGGGTCCATGATCAATCCATCGAAAATCCAGCCAAGCAAGAAGACTTTAATGCTCGCAAAAATCCTATGCAATCTAGTCAGAAAAACTGCTCATCAGTGTTCAGTGGTGCATGACTTCGAATGTTCCGGACAGTAGTGAGCGAAAGCGGAGATCCAGTTTTCTCTCTATTTTCAGTCCGATGTCGGAAAAATCCGCTCATTCGATTTGTGCTCATCATAAAAACCTTTGAGCGTCTCCACAAACTTGCGAATACTAAAAATCAGATTCGGCATATTCAGACCAAAAGGATAATAAATCACGTGATTGCCAATCAGTGCCGCATCACCATCGTCCCACCGATGCGCAACATAGCGCACCATGAATCCGCGATAGTTCGCATCTGCGGATATTTTCCGTAGCTCTTCATCGCTGAGTTCGCTATTGATTGTTAAATGACCGCGGATCAGCATCGACGCATAGTCCGGATAAAGAATGATGCGCAGATTGACCAGGGTGCCCAGCACATACAAGTCTCCGTCATCATCCAGCTGGGTCTCGTAACCCGCTTCTTCAAATCTGGCCTTCAGTAGTTCGCCGGTCACGTTGTCGCGTGCGATTTCACGGGCCATGTCGAGCTCCAATGGAATGTTTTTTTGAAGTGGCTGCGTCGGCAGCTGCAGTACTTTGAATTTGTCGCTCATTGCGTCTCCACTGGGTCATCTGCGAGGCCAGCGCTCAGCGGGCGGAAAAGGGCGCATCGTCCTGGGATCGAGACCACGCGAGCGATCACGGTCGATCGCAAGCCCGCCGCCGGGGCCAATTGATAATCCCCCGTCCGGTCCGATCGACTGACCACCGCCAGGCCCAATCGACAAGCCGCCACCCGGACCAATCGACTGCCCACCTCCCGGCCCTATGGACTGCCCGCCACCTGGGCCAATGGAGTCGCATCCGCCCGGGCCGATGGAATCGGGGATGCAGTTTCGCCAGGCCTGAGCGTGGGCGGAGTTCAAAGTCAGCAAGGCGATTGCAAACACGAGAGTTTTCATGAATTGACTGGAAAAATATTTTAAAAATAACAACGAATGATTTGCCTGATGCTGACCCTAGTTTGAACTCGGGCAGGCTCAGTTAGTGAGCCTTTGACCGTCAATAATCCATAACTTGTCTGCTCAAATTTGTAACAGGGAATATCAACGAGCCAAGCGGTTCAACGAAACAGGTTCCAATAGTTACAAATCAATATAATCGGTAGTTACAAACGCCAGAGCCATAGTCCTCAGAACGGGACCATCATCACAAGGGAAATCCATGGGACGAACCGAGCGGCTGTACAAAATCCAGCGGATGCTGACCGGCGGTGGCGCATTGCCGATGTCGCGATTTCTGGATTCGCTGGAAATCTCCAAGGCCACCTTCAAGCGGGATCTGGAGTATCTGCGGGATCGATTGGGTGTGCCTATCGTGTGGGATGTGGAATCGAGTGGCTACCGTATTGATATCTCGACGGATCAGCGAGCGCATCCCTTACCGGGGTTATGGCTCAATGAGGCCGAGATTCATGCGCTGCTGACAGGCATTGAATTACTCGGTGAGCTTGAGCCGGCGCCTTTGATTGGGCGGCAGATCAAACCCATCCGCGAGCGCTTGGAAAAAATTCTCGAGCTTGGCGAATTTTCTACCGATGAGATTCGCCGCCGGATACGGTTAATGCCCATCGGCGCCCGACAAACCAGCAGTGAACATTTTCAGGCGATTGCGAAAGCACTCTTGTCCAGAAAGCGCTTGAAACTGCGCCACTTCGGACGGCTGGATGCGAGCGTCACCGAGCGCGAGGTGTCGCCGCAGCGGCTCGTGTTCTATCGGGATAACTGGTATCTGGATGCCTTCTGCCATTTGCGCGACGATATCCGTTCATTTTCTGTCGACGCGATAGAGCAGGCCAGTGCCACCGACAAGAATGCCGTCTCTGTCGACGATACCGTGCTCACCACAGAGCTTGATGCCGGCTATGGCATATTTTCTGGCGGGACGACCAAAGTCGCACAACTCAAATTTTCCCCCTTCAAGGCCCGATGGGTCTCGCGCGAGCATTGGCATAAAGATCAGAAGGGCGAAATGCTCGATGACGGCAGCTATCTGCTCGAGGTGCCGTATTTTGATGATCGAGAACTGATCAATGACATTCTGGGGCACGGTAGTCAGGTCGAAGTACTGGGTCCGGAAGAACTGAAAACCAGATTAAGGCATGAAGCCCAGCTGATTCTTTCAAAACTGTAGTGATTATAAGAAGTCGCTGTTATTTTCTGACTGATTAAAGACCGACAACGGCTATGCACGTCAGGCAGCAAGACAGATTTACCTAAAAAAATGCCGTCATTGGTAGCGTCAGGACCAATAAAAAATGCAAAAAATAAACGGACAAGTCGTATTCTCGGCATCGGATGTCGTGCACTTCATGGAGTGCGAGCATCTGAGCGCACTTGACCGTTTGCATTTGGACGCGCCCATGGCGCGGGCGAAAGATAGCGAGGAAGCTGCGCTGGTTCAGAACCGCGGATTTGAACATGAGCGCGCTTATCTGCAGAAGGCAAAAGAGAGAGCAGTCAGTTACATCGATATCGCAACGGTCGGTGAGTCGCGAGACGCCCGAGTGGAAGCGACCATCGATGCGATGAAGCGAGGTGTAGATCTCATCTATCAGGCCGCTTTTTTTCAGGCGCCTATGGTCGGTTATGCGGATTTTTTAAAAAAAGTCGACAAGCCTTCCAAGCTGGGTGGGTATAGCTATGAAATCATCGACACCAAGCTCTCCAAAAAATCTCGTGCCAAGTTCATCATTCAGTTAGCCTTTTATGCGGATCTACTGGAGGGTGTACAAGGCGTGCCGCCAGAGCTCGTCTACATCGTGCTGGGCGATGGCAAAGAAGAGCACTTTCAGCTCTCGGACTATCGCTACTATTACCAGTCACTCAAGCAGCGGTTTGTGTCATTTCTGGCCGCGTCAGAACAACAAGGGGTCGCGCATACTGCCCACAATTCGACGCCTTTCCCGTGCGATAAATGTGATCTTTGCCATTGGCGGGAGCGATGCAATTCGTGGTGGGATGAGACAGATCACCTCACCCAAGTCGCGAACATTCTGAAGACGCATATCCACAAGCTCAATGCAGCGGGCATACAAACCGTTGAGCAGCTGGCGAAGCTCCCCGAAACTATGCGTATTCCCAAAATTTCCGAAACGGTCTTGCAGCGATTGCGACATCAGGCGAGCCTTCAGCATCGAGCAAAGGTCACGGGAGAGCGCTTTGTCGAACTTCTCAGCCCCAATGCCGATCAGCCCGCCGAGCCTGGCCCTCGCGGATTTGCTCGGCTGCCCGAGCCAAGTCCGCATGACCTGTTCTTTGACATGGAAGGATTCCCGCATGTCGAAGATGGGCTGGAATATCTGTTCGGCTTGTACTACATCGACGATGCAAATGAGGGTGTATTCAAACCCATTTGGGGGCACGATAGAGCGGAAGAAAAACTGGCCTTTGAGGAGTGGGTCGATTTTGTGATCCGGCATCTCGAGCGGCATCCTGAAGCACACATCTATCACTACGCAGCGTACGAAAAGACCGCGCTGCGCAAGCTGATGCGCCTTCACGGTACGCGTGAAAACGACATCGATCATCTGCTGCGAACGAAAAAAATGATCGACTTGTATCAGGTCGTCAGAGAAGCGGTTCGCATTTCAGAGCGATCGTATTCAATCAAATATGTGGAAAAATTTTATCTTGGGGCCCGGAGCGCCGAGGTGAAGTCGGCCGGCTCCAGTATCGTCGCGTATCAGAATTGGCGCGACAGCGATCCGAAAGATCAAAAGATTCTTGATGAGATAGAAAAATACAATAAAGAAGATGTGGTCTCGACTTATGAGTTGCTGAATTGGCTTTGCCGATTGCGACCCGCGACTCTACCTTGGCTCGAGCAAGCGTCAGCACCTGAAGAGCCCTCAAAAGCCAGTGAAGCGCGCAAAGCCGCTGCCGTGGCTACCGAGCAGCAGGTACTTCAGTTTCATTCGCAGATCAGCCAATACATACCGGTGCCGCCTGATGCCACGGACACCATTGAGCCACACACGCCAGAAGAACGACACGCGGTTATTTTGCGTGATCTACTGGATTTTCAGAGGCGTGCCAACAAGCCGCAGTGGTGGGCCTTGTTTGATCGGCAGTCAAAAAGTTTTGAAGAACGTATTGAAGATCTCGATTGCGTTGCAGGCGCTACGCTGGCGCCGGAGTTTCCCGTCACAACTGAGCAGCGCTCCTTCCGTTACACCTACCGCTACCCGCCACAAGAGGTCAAGCTCAAAAGCGGCGACAAACCCGTACTCGTTGATAGCCTTGATGGGTTATCGGACTTCACCATCGATCATGAGCAGCAGCTGGTCACTTTCAAGCTCGGCAAGCAGAGGTCACTGCCGCCGGGCACGATCGACATCGGTAAAGGCAAACCCATTGACCCAAAGCCACTGCAACAAGCGCTGCTGCGGTACGCGGCCGACTTCATTGCTGTAAAAAAAGGCAGCAGCAGTCGCTACCCAGCGATCTCTGCACTGCTGAGACGGGATCTACCTGCGATCACGGGTATCACACCCGGGCAAGCCCTGTTGCCCGAGCAACCCACTACGGCCGATATTGTCTCAGCGGTGAGCCGCTTGAATCACAGTGCGATTTTTATCCAAGGACCGCCGGGCGCTGGAAAAACCCATACGGGCTCCAAAGTGATCGTATCGCTACTGAGAGCGGGCAAGCGCATCGGCGTTTCATCCAACAGTCACAAGGCGATTGTCAATTTGCTTCAGGCCGTCGAGAAAACGGCAACAGAGGAGGGCTTCAGTTTCAAAGGCGTCAAAAAATCCGATCCCATCGACCCCGGCCAATGGGTCAATGGCCACTTCATCGTGGACGTCAAAGGCCTTGATGAGGTCATTGGTGCCAATGCACAGCTGATTGGCGGCACCGCCTGGTTGTTTGCAGATCCTGCTCTGGACCAGCAACTCGACTACCTGTTTGTGGATGAAGCAGGGCAGGTGGCATTGGGCATGTTGGTACCCATGGCAACCTCCGCTAAAAACATCGTGCTGCTGGGAGACCAAATGCAGCTGGCGCAGCCAGTGGAGGGAGTCCATCCAGGTGACTCGGGTGATTCAGTGTTGGACTACCTTTTGCAGGGACGGTCCACCATCCCACTGGAGCAAGGCATTTTTCTTGAGAATACCTGGCGCATGCACCCAGCCGTATGCAGTTTTATTTCTGCAGCCATTTACAACGGCAGATTGAAATCTCATCCGGATACCGGGCTCAGGTATCTGGTGTTGAATCACCAGGCCGATCCAGCACTCAAAGCGGCGGGCATTCATTTTGAGGAAGTCCATCATGAGGGCTGTTCACAAGACAGTGAAGAAGAAGCTGTACGGGTCAAGCAAATCTATGACAGTTTGTTGAAGCAGCATTTTATTGACGACAAGGGCGTACAGCAGCCGATGAGCCCGCATAACATTCTTGTGGTGTCGCCGTATAA
>JAJTGC010000114.1 GCA_021298975.1 Oxalobacteraceae bacterium
AGGGCGAGTCGGTGCGCGCGGGACAAATCGTGGTGGTGACCGATGGCACTGAATATGAGGCGCGCGTTGCGCAAGCACGCGGCAATCTCGATGCAGCCCGGGCCCAGCTCGAGATTGCGACCAAAACGCGCGACAACAATCGTGTGCTGGTAGAAAAAGGCTTCATCTCACGCAATGCGTTTGACAATGCAGCAAGCCAGTACGCCGCCGCCGAGGCCAACGTGGCCGCGGCACGCGGCGCGATGAATATTGTGCAGAAATCACTGAACGACACAACCATTCGTACGCCGATTTCAGGTCTGGTGGCGGCACGCTATGTACAGCCGGGAGAAAAAGTCTCGCCGGACAACAAGCTGCTTGATATCGTCAATCTGCAAAAAATGGAACTGGAAGCAGCAGTACCCACGAGCGACATAGTGCAGATTGTCGTCGGTCAGACCGTCAGTGTGCATATCGAGGGCTTGCCAGAAATGTTCGAGGGCAAGGTGGTTCGCATTAATCCCTCAACCCAAGCCGGATCACGTTCAGTGCTGGTGTACGTCCAAATTGCCAATCCGAAAAACGTGCTGCGCGTCGGCATGTTCGCGGAGGCGCAACTGGTACTGCGTGCAAAGCAAGGTGTGCTGGCTTTGCCGCAAAGTGCGGTGCGCAAGGATAGTCAGGGTGCGTTTGTTTACACCATTACCAATGGTCAGCTGAGCAAAACTGCGGTGACGGTTGGCATTGATGGCCGAAGCGGCGATGACTATCTCACTGAAATCATTTCAGGTCTGGATTTTGGTGCGCAAGTGGTGCGCACCGACATGGGCAACCTGCAAACCGGCACGCGGGTGCGAGTGGCTGCGCCCGCCACGGCTCGATAGAAAAGACGGGAACCGGCACCATGTGGTTTACACGCATCAGTATCGGCAATCCGGTCTTGGCCACCATGATGATGGTGGCATTTGTCGTTCTGGGCTTGTTCTCCTATCAGCGTCTGCGTGTCGATCAGTTTCCCGATGTGACCTTTCCTGTGGTGGTGATACAGACCGAATATCCGGGCGCGGCACCTGAAACAGTCGAGACTGATATCACACGCAAGATCGAAGAAGCCGTCAACACCATCAATGGCATCAACAGCCTGACCTCACGCTCTTACGAGGGCCAGTCGATTGTCATCATCGAATTTGCGCTCACCGTCGACCCGGCACAGGCGGCGCAGGATGTGCGTGAAAAAGTCGCGCTGGTCAAAGCGATTTTCCGCAAAGAAGTGAAGGAACCGCGCGTCACCCGCTACGACCCGGCGGACCGACCGATTTTCTCGGTCGCTGTGACCAATGAAACTGGCAAGGGCAAGTACAGCATGCGCGAGCTGACCACAATTGCGGATCAGCTGATCAAAAAACGTCTGGAAAATGTGCGCGGTGTGGGATCGGTCACGCTGGTCGGTGGCGTCAAGCGTGAAATTCAGATTCAGGTCAAACCTGCCGATATGGAGGCGCTGGGCATCAGCATGGATCAGGTGCTCAATGCCTTGCGTAATGAAAATCAGGAACTGCCTACTGGCAGCGTGCGCGCAAAGGCAAACGAACAAGTGGTGCAGGTGCAAGGCCGTATCAAACGACCGGAAGATTTCGAACGCATCGTGGTTGCGCAGCGCGGCGGTCATTCGGTCTTGCTGGGACAAGTCGCCCGCGTGATCGACAGCCAGCAGGAGCAGGAAAATCTGGCGCTCTTCAATGGACAGCGCACCCTGGCGCTCGATATTCTGAAGGCGCAAGGCCAGAATACGATTGATGTGGCCGATGGTCTGAAAAAAGTGATCGCAGATCTGCAACCCACGCTCAATGCGCTGCACCCGGGTGTAAAAATTGATGTGATCAAAGATGGTTCGCGCCAGATTCGTGTCGGCGTCGAAAATGTTCGTCGCACACTGATCGAAGGTGCGCTGCTCACTATTTTGATTGTCTTTCTGTTCCTGAACTCATGGCGTTCCACAGTCATCACCGGGCTGACGCTCCCGGTCTCGCTGATCGGTACCTTTTTGTTCATGGACATGTTCGGCTTCACGATCAACATGATCACGCTGATGGCTTTGTCGCTGTGCGTGGGGCTGCTGATCGATGACGCGATTGTCGTGCGTGAAAATATCGTCAGGCATGCCGGCATGCGGGTCAATGGCCGCTATAAAAATCCACGCACGGCTGCGCTTGAGGGCACCCAGGAAATCGGACTGGCGGTGCTGGCGACGACCTTCTCGATTGTTGCGGTGTTCCTGCCGGTGGGATTCATGGGCGGCATCATCGGTCGCTTCTTTCATCAGTTTGGCGTCACAGTTGCCGCTGCGGTTCTGATTTCGATGTTTGTGTCGTTTACGCTTGACCCGATGCTGTCATCGATCTGGCACGATCCGGCTGTGCACGGCCCCGGCCCCCGTCGTGGCTGGTATGCCCATACGATTGGTCGCGTGCTTGAACAATTCGATCACTTCGTGCAATGGCTTTCAAAAATCTACCAGCGCACCTTGCGCTGGTCGCTGCGCCACCGCATTGCCACGCTGGTGCTCGCAGCCGTCACCTTTGTGGCCGGTCTGTTGCTGCCCGCTTCAGGCCTGGTCGGCACTGAGTTTGTGCCACAGGCTGATTTTTCGGAAACGGGCATTATTTTTTACACGCCAGTCGGGTCATCGCTGGAATTTACCGAAAGCAAAGCCCGGCAGGTTGAACAAGCCCTGCACGCATTACCGGAAGTGCGTGATCTGTACACGACCATCAATACAGGTGCGGTGCAAGGCAGGAACTACGCGACGGTTTACGCACGACTCTTGCCACGCAGCGAAAGAAAGCGCAGCACGAAAGAACTCAGTGCCCCACTGCGAGAACAGCTCGCGCGTATCCCGGGTATTACCGTCACCCACATCGGTCAGCTGGATGGTGTGGGCGGCGATAACAAGCAAATCCGTTTCTCCATTCTGGGCCCCGACCTGAAACAACTCGCCAGGCTGGCCGATGAGGCCACTGCTCGCGTTCGCGCCATACCCGGCGTTGTGGATCTGGATTCCAGCCTCAAAGCCAACAAACCCACCATCCGCGTGGAGCCCTATCGTGAAGTCGCCGCTGATCTCGGCATTGGCGTGGCACAAATAGGCAATACCTTGCGCCCACTGCTGGCCGGCGACGCCGTGACCGGCTGGCGCGCACCGAATGATGAGACTTATGACGTCACGGTGCGGCTTGCGCCTTCAGACCGCAGCAATATTGCTGACCTGTCGCGGCTCATGCTCGCCAGCAGTGAGATGAACACGGACGGCTCACCGCGCATGGTGCCTTTGCGTCAGGTCGCCAGCATTACGCCGGCCGCGGGCGCAAATCAGATCAATCGCCGCGACCTCAATCGCGAAGTCGAACTCTCCGCCAATGTCGTAGGACGCTCGGCCGGGGAGGCCGGTGTCGATATCAAGCGTGTGCTGGAATCAATGAGCTGGCAACCCGGGTACCGCTACCAGATCGGCGGCGCGGCCAAAAACATGCAGGAATCATTTGGTTATGCGCTGTCGGCGCTGCTGCTGGCGATCATTTTCATTTACATGATTCTGGCCTCGCAATTTGGCAGCTTCCTGCAACCAATTGCGATCATGTCCGCGCTGCCGCTGACGCTGATCGGAGTTTTTCTGTCGCTGATGTTATTCCGTTCGACACTGAACCTGTTCTCGATTATTGGCTTCGTGATGCTGATGGGACTGGTGACCAAGAATGCCATTCTGCTGGTAGATTTTGCGAACCAGGCGCGCAAAGCGGGTGTGGAGCGCAGCGAGGCCCTGCTCGAAGCAGCGCATGTACGTCTGCGGCCCATCCTGATGACGACGCTGGCCATGGTGTTTGGCATGGTGCCGCTGGCGCTGGGACTGACTGAGGGTTCCGAACAGCGCGCCCCCATGGGTCAGGCCGTGATTGGCGGCATCATCACCTCCTCGATTCTGACGCTGGTGGTAGTGCCCGTGATCTATACCTGGCTGGATGACCTGGCCCAGTGGGGACGTCGCCGGTTCGGCTCAACGGCCGCCGAGGACGAGCCAGACGCGACCGCACCGGTGCCGGGGACGGCCGCTGGGAAAAACGAATCGCTTTGATAAAATTTCACTCTTTTTGGTGCGGGAATTTCTCCAATGAATATTGAACAAGCAAGGCGCAACATGATTGAACAACAGATCCGGACCTGGGATGTGCTGGATCTTGAGATTCTCCAGACGCTGGTGGCGGTACGGCGCGAGGCTTTCGTGCCAACGGCTTACAAGGCGCTGGCCTTCGTCGATACCGAGATTCCCCTGCCTCAGGGCGAAAACATGCTCTCGCCCAAACTGGAGGCGCGCCTGCTGCAGGAAGCGGCTGTGCAAAAGCACGAATCGGTGCTGGAAATCGGCGCCGGCTCGGGCTATATGGCGGCTCTGCTCGCGCATCACGCAAAGCAGGTCGTGACCGTCGATATCGTGCCCGAGCTGAAAGCACTCGCTGAAAAAAATCTGGCCAGCTATGGGGTGGGCAATGTCCACGTTGCGCTGGGAGACGGCGCA
>JAJTGC010000037.1 GCA_021298975.1 Oxalobacteraceae bacterium
ACCAGAGATTCAGCGAGCGAGACCGTGCTCCGCCCGTTCTTGGGCCGGACTGCTTCGACCCACACCACGAACGCTGGGTGACAAAGGCCTCGGGTTTGAAGTAGTATCCACTAATCATCTTATTGTGGTTTTGCTATTTGCATTTCCCCAACCATGTCATCAATCCCCTTGATCCACCGCAAAACGCATCTTTCAGCCACGCTTGTGAGCGTGGTTCTGATGCTGAGCCTGCTGTTTGCGCAGTGGCTGGGGTATCAACACGCGATAGCGCATGCGGATGGTCTGAATGAAGCCACGCGCGTGGAAAGCGCGAAAGCCGGTGCCGCTGATCACCAAAAAACAGCCAGCGCCTGTGCTGCTTTCGATGCCGCCACGCTAGGCGCAGGGCTTCACTCCCCCCCGCTGGCGCTCGCAGCAATACCTACCCCCTCATTTGCCCCTGCGGCATGCACACCCGTCGGCCATGCGCCGGCCTTTTTTGCCCATTTTTCCTCTCGCGCCCCACCACTGAAAGCCTGACCCCCCATCAGGACCGCCGCCACCGACACCTTGTTCGGCGGTGCGTGCTTTATCTTTCAGCGGAGACATGCATGAACTTACGCAAGAATTTTCTGGCGCACTCAATCGCCTGTGCAATTGCCGGTACTGCGGTGACAGCGCACAGTCAGGAACAATCACCAACCAAAAGCCTCGCACCCATCATCGTCACCGCCGACCCGTTTGGCGCCAGTGAAAACGCGATGATTCTGGCGCCCGCCAAGGTGCTCTCGGGCGATGAATTGCGCAACAAGCTCGGCAGCTCGCTTGGCGACACGTTAGGCAATGAGTTGGGCGTGAACGCTTCGGGATTCAGCACGGGCGCATCGCGCCCGATTATTCGCGGGCTGGAGGGGCCGCGCGTGAAGATCCTGCAAAACGGTATGAGCACGGGCGATCTGTCGGCGATCTCCAATGATCATGCAGTGGGCAGCGGCATGATGAGTGCGACTCAGATCGAAATCTTGCGTGGCCCCGCCGCGTTACTGTACGGATCGGGCGCCATTGGCGGGCTGGTCAATATCGTCAACGGCCGCATTCCCACCGTACTCGAGGCACGCGCTACCGGTGAATCCGAATTACGCTACAGCTCGGTAGACCAGGGCACTGGCCTGAGTTTTTCGGCCGATCGATCGGCCGGAAACATCGGCTTGCATGTTGATGGCAACGTGATGAATGCCGGTGACTATCGCATTCCAGGAAGTAGCGCAGTCGATGCAAGTGCTGCCAACAACGATACCGGCAAGCTCGGCTTTTCCCGCAACCGAGAAAACAATATCGCCGTCGGTGGCTCGCTGATACAGGACTGGGGACATGTCGGCGCTTCGCTCTCCCAGCTGGGCAAGGTCTACGGAATTCATGGACGCGATGAACTGGCCAAAATCGATCTGGCACAAACCCGCTTTGATGTAGACAGCTTCATCAAGTCGCCATTGGAAGGCTTCGATGGCTTGCGCGTAAAGCTGGGGCAGACGGATTACCGGCACACGGAACTGGAAAACTCGGGCACCGATCCGCATGTCCGTTTCAGTAACAAGTCCTTCGAATCCCGCTGGGAATTAAGTCACTTGCCGATCGCCGGATGGCGTGGAAAATTCGGATTGCAAACCGAGCACGCGAATGTACAAGCATTGAATCTTGACGGTGATGACCCGACAGTCCCTCGCACACGATCGCAATCGACTGCCGGTTTTATTGTTGAAGAACGCGACTTTGGCGACCTGCGAGTCAACGTCGGCGGACGATTTGAATCCATATCACGACGCCCGCTCATGGACACCAAACGATCATTCAAGCTGGGTTCGTATTCCGCCGGCGTACTGTGGGCCTTCATGCCCGGCTATGGCATTGGCGCTACCGCATCTGTCGCGCAGCGCGCGCCCACGCCGGAAGAATTGTATTCAGGTGGCGCTCATCACCCGACCGAAACCTACGATATTGGTGATGCCAACCTGAAAAAAGAGACCTCGAAAAATATTGATCTCTCCCTGCAAAAAACGGCTCAGGCTTTGCGCTGGAAAGCTAATGTCTTTCAGAACAAAGTAAAAAACTTTGTCTATGGTTCTCTTTCGCCGGCAGTGCAAGGCATTGCTGATGGCATGGAGTTCGACCGCACCTTCAGCCAAGCCGACGCCACCCTGCGCGGCGTCGAAGCCGAGTTGAGCTACAACTATTACGATCCCGGTTGGTTTGGCCGCGTGTTCGCTGACACCTCGCGTGGCACGCTGGATAATCTGGGCAATCTGCCATTGCAACCATCAACCCGCACGGGGCTGAGTTTTGGCTACCAGGATTCGCAATGGCGCTCGTCGCTCTCCGTGCTGCATGCCAGTGCTCACAACCGCATTGCCGGCAGCGGTATCTCGGAAGAGACGACGACGCCAGCCTATACCCGCGTCGATGCCAGTATCAATTATGTGCAGCGCTACGGCACTACCGATGTCACCTGGTTCCTTCTGGCCCGAAATCTGTTGAACGAAGAAATTCGTCTGTCGACTTCGCTGCTGAAAGACTACCTGCCGCAGCCAGGCAGAAATCTCATGGTCGGTCTGCGTACCCGTTTTTGATTCGACGATACGCCAGAAAAACACCTTAAAAAATACGTCGCATCAGTCGCCACACCTCATGGCGTCTGATACGACGTCAAAAAAATCCTACACTACACCTCGCACTGTTTGACAAAAGCGACACGCATCGTTGTAATTGCAACGGGCACATTGATTCGTATTTGAACTGCACCTCCAATGACCCAATTCGTGCGGCTTGGCGGTTCGCATTGCCTCCGCTTCTCTCCATCGACCTGATGCGAACGTGAAAATCTTCGGCTTATTCGGCAAAACTGCAACACGCCATGTGCGGCATGCTTCGGCGCAGGCATGGCAACCGGATTGGCAGGCGCGCACTACCTCGAAAAAAATCGATGCAATTGAGTGCGAAATGTCTGCCGAATTCAGTACACGCCTGCCCCCGCAAAGCGCCGAATCCCCCTCATCGGCACAAACTACCGATCTTCGGCAGGCGATTGAAGAAGCCGCTATTCTTTTTGGCAGTGGTCAGACCGCTGCCGCGCGCGAGCTGCTGTCAGCCGCCCTAGCCCAGCCTGTGCCGAATCCCGATGAAAAACTCGCTTGGCGTCTGCTGTTGGAACTGCACGAATTCGAGGGAAGTCAGACAGAATTCGAGCAGCGCGCGCTGGCTTATGCGGAGCGCTTTGAAACATCACCGCCCCCTTGGCAATACGCCGAAACAATGTCTGCCCATGTCTCCGTTGACAAACTACCGGCGTTGCGCTTCCGCGGCAAACTCTCGGCCAGCAGCGAGGCCATGCTAGGCCACCTGTTTCAGATGGGCTGCCGGCATCGGTGCTTTCGTCTGGAATTTGTCCATGTGACTGAAGTTGATCTGGCGGGTTGTAGCGCCTTGTTGCGCACCCTGACGTCCTGGCAGTCAGCGGGCTGCGAAGTCAATCTCGGCAATGCCGATGTGGTGGCAGAAAAGATTCGTGGTCTGATTCAGCCGGGACGGCGCGATGCTGACGACACGGGCTGGCGCCTGCTGATGGAATTGCTCTGGATGATGCAGGCTGCGCCCGCCTATGAGGCTACCTGCGTCGATTACAGCACGACCTATGAAGTGTCGCCACCCTCGCCACGATCAGGCATCGCCAACCCGCAGGACGCAAAGGCTGAGCGGGCGAATCAGGCTTTCGTCATGCCTGCGGCAATCGAGATGCCGATCGACGCCTTGCTGATGGCGATCGACACCGATGCGCAAGGCCATGAGCGCATGGTGCTGGATTGCGCAGGCCTGCGTCGCGTGGATTTCAATGCCGCAGCCCCCCTGCTCGCGGGCTTGAACCGACTAGCCACCATCAAACCGGTAGAATTGCGACACACCAGCTTTCTGGTCTCTGTGTTGCTGCAGCTGGTAGGCGGGAACAGCGAACTGAAAATCATCCACCGCAAAACCTGAAGCGCAGACATCGTCCACGCCGTCTGCGGCTTGCCGTGTTGGTTTGCATTGGATAAGGAACACGCTTGAGACCTGTCTTGACCGTTATTTTTTGAGAGATTCGAGATGGAACAATTTCACGGCACGACCATTCTTTCAGTACGGCATGGCACCACCGTGGCACTCGGCGGCGACGGTCAAGTCACGCTGGGCAATGTGGTGATGAAAGGCTCCGCCCGCAAAGTGCGCAAGCTGTTTCACGGCAAAGTACTGGCAGGCTTCGCGGGCGGTACGGCGGATGCGTTTACCCTGATCGAGCGCTTCGAATCCAAACTCGAAACGCATCAGGGCAATCTGATGCGCGCCTCGGTTGAACTGGCCAAGGACTGGCGCACCGATCGCATGCTGCGCCGACTCGAAGCGATGCTGCTGGTCGCGGATCGTGAATCGACACTGATCATCACCGGCAATGGCGACGTACTTGAACCCGAAGATGGCATAGGTGCGATAGGCTCGGGGGGCAGCTATGCGCAATCCGCCGCAAAAGCCTTGCAGGAAAACACTGAATTGTCGCCCACGGAGATTGTCAAAAAATCGCTGACCATCGCCGGTCAGTTGTGCATTTACACCAATCTTTCGCTGACCATCGAAAGCCTCGACTGAAAAAGAGCGACAACAGATGAACCTCACTCCAGAACAAATCGTTACCGAACTCGACAAGCATGTGGTCGGTCAATCTCGCGCGAAACGCGCTGTCGCGATTGCGCTGCGTAACCGCTGGCGTCGGCAGCAAGTACCCGAACCTTTGCGACATGAAATCACGCCAAAAAACATTCTCATGATTGGCCCTACCGGCGTAGGAAAAACCGAAATAGCCCGGCGGCTGGCGCGACTGGCAGACGCACCTTTTATCAAAATCGAAGCGACCAAATTCACTGAAGTTGGCTATGTCGGTCGTGATGTTGACACCATCATTCGCGATCTGACCGAAATCGGCATCAAGCAAACCCGCGAACAGGCCATGCGCGAAGTGCGTGCTCAGGCCGAAGATGCCGCCGAAGACCGGATACTCGATGTGCTGCTCACCCCCGCGCGTGATTTTGGATTCACCAGTACCGGCGCAACCGAAGACAAAACCAGCAACACCACGCGGCAGACCTTCCGCAAGCGCCTGCGTGAAGGCGCGCTGGATGACCGCGAAGTCGAAATCGAGGTCGCCGAGCCAAGAGCGCAAATGGAAATCATGGCACCACCTGGCATGGAAGAAATGACCGAGCAAATCAAGTCCATGTTTTCCGGGTTGGGTGCGGGTCGCAGGAAATCCCGCAAACTGAAAATTTCCGAAGCCATGAAACTGATCGTTGAGGAGGAAGCAGGACGGCTGGTCAATGAAGATGAATTGCGCCAGAAGGCAATCAACAACATCGAACAAAACGGCATCGTCTTTCTGGATGAAATTGACAAAATCGCTTCCCGCGCCAGTGCGCAGGGCGCGGATGTATCACGCGCGGGCGTGCAGCGTGATTTGTTGCCACTGGTCGAAGGCACGACGGTCAACACCAAATACGGGATGGTGAAAACGGACCACATCCTGTTCATCGCCTCCGGCGCCTTCCATCTGGCCAAGCCCTCGGATCTGATACCCGAGCTGCAAGGGCGATTCCCGATTCGGGTTGAGCTGGAGTCGCTGAGGATTGCGGATTTTGAACGCATACTGACCTCTACTGACGCCTGTCTCACTCGACAGTACCAGGCTCTGCTCAGTACCGAAAACGTCCAGGTCGAATTTACCGACGAGGGTATACGTCGACTTGCCGAGATCGCTTATTCGGTCAATGAAAAAACAGAAAATATCGGTGCACGACGTTTGTACACGGTAATGGAAAAGCTGCTCGAGGATGTGTCATTCAGTGCGGGTCAGCAGGAGAGCACGGCGGTATGTGTCGATGCGGGCTACGTGGATGACAAGCTCGCGGCATTGGCTGTCGATGAAGATCTGTCGCGCTACGTGCTCTGATGATTGCGATCATGGTCACGAAGCTCAAAGTACCCAAACCTCGCAATCCCGTCGCTGTCGCAGCGCGCCAGCGTCTCGCCGGATCTCATCGCAAAAGCAACACCGCGCATCGCCAGCAACGAAAACGCGAACTGATTCGGCTACTGATGCGCAAGACGGAAGACTGACGTTTCATTGCCCTTATTAGCCACAGCCTCATTGGCCTGATAGCGGCCTTGCAGTCTCGGACGCAGCCGCTGCTGCGCTGCCCTGTGACGGGTGTGCTGGTCGTGCCGCCGGGGGCGATGTCATGCCACTGCTCTGCGCATTGCTGCTGCCCGATGCACCCGCACTGGGTACGGCATTCATTGCCGCAGACGGATTGGCCGGTGGCAGGTTCGGGGCGGGCGACATGCTGGCTTGCGACACGGTCGCATGACTCTCTTGTGGGGCAAAAGCTGGCAGACTCAATTCGCGCTCCGCACCTTGTTCGGACACCACGACGGTTTTATTCAGAATCTCCTTCACGATCACGCCAGGACCGATCTCGCCATGGATCTTGAGCGCACGCGGTGGCTTGCCCTCCACGGTGATGATCGCCACGCTGTCAAGCGCTCTGCCTGCGTGCACCACGCCGCGCAGTTGCATCGTCGCGGTGCTGCTGCCGGGGGAACGACCGCCGAACAAACTGGCGGCAGCGCTCACCGGTGGTATCGGACGTTCGCTTTTGGGTGGCGCTGACACTGCGCGCGGTGCCGGTGCTGTCCACTGCACCAGCCAATATGTCAGCGATGCCGACAAGGCCAGAAACAATAAAAAAGATAACGCCAGAGGTAATCTTTTCATGCACGCCAGCTCCTCTGCATTGCAACCCTGAAGCCTGTGAAGTATTGGGTCACTCAGCGCACCAGCTGATTGATCTCGATGATGGGCATCAGCACTGCCAGTACGATCAGCAAAACAACAATACCCATCGCCAGAATCAGCGCTGGCTCCAGAAGCCCGGCAATCGTGAGCGCTCGGCGCTCAAGATCCTGCTCCTGCATTTGTGCTGCGCGATTGAGCATCGCAGGCAACTCGCCGGTCACTTCACCCGCGTGAATCATGTGAATGAGCAGTGGCGGAAAATGCGGATGATCTGATAATGCGCGTGCCAGACCCACGCCCTCACGCACGCTGGCCGTTGCTGCCTCCACCTGCGCACGCAAGGCCACATTGGACAAGGTGTCGCGACTCGTTTGAAGTGCACGCAGTATCGGTACGCCCGAGCTGATGGTAATCGCCAGCGTGCTGGCAAAGCGCGAAGTATTCAGACTGCGCTCAAAGCGTCCATAAATCGGCGCACTCAGTTTCCAGGTGTGCCAGCGCATTTTCAACACGGGATCACGCAATGCCCAGCGCGCACCTATGCCCGCGCCCACCCCAATCAACGCAAGCAACCAGCCCCAGTGACGCACAAAATTTGACAGTGCCAGCATCGCGATGGTGAGAAACGGCAATTGCTGCCGGGTGTTCGCAAACACGGACACAATCTGCGGTACAACATAAGTCAGCAGAAAAATTACGATCGCAAATGCTACCGCAGTGACGATGGCCGGATAAGTAAAAGCCAGACGCACCTTCTGCACCAGTGCATTGCGTCGTTCGACAAAATCAGCCAGTCGTGACAGCACGCCCGACAATTGCCCGATATGCTCTCCCGACGCGACCAGTGCGCGATAGATATCGGCAAAATCCCGCGGATGCTGTGCCATCGCCTCCGACAGCGAAGCACCGCCCATGACTTCAGCACGTATTGCGGCAACCAGATCACGCAGGTAAGGTCGCTCTGCCTGTTCGAGCAAGGCTGTCAATGCCTGCTCCAGCGGCAATCGTGCTTCCAGCAGTGACGCCAGCTGGCGCGTGAACAGCGCCAGTTCCACCGTCGACAGGCGATCACCGAAATAGCGCTGATAGCCGTGAGCTGGCGCTGCCCTCTGACCCGCGATGACGTCCATGCCCATGGGCACCAGACCGCGTGCGCGCAAATCACTGCGGGCAGAACGTGGATTGTCGGCGTTGATCACCCCCTTGCTGATCGTACCTGCAAGATCAATAGCCTCATAGCGATAGGCTGGCATCGTCAGTCCGCACTCATTCTTTTGTTACGCGCAACAACTCAGCTTCGGTGGTGGTGCCATCCTGCAGCCAGCGCTCGCCATCTTCGCGCATGCTCTGCATGCCGTTGCGCTGCGCACTGGCGCGAATATCTGCTTCCGATGCACGGTTATGAATCTGCTCGCGAATCGCATCGGTCGTCAGCAATAGTTCATAAATGCCCACCCGACCGTGGTATCCGGTATTGCCACATTTTTCGCAACCCACGTCATGCCAGTGCTGGCCATCGAACTGTCGGCAATGCGAACACAGTTTGCGCACGAGTCGTTGTGCGGCAACGCCGAGCAGCGAAGACGACAGCAGAAACGGCTCGATGCCCATGTCAAGCAAGCGCGTCACTGCGGCAGCCGCATCATTGGTATGCAGCGTCGCCAGCACCAGATGCCCGGTGAGCGATGCCTGCACCGCGATCTGCGCAGTTTCCAAGTCGCGTATCTCGCCAATCATGATCACATCCGGATCCTGACGAAGAATCGCGCGCAAAGCTTTCGCAAAGCTCATGTCGATGCGCGCATTGACCTGCGTTTGTCCCACGCCCGGCAATTCATATTCAATAGGATCTTCTACCGTCAGTAGGTTGGTGGTGACGGCATTGAGGCGCGTGAGTGCCGCATACAGGGTCGTGGTTTTGCCCGAACCGGTGGGTCCCGTTACCAGTACGATGCCATGCGGCTGGCTGATCAGATGATCAAACTGAGCCTGCGTGTTCTGGCTCATGCCCAGCTGTTGCAGATCCAGGCGACCACCCTCTTTATCCAGCAAGCGCAAGACTGCGCGCTCGCCATGCCCGGTGGGCAAGGTGGAGACGCGCACATCCACTGGCTTGCCGCCGACGCGCAGCGTAATGCGGCCGTCCTGTGGCAAACGCTTTTCTGCAATATCGAGTTGCGACATGATCTTCACGCGCGAGATGAGTGCCGCATGAATCGCCTTTTTAGGCCGCACGATATCGCGCAATCGTCCATCGATACGAAATCGAACAATCGAAATTTGCTCGAAAGGCTCGATGTGAATATCCGACGCGCCTTCACGCAAGGCTTGGGTCAGCAGCGCATTGATCATGCGGATCACGGGGGCGTCATCGGCAGATTCCAGTAAATCTTCGATCGCCGGCATTTCCTGCATCAATCGGGCCAGATCCAGGTCCGATTCCACTTCATCAACCACCTGTGCAGCGTCGCCGCCCGATCCAGCATAAGCACGTGCGATCGCCGTCTCCAGTTGTTCACGCGACAAGGCATTCAAACGTACGCGGCCGAAGCGTCGGCCGACTTCAGCCACTGCAGACGGCGCGGTAGCATCCGATAGCCAGATATCGACCGCATCATCCGCTGCCTGGGCAAGCAAGCCAAAATCGCGCGCGAAACTGAAGGGCAACAAACGCGGGTCATGCATCACTGTCATGTTTTTCTCTCGTGTTTTCTTTTAACGTAAATCAATCACTGGCGGTTCGACAGGAAAACGCTCAGAAGGTGCCTGCAATGGCGAATTAACGGGAGGTGGTGCTGTCGGGTCATCACGCCGATGCAGCAGCGCGCCACCTACGGGCTTGCCGTCTTTCAGCGGTGGCAGCGCAGGCGTCTCTATGCGGGGCAGCAGGGCATTCGGCTCAGGCTGTATGTCGGATTGCGTACCGCGAATGTAGTCATAACGATCAGTGGCCACAGCAACGGTATGCGCCTCCGTGCGAACAACGGTAGGGCGAAGAAACACCATGAGATTGGTTTTGCCGCGACGGCGCGACTGATAACGAAACAGATAACCAATAATCGGTATGCTGCCCAGACCAGGCACCTTCTCGACGCTGTCATTGACGGTGTCTTCGATCAATCCACCGAGCACAATGATCTGTCCGTCATCGACCAGCACATTGGTGTCAATCGAGCGCTTGCTGGTGATCAGCCCCGAGGTGGTCGATTGCTGAATATTCGAGGTTTCCTGATAAATCGCCATCTTTACCGTACCACCCTCGGAAATCTGGGGCCGCACGCGCAGCGACAGACCAATGTCACGCCGCTCAATGGTTTGAAAGGGATTCACGCCAGCCGTACCGCCCGAGGCCGGTGTCGTGAACTGACCGGTGATGAAGGGTACGTTCTGCCCGACGATGATGCGAGCCTCTTCATTGTCGAGCGTGATCAGATTGGGCATGGACAAAATATTGGCTTTGACATCACGCTCGAGCGCGCGCGCAAGCAATCCCAGCCCAAGGGCACCGTTATGTTGTCGGAACATACTCATGGTCAGTCCATTGCCCGGTGGCAGTGCCGTCTTGTTGGGTCCGAGTATCGAGGCTGCCTGCGTCACCAGATTATTGCCTTCGCTAGAAAACCCGGTGAGTACCCCAACGCGATAGCGGCTGTTACTGTCACCAGAGAGCGCCGCCCATTGCACACCCAGTTCTGCTGCCTTGTCGGCGCTGACTTCGACAATCAGCGACTCCACATACACTTGCGCGCGACGTGCATCCAGCTGATCAATGATGTTGCGCAGATTGCGATACACGCGCTCGTTGGCGGTGATGATCAGGGTGTTGGTGGTGGGATCGGCCTGAATGAATCCTCCCGCACCACCCGCGGGCAATGGGCCCTGTTGCGTTCCGGGTGATGAGGGCGGCGCCTGCAAACCCGCTGTCTGTTGCCCGGTCGCGGCTTGTGCCGGTGCAGACGTTTGCATTTGGGTCACCGGCATCATGCCCGGTGCAGTAGCACCCGATTCACCGGCGACCACGGCACGCAGTACCTGTGCCAGACGCGTGGCCTCGGCATTACGCAGATACACCACATGCACATTACCGGGCAAGGCCGTGGGCTGATCGAGTTTGGCAATCAGGGTGCGTGCCAGGTGCGCGCGCGCGGCGGTCGGCGCGCGAATGATGATGGCATTGGTGCGCGCATCGGCGAGCAGCATGACGCGTCCCGGATCAACCGTGCCGGGTACCGTACCCGAATCGAGCATGCGATTGACCATCACGGTCAGATCAATCGCAATCGCATGTTCAAGCCGTATGACTTCCAGCTCACCGATCGCGGGTGTATCGAGCGACGCAATGATGCGTGAGAGGCGCTTCAGATTATCGGCGTAGTCGGTAATGATCAGCGTGTTGTTGGTGGGATCGGCACTGATGGTGTTGTTGGCGGATATCAGGGGTCGCAGTATCGTCACCAGTCCGGCGGCTGATTCATGATTCAGACGAAAAATCTGCGTCGCAATCTGATCGCCCCGCACCTTGCCTGTCTGTACGGGCACCGCCTGCAGTTTCGCATCCGCCTCAGGCAGCACTTTCACATAGTCAGATGTGCGCACCACTGCATAACCCTGCAGGCGCAGCACGGAGCTCAGCAGGTCGAAAGCCTGTGTTTTGGTCACTGGCTTTTCGGAGACGAGATTGATGGTGCCTTTGACGCGCGGATCAATGATGAAGGTATTGCCGGTGTAATGACCAATGGCACGCACCACGGATTCGATATCGGCACCAACGAAATTCAGCGTAGCCTGATTCGTGGACGGGTCCTGCGCTCTGGCAGATGACGATATGAGACAAATGCAGAGAACAAGAAAAGCACACGACAACCAGACTCGTTGGCGATGCAAGCTCGGTGTCACAGTGCAGGATGTCCTAGTAGTCATTTGAATTCGAGCGCGATGATGTTACGGTTCCCTATCTGGCGTCGCTGCCCGAGCAGATTGAGCAGAATTGCCAGTCTCTGTTCCTGTCCTTCCTGTGCCCATGCCTCGCCTGAAAACTGCAGCCGGCCATGGACCAGTACACCAGTACCCTGAAGCTGCAAGGGTCCGGATAAAGTTTTCAGTGTGAGTTGTGCGCGTGCGCCACGCCAGCCGACTTGCAGCTGATAAGCGCCCAATGGCTTGACCGGCGATAAGGCTGATGCAATCTCTGTCATGTCGAGCTGCATGGGACCATCCATCGCGATGCCCTCCCGCGTATCCGACAGCGTGAGCGTCTGCCATGACAGACGCATGCGACCTGATGGCTTGAGGGTATTGAGGGGTGCACCAAGCGCTGACAAGCGCTCCGCTGGCAACATCAACGCCGACGGCGTCAATGTCCACTGATGCCAATTGCCTTGCAAATGAACTGGCTGTGTCAGCACATCCCGGTTGTCGATGCGCATATCAACACGACCCAGTAACAGCATCGGTGACAATCGCCAGTGAAAACGGCCTGGCAGCAATGGCACGAGTGGTACCCGTGCCCTCGCGGCGGGGTCACCCGCGCTGACCACGCCCAAGAACGCCGAGCCACGCCACAGGCTGCCCGCGGCATCGCCTAATGAAAACCGACCACCTGTCTGCCGTTCCACGACGGGTGCCAGCCATGCGGCCGGCAGCGTTGCCGTGATGATGATGATCACGATCAGCAATGCAGCGGCAAACCAGATGAACACGGCCCTCATGCGGGTTGCTGCAGGGAGAGCTTCGCGTTCACTCTGTCGAGACGATCATGCGCGGTCATCGTGGCTTCTGTGACCGTCAGCTGATGCTCACGCTGCGCTTTTTGCAAATAATCAGTCAGCGTGGAAAACGACACATCCGAAAAACTCAGCCTGAATTTTCCGTCAATCAGGGTGATTTGCTCCGCCTTCAGGCCTGACTCCATCAGCGAGCGTTCAAGCGCTTCACGTGACCAGACCTGAGCAACAGGCGCAGCAGCTGGCAGACCCACTACTTCCTGCGCCAGCGCGCGCAGTTGCGCAGACTGAGCACGCAGCTCAGGCAATTGCTGTTGTATTTTCTTGCGCGTCTTGATGGCAGGATCGATCACCCAGAACCAGCACAGCAGCACGACCAGCGATGCACCGCCCAACATCAGCAGACGGCGCTCGCGCAGCGTCAGTCCCTGCCAGGCTGCTGCGATGCGCTGACGCACGCTCATGGTGATACGCAAGGCAGTGTTCATGGCGCGCTGCGTACCTGCCAGACACTGGCATCACCCTCGACATTCATCGCACGCGCCTGCAACGCGTGTGTGGCGAGCACAGGCTGGGCAGCCTCGATGGATAGCTTGACCGCTGGCTTGAAACGTATCTCCAGCATCTGATCACGATAATCAATGGCGGCAATGGCCTGCGCACCCACACCGGTTTGCGTTTGCAAGCGGGTCCATGCCTCACCGAATGCGGCAGCCAGTGCCAGAAAATCAGATGGTGCCGTTTCACCCGCACGCTGACGCGAGGCAGCGATCTTGCGCTGCATTTGCGCCAGCGGATCAGACACGGTCGTCTCATTGGGAAAACTGCGCCGATAGGTAGTCGCCATTGCCTCCTTCAAACCTGCCGCCTCGTTCTGCAAACGCCAGCTCTCAATCTGCAATGCGGCGATATTCACCACCACCAGCAACAAGGCCAAACGACGGGGCCAGCGCCAGCGCTGCCAATCAATGCCTGCCGATTCGGGCTCGCTGACACCGGACATCAAATCCGGTTCGGCGTCACTGGCGGCATCGATCAAACTCGCCCAAGTCAGCTCATTGAGCGTACCCAGCTTCACCGAGTGACGGCCCGAGGCCAGTGCGGCTTGATATTCACCGATAAAATCAGGCGGCAGGAACACATCAGCCACCCGCTCACCCACCATCGTGGAAAGCAGCTGCAGTACCTGATCGGGCAGAGTCACCCCATCGGCATCGGTCAGCGGCAAGCCAATGCCTTCATCTGCACCATAGCGAATGACAAGTTCGCTTGCATCGCCCTGCACCATCAATGCGGCGGCAAGATGACCGGCCTGCAAGGGCAGACACAATTGCACCGGCAAGGCACGTAGGCGGCGAACACCGGCATCACGCAGCCGCCGGGTCCATGCCAATAGCCAGTCACGCTGCACGACGGCGACTGCGCGTTTGCCCGCCCTATCTTTCCCCGCCGCCATCACGCAATCGGCTGCATCACCGATCAAGCGATCTTCCACCAATGCAGGTAGCACCAAATGCAAACGGTGTGCGGGCAAAGGCGGCACCTCCACACGAAGCAACGTGACATCGCTGGCAGCCACCAGCATCACTACGGTGTACGCATCACCCAGCGCCAAGCCTGGCTGCGAAAGCGACATGACACCCGTCTGTAACAGCTTGCCTCTCAGAGCGACTGCGTACGGCAATGCGATATCAGCGATATTCAGCGTCTGATCAATCGTGGTCCGCGGCGGCAAACGCAGGTAGGTGATGGTGTTTTCTTTGCTGCGCATGCCTCAGACCTCACGCACCCAGAGCAGGCGCGTCATCGCGCCTTGTCGTTCAATCAGCGCTTGTACCTGCATCATCGCTTCGCGCATGCTCACCCGTCCGTTCACCAGAAAAAACCGAGTCGCCACCGACAGCTGATCCGGATCGCTTTCCACACCCGGCACGCGCGTGTTGAAATCATTCAGATCAACAAAAGCGGCAGTACGTCGACGTGCAATCAGCGCACTCGCATCACTGAGCGACAAGTCAGGCAGGCGCGCGACCAGCGCAGGTGCACTGGCCGTGTTCACATTCAGCGGCGTGGCACGCGGCAGAAAAATAACGTCATCGCGAATCACCATAATGACTGCTGGTGTAAAACCGGCCACGGCCAACAAGTCATCCACCTGCAAAAAACTGATAGGGCGTGTGGCATCGTTACCCGTTTCAGAGTGACGCTGACTGGCAGCAATCTGCTCGGCGGCGACGCGCGCAAGGGAAGGATTCTGCTGGAGTGCTGACAACAGCCGCTCGAAGGCAGCGACTTCGGTACGCATCACCTGACCACTGGCGGCCAGTCGGGTGAGATTGAAACGCGCTTGTGCGTCTTGTATTGAACCCGAGAGCATCGCGCTTGGGGCTACGTCACGTGACGCAGCATCGACATACTGATCCAGCCGCGTCTCCGACAAAGGTACAGCCCAAGGCTCGGAGAGATCATCAATGGCAGAATACTTTCCGTCTTCACGCAAGATCAGTCGCGCCCAATCAAGTGCACCGCGCAAGATCCATTGCTTTTGCAATTGCATGCGCTGATTTTCAATCGAGCGCACCTGCACCTGCTGCTGCCAGAAGAGACTGGCCACGATGGTGATGGCCAGCGTAGTCAATAGCAAAGCCGTGATCACTGCAACGCCACGCTGTCTGACATGCGAGCGGACCACTGATTTGACGCGATGCGATGTTTTGGCAGAGCGGCTTGATCTCATACCGCACCCAGCATGAATATTTTCGTGAGGCTCGCCCCACGTCCCGGCAGTCGCAATGCGACTTCCAACCCGGTCCAGACAATCTGCGTCGAAGTGGTACCCGCCTGCGGATTCATCAATGCAGCGCGCGATGTGGGCATGCTGCTGTCCACACTACCCATGCCGCGCCAGCCGCGGCCGTCATCCGCCCACACGCGTGATTGCATGGAATGCACGCCAGATTGCAGACGCAAGCCCGATGATGCGGATGACTGGGCGAGTTGCTGGTATTGATTCAGTCGTACGAGGTCCCGCGTTGGTGGTGATTCCTCTCGTGTGAGCGCGCCATCGCGCAAACGATAAGTCACCAGCTGCAGCGCACCGGGCTGTGCTTCGGGCTGCGTGCGACGAACGAGTGTAATGCGCGTCTGGTCAATGTCCAGTGGCTGACGACCATCAATCTCGGCAGGATGGACGACATTCATGCAATCGGTCTGCAATTGCGCAAAGGCCAGCTGCAGGCCACGCGTTTGTGCCAGCTCCTCATTGAGGCTGATACGCGCGCGCGTGATGCTGTCCAGGCCACGCCAGCCGAGTACCGCCACAAAAGCCATCACGGTCATTGCGACCAGCAATTCGACCAGCGTCATTCCACGCTGCGAAACCTCGGGTACAGATAAGCAATCAGATCGCATTGGGAACGATCTGAGACAGCATGATGATACGGCGTGATGCCTGACGCTCATCCACCACGGCGACCTCGACCCGACGAAAAGCGGGGTTAGGCGTCGGATAAATCTGCTCTTCGCAACGCAACGGCAATTCGGCCTGCGCACATGAAAAATCTCGCCGTCCCAGTGGTGGCCACTCACGCGCGAGCCTGATTTGCGTCAGACGGTTTTCTGCCGACCAGGTGGCCATCATCGCTGCACGCAAATCACTGCTGTTCTGAGTAAGACTGGCGACTGCACGCAAACTGGCTGCCAGCGCAGTACCCATGATGACCAAGGCCACCAGTACTTCCAGCAAGGTGAAACCTTGACTGCGTCCTTGACGATTTTTATAGCGCTGCGACATGACGTGGATTGCTCCGAATTATTTTCACTGCACCTGAAAATTACCAATACCATCGGCCTGAATGCTTGTGCTTTTTTCCCCCAGGGTGAGTCGCAGCGTAAATGGCTTGTCCACCGGCTCACGACCGAACACGATGCGCAGAGGCAACCGGTCTGAGCTTGGCGGTGTGAGCGAGACAACCAAGGGGGTGCGACGAAATGTGCGTTCACGCAGGAGTGCATCATGGGTCAGAACTTGCCAGCTGTCGTTCTGCCGGATCAAGAAACGGTAGCGCTGTTCATCAATTTCGAAAGCGATGGCGCGATTACGCACAATCGCTTCATCGCGCGCAGCTTGTAGCAGCAAGGCTATCCGTTGCGCATCATCCTGAAGCAACTGGCTGTTACCCGGCATGGCATTGAGTGCAACAGCGCCCAGCAGAATGCCGGCAATCACCAACACCACCAGCAACTCCAGCAGGGTGAAGCCTTGATACTGATGCGCGTCAGTCCGCCCAGGAGCCGATATCAGCATCATTACCGGTTCCGCCGGGCTGGCCGTCTGCACCTAAGGAAAAAATATCCACTTCACTGCGCGTACCCGGCGACAAATACTGATACGGATTGCCCCAAGGATCTTTGTTGAGCCTGTCGATATAACCACCGGTTTTCCAGTTGGCTGGCTGAGGACCACTGCTCGGACGGGCAATCAATGCCTGCAGACCCTGCTCGGTCGTTGGATAACGCTGGTTATCAAGTCGATAGAGTTTGAGCGCCTGCATCAGCGTGGCGATGTCCTGTTTTGCCGCGAGAATGCGCGCATCATCCGTGCGACCCATGAGGCGTGGCACGAGCAGAGCGGCCAGCACACCCATGATGACCACGACAACCATGATTTCAATCAGCGTAAAGCCGGAGCGCCGGCTGGTAGCGCGGGAGAAGTTGCTTGCATGTCGCATAAGCAGGCTCTGGTGTTGATAACCCAACTTTGACAAGCAAGAAGCAATAAAGTGCCCGAACAGGGCACGATAGAAGAGAATTTTTGTGTCGAGCGACTGGCGGCAAAAGGCTCAATCGCTTTCGATACGCGCTTCGCGAGCCAGCAACTGCTGCAAAGCGTTCAGGGGAGTTTCCGATTCGAACAAAACGCGCGCAACTGCGTCGACAATCGGTGTAACTATCTGATGCTGCCGAGCGAGTTGCTGCACAGCGCGCACGCAGCGCACACCCTCGGGTTTCGCTGCGGCCACCGAGTGCAATGCCAAGACGCGTGATTTCAGCCAGCCCGCGCGTAATCAAGGCAGCGCGCGCATTCATGCCCAGACCGAGTCCATCAGCGATACCGGTTGCAATCGCGAGTACATTCTTGACTGCACCACCCACTTCCACGCCCACCAGATCATCGCTGGAATACACCCGTATCGTATGGCCATGAATCGCAGAGACGGCAAGCTGACACAAGGCGGGATCAGCGGAAGCGATCGTCAAAGCACAGGGCAGACCACGCGCTACTTCCTGAGCAAATGAAGGGCCGGACAAGGCACCGCAAGGCAGCGTCTCGCCCATCAGTTCACGCACGATTTGATGCGGCAGCAAGGCACTGCCTTCTTCGAAACCTTTGCACAACCAGATCAGATTAGGCAATGCATACGGAAGGAATGAAGCCAGCAAGGGGCGCAATCCTGCCACTGAGGTCGCGGCAATCATCAAGCCATCACTGGCATGCGAAATCGCGGAGGGTAAATGCGAGGTGAGCTTAAGCGAAGATGGCAGCGCCAGGCCGGGAAGGTAGCGAGCATTTTCTCGCCGAATGCTCATCTCGGCAATGGCCTGCGCATCGCGCCCGAAGAGCATGACTTGATGACGATCTGACAGCGCCGTCGACAGAGCCGTGCCCCAAGCACCGGCGCCGAAAACGGAAATATTCATCGGGTTGTGAGAGGGGGAGGACAAGGCAAACCCTAGTCGCCCCAGACGTCGGAGGCCTTGATAAAGCCCGTTTCACCATCGCGGTGCCTGACCTTGATCCAGCCCGATCGGATGGGTTCGGCGAGATCAAGCAGCACCCATTTTGCGGCGGTAAATACTACCGGCGCAGATTCACTTTCAGACGAGCGAATCATGGCCTCGTCGACCTCGACAACCAGCGTGCGCCGGGGATGCAGCGCGTCCGAGGACATCCAACTGAGATCACCGGTCGCGTCGCGCACCCGCACCCAATCGCCATTACTGAACAATACCTCAACCGGCATGCCGGCAAAGGCAATATGAAGCTTGCGTCCTTTTTTTGTCGGCGCGTCGTACATGATGGCGTAGCGTGATGCGACCGAACTGAAATCTGCTGCATGCGATGCAGTCAAGCCCAGCGCACAAAGCAATCCAATCACAAGCGAGCGGGTTGGTAGAGATCGCATGGCGATTTATTGCACCTGGGTGGGCGCCGGCTGGGCAATCGTCTGCTTGCGCTGATGATAGAACGCTTCGAAATTAATCTCGGACAGGTGAAACGGCGGAAAACCGGCGCGCGTGATCACATCCGAAATATTGGAGCGCAGGTAGGGGTACAAAATGTTAGGGCAGGCAATACCGAGCAGCAATTCGAGCTGATCTTCGGGAACCAGGCGTACTTCGAAAATGCCGGCTTGCTTGCCCTCGATAAGGAAAGCCACTTTATCGCGGATTTTGGCGGTGATGGTGACGGTGATGGTCGACTCGAAAAAACCATCCGCAATCTGTTCGGAGCTGACGTCGAGCGCGATTTCCATCGCAGGACTTTCCTGTTCAAGGAAAATACCAGGCGAATTCGGCTGTTCCAGAGACATGTCTTTCAGGTAGACACGCTGGATATTGAACTGCGGTTGCTGCTCGGTGGCTTGCGAATTCTGATCGGACATGAAGCGCTTTCGTTAAAAAGTAAAAAAATGACAGGCGAATGTGCGCTTGCCTCAGGTACCCCGCAGCAGGGGTTCCAGCCTGCCCTCGCGATCGAGAGCGGAAAGATCATCAAAGCCACCTACATACGTATCGCCGATATAAATCTGCGGTACGGTTCGGCGGCCGGTCATTTCCATCATCTGCACACGCTGGTCGGGCTGCAAGTCGACACGGATTTTTTCAATCTCGTCAATCCCTTTGGCCTTGAGCAGACGCTCGGCCATAGTGCAGTAGGGACAGACGCCCGTAGTGTACATACGAATTTTTGCACCCATCTTTGTGGCCTCCTCAGGTAGCAACTGGCAGACCTTGCGACTGCCAGGTCGCAAAACCGCCCTCAAGTACGTAGACATCGGGAAAACCGGCACGCCGCAATTGCGACGCACCCCGGCCGGCACGTCCACCCGTCTGGCAGATCACCAGCACCGCAGCGGATTTGTCGAGATCGGCCATGCGGACAGGCAACTCATCAAGGGGAATGTTTTTTGATGCGCGCAAGTGTCCCGCTTTGAACTCGTCAGCAGAGCGCACATCCAGTATCAGGGTCTTGCCTTTATTGAGCAATTGCGTTGCCTGCAAGGTCGACAAGGTATTTTTGCTGCGGCTCAGCGTCGGCCAGGCCAGCGCACCTCCGGAAACCAGGGCAATCAGAATCAGCCAGATATTGTCAATCAAGAATTTCACGTCAGTCCATTCGTTTGAAGCAAGCCGGGCATTATAAAATAGAAGGCTTGGAGCGTCTCGACGCTTTCTGATTGCCCATACCGAATAATTCAACCCCTATGTACAAAATTGTCCTGATGCGTCATGGCCAGTCCGAATGGAACCGAGATAACCGATTTACCGGCTGGGCCGATGTCGATCTGACCGAAAAAGGCATTGCCGAAGCGCGCGACGCGGGTAGGCTACTTCATCAAGCCGGCTTCACTTTCGATATCACTTATACCTCAGTACTCAAGCGCGCCATTCGCACGTTGTGGTGCGCGCTGGATGAAATGGACTTGATGTGGCTGCCCACGGTCCATAGCTGGCGACTGAACGAGCGTCATTATGGCGCACTGCAGGGCCTGAACAAGAACGAGACAGCGGCACGCTACGGTGAGGAACAGGTAATGATCTGGCGCCGCAGTTACGACATTCCCCCAATGCCACTGGAAGTCACTGACCCGCGTGTTTCTTTTTCGGATCCGCGGTACGCCAGGCTCAAGCGCGAGGAGATCCCGCTGACGGAATGCCTCAAAGACACGGTAGCAAGAGTGCTGCCCTTGTGGAATGAATCGATCGTGCCGGCGATTCGAAGTGGCAAGCGCATCCTGATCTCGGCCCATGGCAACAGCCTGCGCGCGCTGGTGAAATATCTGGATGGCATCAGCGATCAGGACATCGTCAACCTGAACATTCCAAACGGCCAGCCGCTGGTCTATGAACTGGATGCCAATCTGAAGCCGCTGCGCAGTTATTACCTTGGCGATGCCGCCGCCATCGCGGCTGCGACGCAAGCCGTGGCCAGTCAGGGTCAGTCCAGCTAAGGCCTTGATGATCGCGCGTATCGCTCTTCTGAGCTGCTATTTTCTGGCAGTGCTGGCCGCACACGGACCGCTACGCGCCGAAACCTCCGACCGAGTCAGCGATCGCAAACGTCAGAAACAGGCAGCAGAGCAGGAGCGTTCCGAACTGCGCAAAAAGCTCTCCGATCTCAAGGAAGACATCGTCAAGACTGAGAAGGCGCGCGGCGATGCGGCCGACGCACTGGCTGATTCTGAAGCAGCAATATCCAACGCCAACCGCGCCTTGCGCGAGCTGGCCAGCGAACTGGAACGCACCCGAACGCACCTCCACGCCTTGACTGTCAGTCAGGAAGCCCTTGAAAAAACCGTCCAGGCGCAGCGCGAGCGACTGGAGAAAATGCTGCGTGAGCAGTACATTGCTGGTCAGGATGATCGTTTGCGCCTGATGCTGTCAGGCGACAATCCCAATCGCATGGCGCGCGAGCTGCGCTATCTGGGTTATGTGTCTGCAGAGCAGATGAAAGCGATCGCAGCACTGCAAAAAGATCTCGCAGCGATCGAAACCAACAAGGCAGAAGCCGAAAAGGCGCGTGAATCGCTGGATGAAATCGCCCAGGAGCAGCGCGAGCAAAAAGCGGTGCTGGAAAAACAAAAGAACAAACGCAAGGCACTGGTCGGCCAGCTCTCGGGCAAACTGGAAAACCAGCGCAAGCAGGCGGGGCGGCTGGAGCGGGATGAGGAACGGCTGGCTGCCTTGGTCGATCGCCTGGCCACCCTGATCACGCAGCAGCGCAAAGCGGAGGAAGAGCAAGCCAAGCGACGCGCGCGCGCACGAGCAGACGCCAAAGAGCAGGCCGATCGCAAAAAGACGGCCGAGAGAAAACCGGGCAAATCCAGCGACAATCCGAAATCAACCGACAAGGCACGCGAGGCCGAGCCCACCGAAGCGCAGACCGCGCCCGCCAAACCCTTGCCAGAGCAACCGCTGCCACCGCCGCCACCCGACGGTGCGGAATTCGCGAGCCTGCGCGGCAAGCTGAAAATGCCGGTCAAGGGCGAGATACTGGCTGCATTCGGCGCGAAACGGCCGGAAGGTCCGAACTGGAAAGGCCTGTTCATCAAAGCAGCCGAAGGGACGGAAATTCGGGCCAGCGCTGCGGGCGAAGTGATCTTTTCCGACTGGATGCGCGGCTTCGGCAACCTGATCATTATCGATCACGGCGGGCAGTACATGACCATTTACGGCAATAATCAGTCACTGCTCAAGCGACCGGGCGACCGAATCAAAGGGGGCGAAGTGATAGCGATTGCAGGTAACACCGGCGGCAATGAGCAATCGGGTTTATACTTTGAAATGCGGCACCAAGGGCGGGCGTTAGATCCGCTGACATGGATGAACAGGTGAGACATGAGTAGCAGACTGAAGAACGCAGGACTGATAGGGCTGGGCCTGATTGCCGGCATCGCGGGTTCCATGCAATTTGATGCACTGGCCCAGAAAAATGCCGGTTCGGCTCTGCCCATCGAAGAGCTGCGACAGCTCACCGATGTATTCGGGCTGATCAAATCGGATTATGTCGAACCGGTTGAAGATAAAAAACTGCTCACCGAAGCCATCTCCGGCATGGTGGCATCACTTGATCCTCACTCCGCTTACCTCGACAAGAAAGCCTTCAAGGAACTGCGTGAAGGTACGCAGGGCAAGTTCGTCGGTCTCGGCATTGAAGTCGGCATGGAAGACGGCTATGTCAAAGTCATTTCGCCGATCGAGGATTCCCCCGCTTACAAGGCTGGTCTGAAAGCAGGTGACCTGATCACCCGCCTCGACAGCACCCCGGTCAAGGGCATGACGCTGGACGAAGCCGTCAAGCGCATGCGCGGCGAACCGAATACCAAGATCACGCTCACGGTCGCCCGCAAGGAAGAAGAAAAGCCCTTGATGATTACGATCGTGCGCCAGGAAATCAAGGTGCAGAGCGTGAAGGCCAAGATCGTCGAGCCCGGATATGCCTGGATACGCGTCGCGCAGTTTCAGGAACCCACGGTTGAAGATCTGGCGAAAAAAATCAGCGCGCTCTACCAGCAAGACCCCAACCTCAAGGGGCTGGTTCTGGATCTGCGCAATGACCCGGGCGGCGTGCTGCCCGGTGCCATAGGCGTATCGGCAGCCTTCCTGCCCAAGGATGTGCCCATCGTGTCGACCAATGGTCAGTTGCCGGATTCCAAAGCAACCTATCTGGCTCGCCGTGAATACTATGGCAATCGGAGCAGTGGCGATCCCCTGTCGCGGCTGCCCGAGCAGGTCAAAAAAGTGAAGATGGTAGTTTTGGTGAATTCCGGCTCAGCCTCTGCATCGGAAATCGTGGCCGGTGCACTGCAGGACTACAAGCGCGCCACCATCATGGGCACGCAAACGTTTGGCAAAGGTTCGGTACAGACCATACGCCAGCTTTCGTCCGATACCGCCGTCAAGCTGACGACCGCACGCTACTACACACCGAATGGCCGCTCGATCCAGGCCAAGGGCATCGTTCCTGATCTGCTGGTGGATGAGTACGCTGATGGTGATGGCATGAATGGCATGCGCCTCCGCGAATCCGATCTGCAAAAGCACTTGTCCAATGACAAGGACAAGGATGCTGGCAACGGCGCGAATATCGTCGATGAACTCGAAGAAGCGAAGCGGCTTGCCGCGCTGGAGAAAAAGCGTAAACCACTGGAATTCGGCAGCAAGGAAGATTTCCAGTTGGGGCAAGCCTTGGCCCACCTCAAAGGGCAGCCGGTGCAAACATCAAAGTCTGCCAAGATCGAGAACAAGAAAGACGGGAACATCAACAACCCGGATGGCAGTGGCGAGAAAAAATAAGCCCGCCCTGAATCAAACCCGGCCGCAGCGATGCGGCCGTTTTTTTGTCTGTGACTCCGCCCACGCACTGAACGCCCGACTCCAATGAACGACCAACAACTGCTTCGCTATTCTCGCCACATCCTGCTTGATGACATCGGCATCGAAGGACAGGAGAAATTGCTGGCAGCACACGCGCTGGTGATTGGCGCAGGCGGACTGGGATCGCCCGTCGCCCTGTACCTCGCATCCGCAGGCGTTGGCCGGATAACACTGGTCGACCATGACACGGTGGATCTGACCAATCTGCAGCGGCAGATTCTGCACACGACGGCGCGTGTGGGTCAGCCCAAGGCAGCCTCCGGCAAAGAGACGCTGGCACAGATCAATCCGGATGTCGAGGTGCACACCGTATTCGATCGCGCCGATGCATCGACACTATCCAGCCTGATCGAGGGCGCGACCGTGGTGCTGGATTGCACCGACAATTTCCAGACACGACATGCAATCAATCAGGCTTGCGTGAATGCGCGCGTACCGCTGGTATCGGGTGCGGCGATTCGCATGGACGGCCAGGTCGCTGTATTCGACTCCCGCAGTGGCAAGACGCCTTGCTATGCCTGTCTCTTTCCGCCCGATCAGCAGTTTGAGGAAGTGCAATGCTCGACCATGGGTGTGTTCGCGCCGCTGGTGGGCATCATCGGCACCGTGCAGGCGGCCGAAGCATTGAAACTGATTATGGGAATGGGGGAGTCACTCGCAAGCAGATTGCTGCTGCTCGATGCGCGCACTATGGAGTGGACCAGCATACGCACCACGCGCGGCAGTGATTGCCCGGTATGCGCTGACGCGCAACACTAAGCGCGCATTTCGTCAGCCGCTTGAAAGGCGTGCAACACGCCAAGGCACTGCGCTCAAACTAAGCCACGGGATCCTGGCTTTCGCCGGAATGACCGTCGTTGTTGAGGCGACCGTAAAATTCCTACCGTCATCCCGGCGAAAGCCGGGATCCTGTGGCTTTTATACATACAACGATTCAGACCACGATAAATACGACGCCCCTCAGGGAACAAGCATGACTAGCTGTTGTGCAGCACCCTCGGTCGGTCGCAACTGAAATCCACCTTTCGCATAGCGATGCCAGCGGCCCATCACAAAAGCCATCATCAGCGAGCAGCATGCCCGCGATACTGCGTACCTGGCGCACGCCATTCTCTTCACCGTCGCTGATCTTGTTGATGAGGCCAAAGACCGAGGTCTCGATGAATTCGATCAGACCCTCGAACATCTGTGCCTTGCTGGCGAAATGACGGTATAGCGCTGCTTCGGAAACGTCGAGCCGTGCTGCCAGTGCGGCGGTGGTGATACGGTCTCCCTTGGGCTGTTCCAGCATGGCGGCCAGTGCCTGAAGTATCTGCAGCTTGCGCTCGCCCGGTTTGGTATTGGCCATAATCGTTATCAGTGAGGCAATCGGTGACGGCAGGAGGCCGCGCTCTACATCAGCCGGTGTAGCTTACCTGGCAAATGACTCAACGATTTTACTGTGACATCCACAAAGCCAGGGCGGCGCGCCAGTGCGCTCAGGTAGCCAGTAAACCACACTGTGCGCAAGCCGAGGGATTTTGCCGATTTGAGATTGGCGAGCGTATCTTCCACCAGCACGCAGTCGCGGGCACGCAGGCCACGCCGAGCCAGTAGTTGTTGCAACATCAAACGAGAGGGTTTGGGCCGCAACTGCCGGTGCACCATCATGGATTCAATCGGCACATGCTCGGCAAAGTGACGATGCAAACCAATATGACGAATGACCTCACGCGCATAGGCGGTGGGCGCATTCGTCAGCAAGATCTTGTTGCCAGGAAGACGACGCAGCAGGCGCGCCAGGCCTCGCTCGGCGCGAATCATCCGGGACAGATTGTCGAAGCAATGGGCATCGCGCAGAAATTCGTCCGCACGCACCGCATGATGGCGCATCATGCCGAGCAGCGTGGCGCCATAGCGCTGCCAGTAGGCCATGCGCACTGCATCGACGGCTTCGGGATGTGCGGGTTTCTGTTCGGCCGAGAGCACCCGCGCAATCGCGGCATTCATGTTGTCATTAATCGCCGGGAAAATCGCATGCGACGCATCATGCAGCGTATTGTCCAGATCAAACAACCAGGTCAGACGCCGTCGCGCAGGCATGCGTGCCGCGCTCAGTGCGACCGTATCATCGTGCCGAAAGCTTGTTCCGTCAGCACCTCAAGCAACAACGAATGCTCGATCCGTCCGTCGATGATGTGAACCGTGTTCACACCCGACTTGGCAGCGTCCAGCGCCGAAGAGATTTTGGGCAGCATGCCACCGGAGATGGTGCCATCCTCAAACATCTCATCAATCTCGCGCGCAGAAAGATCGGTCAGCAGCTGCCCTTTCTTGTCCATCACGCCGGGAATATTGGTCATCATGATGAGCTTTTCCGCGCGCAGGATTTCGGCGATCTTGCCGGCGACCAGATCGGCATTGATGTTATAGGCCTGCCCATCTTCTCCAAACCCAATCGGCGAGATGATGGGAATGAAAGCATCGTCCTGCAGCGCCTTGACGACGGCCGGGTTGATCGCTTCGATCTCACCCACAAAACCGATATCTAAAAACTTGCCCGGATTCTCCTTGTCGGGCATCTGCATTTTGCGCGCGCGTATCAAGCCGCCATCTTTTCCGGTCAGGCCCACCGCCTGCCCGCCATAGTGGTTAATAAGCATGACGATGTCCTGCTGAACTTCGCCACCGAGCACCCATTCGACGACTTCCATGGTCTCTTCGTCGGTGATGCGCATGCCCTGCACGAAGCTGCCTTGCTTGCCGATTTTTTTCAGTGCATTGTCGATCTGCGGCCCGCCACCATGAACCACAACGGGATTCATTCCGACGAGCTTGAGCAAAATGACGTCGCGCGCAAAGCCATGTTTGAGACGCTCTTCCGTCATTGCGTTGCCACCGTATTTAACGACAATAGTCTTGCCGTGGAACTTGCGAATGTAAGGCAGAGCCTCGGCCAGTATCTCGGCCTTGATTTCAGGAGCAATCGAAGAGGTGGGCATGGGGCAGGCAATTCCGGTGAGGGTGTCAGGTCGGGACGCTCGCGGTCAGGCGAAGCGGCATGCGCTGATTAAAATCTGGCGCGATTTTACAGGCAAAATCACCGATATTCGCGCACACCTGATTGTCTTTTTCAGCGGAGAACGATAGCCTCTGACACCACAGGGAGAAAAAGCGATGAGTGCATGCCTACAATGTGGCCAGACGTTCACTTGCGGCATGGTGGACGGCCCCGCGGACGATCTGTGCTGGTGCATGGCTTTACCGCCGTTACCGCCAACGCTGCTCGAATCGGCGGGTGATCCGACGCGCTGTTTTTGCCCGGCGTGTCTGCAAGGCTTGCTGGATCGTCACCTGAACGATTAACCCCCCCCCGACAAGCCCGAAAGCCCTCAATTCTTCACTATCCCTGTGGCATCAGCGTGCGCGTTACAGGGCCGCAGGGTGGTGCCGTCAAAATTGTTCTGCAAGGCCTGCACGCCGGCTTTCATGCTGCGATCGAGGCCGCGCAGCTCATAGGCAAAGCGTGATGAGTTGATCGGATGCTCTTCGATACGCGCATCGGTGATGCCCGCGTTTTTGAGTGCTTTCAGTCTGGCTTCCGCCAGCTCCATGCTGGCAAACACGCCGAGCGACAAACCCCAGCGGCGCTCGCCGGCATCCCGAATCACCGCAATGTCATTAAAACCAAGATGTCGCAACTGGACAGCACGACGATTCGCGCCTGCCTCACCCTGCTGCGGTGGCAGCATCACGATGCTGGACGGCGGTGCTTCGACCAGGCGCTTGTTGGGAAGCTCGCGCATGGACAAGCGCGCGAGCCCAGACTCGAATTTCACGGCGGTTTGTGTGGTGAAGTTGCCCACCTCAATGCACTCGCCCTCGGTCGCGCGGCGAACCAGTGGCCGCGCCGAGAGCAGCGTCAGTCGCTCAGGCGCGATCTCGGCGACCGGGGGACTGGGGAGCGTTTCCGCTACCGGTTGGGCCTCCTGCACCAGCCTGTAACCCAGCACCGCATTCGCAATCAGCAGTACCCCGAAAAAAAGACGCATCATGCGTGAGTCTCCATCAATGCAGCGACCTGCAGTCCGGCCAATACCAGATTGGGCACCAGCTCATGGGGCAGCGTCAGATGGGGCGAAATGAATGAGGCTGCCCCGCCAGAGATCAGGCACCAGGGCGACTGCCCGGGATGCTGGGCAAATGCGCGCGCTATCGCACCCACCTGCGCACTGATGCAACCGCTGATGATAGCTTGCCGCGTGTTGTCTGCCAGCGTTTGTTCGAGATGCACTTCACTCACCGGCGGCAATTGTGCGGTGTTGATCGCCAGCGAACGCGCCATGGTACCCAATCCGGGAAGAATCATACCGCCGGTAAACTGGCCATCGGCGGTGAGCGCATCAACGGTCGTCGCTGTGCCTGCATTCACCACCAGCAGATCGCGGTCGGGGTGGTGATGACGCGCAGCGATGAGTGCCGCAAACCGGTCGCAACCCAGCTGAGCGGGTTCGCGATAGCCGTTGCGCACGCCGCCGCAGGCAGGCAGCGACGCAAACCAGTGCAGCGCATTTGCCGCGAGACCGAGCTCTGCGAGAATGTGGATCAAGCGCTTTGCCAGTACATCACCGGCAACGTTCGATATCCAGACCGCATCGATCGCGTGTGATTTCCATTCGCTTGCGAGTCCTGCCAGCGCATCATGCGTGACACTTCCTTGAGCTTCCCACACGGGCACAGGATGATCGGACGCCGTCAGCGCCCACTTGACCCGGGTGTTCCCCGCGTCAATCAGCAAGCGCATGGGATGTCCCGGGTGCGAGTTGCTTGCGCAGCGAAATATCACCGGCCAGAACTGCGATGCGACCGGCATGCGTATCGAGCAAAAGGCAACCCATGTCGTCAATACCGCGCGCAATGCCGCGCTGTAACAAGGTGCCGCGCTCAATCAGATCGACTGCCTCCCCCGCATACGCATGCAAGGCCTGCCAGCGGGGTACGAAGGGCGCGAGGCCCTGCGCGTCAAACAGCGGCAGGCCTTCGGCCAGCCCATCCGCCAGTGACGCAAGCAGGGCATGACGGTCCACGCCACTCGGCGCCAGCGATGCGGTTTCCGTACCCGCAGCCGCATCACGCTCAGCATTGGCATGTACATTGATGCCAACGCCGATGATGGCCCATGTGCCTGGTCGGGCGCTGACGGTCTCGATGAGAATGCCGCCCAGCTTGCGGCTATTGAGCAATACGTCATTGGGCCATTTCAGACCCGCCTCCCAGCCCGATGCGCGCAAGGTTTCGGCAATCAGGACACCCACCACCAATGAGAGGCCGGCGACTTGTCCCATTTCGCCACCAAAGTGCCAGGCCAGAGAGAAACTCAGATTGTCGCCGCGGGCATCCACCCAGCTGCGGCCTGCACGACCACGACCGGCGGTTTGGTGCTCGGCTACCCTGAGCACAGGCTGCGCAAGTCCCGGCAAACGTTCGCGCAGGTCGGCATTGGTCGAGCCGGTCGAGGCGACGACTTCAAACTGAATCGTCTGCGCCGCAGCACGGCACAAACGGGGCAGTTGATCGGCAATCAAGGGCGTGCTCATGGGGCGCATTGTATCGGCTCAAACCCCGCTGCGGGTGACGGTTCCACGAAAGTCCAATACACTGCCTGCCATGTCGGATCCACAGACGCACAGCCACGGCGAAACGCCGCTTTCGCATGGCGCTTACAGAAAAGCCTCGGCATCGGTGCGGATTGCTCTGCTGGTGTATGGGTTGCTCATCATCTATTCGAGCGGATTTCCTTTCTCCGGGTGGCGTGACAACGGCCTATTGCCCTGGAGCTATCTGGTCGACCCGATGCCACATTACTGGACCTGGTTCGACCTGGTTGTCAATGTGATCGGCTATGTGCCACTGGGTGGACTGAGCGTGCTTGCCTTGTATCCGCGCGTACGCGGCGTATGGGCGGTTCTGATCACCAGCGCCTTGGGTATTCTGCTGGCCTGTGCGCTGGAGGCGTTGCAAAGCTATCTGCCCTCGCGGGTACCCAGCAACCTTGATTTGATGACCAATGCTATCGGGGTCATCATCGGCGCACTGGCCGGCACGCTGTTGTACTCGCCGGTGCTGGAAAAAAGCTGGCTGCGTTCGCTCAGGCGCGCCTGGTTTTCCGAGCAGGCGAGCCGTGGTCTGATCGTGGTAGCCCTGTGGCCAGTTGCCCAGATTTACCCGCAACCTTATCTCTTCGGGCACGGACAGGTATTTCCCACCCTATCGGGCTGGCTCTCTTCCTGGTTTGCCATACCGGTCGATCTAAGCCAACTGTTGTGGCAGGAAATGCACGTCAGTGTTGATCACTATCGCCTGCTGGAATTGATCATTACGGCCTTTGGCATGACCGGTGCCGTGCTGACCCTGCTGTGCCAAGCGCGTCGGGCTGCACCCAAAGTGGCGCTGGCACTGGTGCTGATGCTCGCCGCACTTGCGACCAAGACACTGGCCCATGCGGCGCTGTTTGCGCCAGATGATGCATTCAGCTGGCTCACACCCGCCGCTGTCAGCGGGCTGATGGTCGGCATCGTGATGCTGGCCGGTCTGTCCTTTGCACCGCCCGCTGCCCAGCGACGCGCGGCCACACTATCGCTGCTGATTGCACTGGTGCTGATCAATCTGGCACCGTCCAATCCGTATTTCCTGTCTACCCTGCAAGACTGGGCGCAGGGTAAATTCCTCAACTTCAATGGCGCTGCCCAGTTTCTGTCGCTTTGCTGGCCCGCCTTTGCGCTCTGGTTTCTGACCCACCCTGCCCATCACAACACGGCCAAATCCGGCTGAAATTCAGGCCCCCCACCCGGTGTATGATGCGAGGCTCCAACCTCTGGCCTTCCGATTTCCATGAGCGATACCGCCTACTATCAGCATCACGTTTTTTTCTGCATCAATGCCCGCGATGATGGTCGCGCTTGTTGCGCCGATCGCGGTGCAAAAGAAGCGCAGGAACACGCGAAGAAGCGCATGAAACAGCTCAACCTGAACGGCGAGGGCAAGATCAGAATCAACAAATCCGGATGCCTTGATCGCTGTGAAGAGGGGCCGGTCATGGTGATCTATCCGCAAGGTACCTGGTACACCTATGTGGACAAGGACGATATCGACGAGATCATCGATCAACATTTAGTAGGTGGCAAAGTGGTTGATCGTCTCAAGATTTGATGCCCCATGAATTCCCAGACACAGGCTTTTTCAATTGCCGGTGAGGCGGGCACGCTTGAGTGCAATCTGGATTTGCCCCCCGAAATCCCGCCACGCGGTATCGCGTTGATTGCCCATCCCCACCCGCTTTATGGCGGCACGATGGACAACAAAGTGGTGCAAACACTGGCACGTGCTTTCATGGCGCTCGGCTATGTGAGCGTTCGCATGAATTTTCGGGGTGTCGGATCGTCGGGCGGTGTCTACGATGAAGGCATTGGCGAGACACAGGACATGGCGCTGCTCCATGCACACATGCGCGCGCAATATCCAAACCTGCCGGTAGCAATGGCTGGCTTTTCATTTGGCACCTTCGTTCTGGCCCGACTTCAGCAGCAACTGGTTGCGCAAGGTCAGCCCGCAGAACGCCTGGTGCTGGTCGGCACCGCCGCCGGCAAATGGGCCATGCCGGAGGTACCTGCCAATACCCTGCTGATTCACGGCGAGCAGGATGACACCATACCCATGATCGATGTGCTGGGCTGGGCACGTCCGCAGGATTTGCCCGTGGTTGTCATTCCCGGTGCCGATCATTTTTTTCACCGCAAACTGCATCACATAAAAAAGCTGGTCATCGATGGCTGGGATCGCTGATTATCCTCACACCCTCTATAATCTTCACCTGTCTTTTGCCGCATGATTGTGTTCAGTTTATGAAAAACCTGCTGTCTGCATTACTTGGTTTTCTGCTCATGACCAGCGCACATGCGCAAACGATTACGCCACCCACCATTGCCGCACGTGCCTGGCTGGTGCTCGATGCAAGCAGTCAGCAAGTGCTTGCCTCGCAAGAGGCGGATACGCGCGTCGAACCCGCGTCGCTGACCAAGATCATGACCGCCTATCTGACTTTCTCTGCGATCCGGGACAAACAGCTCGACATGAATCAGACGATTAACGTCTCTACCCATGCATGGAAGGTGGACAGCAGTAGCTCGAAAATGTTCATCGAACCCGATACGGCCGTGCGGGTCACGGATCTGCTGCATGGACTGATCGTCCAATCAGGGAATGATGCCGCGGTCACGCTGGCCGAGGCCGTCGCAGGTGATCAGGCCGCGTTTACCGTGCTGATGAATCGTCAGGCAGCGCAAATGGGGCTGAAAAATACGCGATTCGCGAATCCGCATGGTCTGCCTGATCCGAACAACTACTCGACAGCGCGGGATCTTTCCGTGCTTGCCTGGCGGCTGATTACCGATTTTCCCGAGTTCTACAAGATTTATTCGGTAAAGAGCTTCACCTACAACAAAATCAGCCAGTCCAATCGCAACCGCCTGTTGTGGCTGGATGAAACTGTCGACGGCATGAAGACCGGTCATACGCAGGCGGCAGGTTACTGCTTGATTGCCTCTGCGGTCAGACCCAATGACGGCGGCCAGCGACGGCTGATTTCTGTCGTGCTGGGTGCTGAATCCGATAATATGCGGGCACAGGAAAGTCAGAAGCTGCTGAACTGGGGCTTCATGAATTTTCAGTCCTTCAAAATTTATTCGAAAGATCAGGCCGTGCTGACGCCCGTCGTCTGGAAGGGCTCGAGAGACGCGGTACGTCTCGGTTTCAATCGCGATGTCTATGTCAGTCTGCCACGCGGATTGACCGCCCATCTCAAGTCAGTCGTCCAAAGGACTGACCCACTGATCGCGCCCATTGCCCAGTATCGTCAGGTGGGTACGCTGAAAGTACTGGCCGATGGCAAGGTCATTAGCGAACTGCCTTTGCAAGCGCTTGATCAGGTGAATGAAGCCACCATTTTTGGCCGCACATTGGATTCCTTGCGGTTGTTGTTGCCTCACTAGAGGATAGCCCTCTGAAAATGAACCGTTCTGACGACAGCCTGATCATCTATCCCTGTGACTTTCCCATAAAAATCATGGGCGCCACACAAGAGAATTTCGCACAAACCATAGTGGATGTGGTTCGCCTTCACGACCCTGAATTTGACGCCGGAAAAATGGCAATGCGTCCCTCATCAAAAGGGAGTTATTTATCGTTGACGGTCACCGTGCGCGCTACCAGTCGCGAGCAACTGGATAATCTTTATCGCGCGCTATCCTCGCACCCGATGGTCAAATTCGTACTCTGATATGCCTGATCTTCGAATCCTGCAGCGTGGCGTTGAAGACTACACGCAAACCTTTGATGCCATGCGGGCGTTCACCGATGCGCGCGATGCAGCGACCCCCGATCAATTGTGGCTGGTCGAACATCCGCCGGTGTTTACACTGGGTCTGGGCGCCGATAGCGCGCACATTATTGATGCTCATGACATTCCGGTCATTCAGACAGATCGCGGTGGCGAGGTTACTTACCATGGCCCGGGTCAGGCCGTGGTTTACATTCTTTGCAACCTGCGCCGCGAGGGACAAGCCTGCTTGCCACGCGAGTTTGTCGTCCGCATTGAGCAAGCCGTCATCGAGACACTGGCAGCGTATAATTTGGCGGGCGTTCGCAAGCCCGGCGCGCCGGGAATTTACATGGGTCAGGGTACGCATGCCGGCGCAAAAATTGCCGCGCTTGGTTTGAAAATTCGTGCCAGTGGCTGCACTTATCATGGCGTATCGCTGAACGTCGCCATGGATTTACAAGCATTTTCATGGATCAATCCCTGCGGCTATCCGGGACTGGAAACGATCGATATGCGCACGCTCGGTGTGGACATCCCGTTGGCGGACGCTCAACAAACGCTTGCACAGCAACTGAAAAAACAACTTCATGCCTGATATGAACTCCGATAACCCTGTGGCCCCCCTTTACAATCCGTCAGAGAAACAAAAAGGCGCAGGCAAGACCGCACGCATTCCCATCAAGATCGTGCGGGCAGACAAGCTGCCCAAGCCTGACTGGATCCGCGTCAAGGCCGCATCACCCACCACCCGGTTCTACGAAATCAAGGATATTCTGCGCGCGAACAATCTGGTGACTGTCTGCGAAGAAGCCTCATGCCCCAATATCGGCGAGTGCTTTGGCAAAGGAACGGCCACCTTCATGATCATGGGCGACAAATGCACCCGACGCTGCCCGTTTTGCGATGTGGGTCATGGACGACCTGACCCGCTGGATGTCAATGAGCCTGAGAATCTTGCAAAAACGATCGCCGCACTTCGCCTCTCGTATGTCGTGATTACCTCGGTGGATCGTGATGATTTGCGGGATGGCGGGGCCGCTCACTTTGTTTCATGCATACAGCGCGTGCGTGAACTCTCGCCCGATACACATATTGAAATTCTGACGCCGGATTTTCGCGGCCGCATGGACAGGGCACTGGAAATCCTCAAGGCCGCACCGCCGGACGTGATGAATCACAATCTCGAAACCGTGCCGCGTCTTTACAAAGAAGCGCGGCCGGGCTCTGATTATGCGTATTCGCTGGAACTGCTCAAACGCTTCAAAGCCCTGCATCCGGACGTACCCACCAAATCGGGCCTGATGGTCGGACTAGGTGAAACCGATGAAGAAATTCTGGAAGTGATGCGCGACCTGCGCTCACACCATGTCGACATGCTCACTATCGGTCAGTATCTGACACCGAGTGGCGACCATTTACCTGTGAGACGCTATGTGCATCCGGATACCTTCCGGATGTTCGAAACTGCGGCAGCGGAGATGGGATTCAAGCATGCGGCTGTCGGTGCCATGGTACGCAGCTCTTATCATGCCGATCAGCAGGCGCACAAGGCCGGGCTGAAGTAGCGCGACCGCTCTCTCGGCCGCAAACGCTGTCGCGTCAGACGGCGAGCGCCTTCTCGATCAACTGTTGCATTGCCGGGAACTCCGGAATGCCAACGTAGCGCTTGAGAATTTCACCATTCTTGTTGATGAGGAAGGTAGTTGGCGTAAGCTTCACGTCGCCAAACGAGCGTGCAACCTCTCCATCAGCATCCAGCGCAACCTTGAAGGGCAACTGTCGCGTCTCGGCGTAGTTCATGACGTAATTTGGTGGGTCGTAGCTCATCGCCACTGCGACAAATTCAAAACCGCGTTCGCGATATTTTTTGTAGGTCTCTACCATTTCAGGCATTTCCTGCACACAGGTGCTGCAACTGGTCGCCCAAAAATTCACCATCACCACCTTGCCTCGCAATGAGGCCGTGGTGATTTGCTCACCCTGCAAGGTCTTGAAGGTCGCTGCGGGCGCCATCTCTTTTTTGAGCAAGGAGAGCGCAAAGAACAGAATGACACCCAGTATGGCCAGAATAGCCATGGTCTGAATGATGGTAAGGCCGCCAACGCGGCGCGGAAAATGACGAGACATGTGGCTTTCCAAAGTTAAGATCAAGCACCGGCCATTATAGGACAGTGCAGCGGGTCGCCCGAATGAAAAAGGGGTAGGCGCATTGCGCCACACCCCTTCCATGATGCGAAATGCATGATCCGATAACGGCTTACTTTTCCGGGGCTTCCTTGGGCGCCGCTGGCTTTGCCGGTGCGTTGGCGTCCGCCTTGGGCTGTGCACTGGGCTCCGGATTCGCAGCAGGCACCGGCGCTGCTTTGGCACCTGCTGCAGCGGGCTTCTCCTTGTCCTCTGCCTGCTTGGGAATGAATTTCTTTGCCTCGTCCTCATCAATGTATTCAAACAGCAAGACCACTTTATTGATCTTGCTGGCGGCATTGCGGGCCACTTCTCCAGCCAACTTCGCTTCTCTCTCGGTCACCCGGCCCATCAGATAAACGACACTGCGGTCGGTGTGTACCTTGAACGCATTCACATACAAGTCATGGGTATCGATGATCGCCGCCTTCACTCTGCCGGTGATCAACGCATCATTCGAACGCACGCCGACGCTGGATACAGGTGCGATAGCCAGATCGTTTTCTATCGCTTTTATACCGGGAAGCGTTTCGATCTGTTTTTGTACTTCAGCCTTCATTTTTTCATCGGCCACCTCACCGGTCAGCAGCACCATACGGTTGTAGCTGCTGACGGCAACCCGGCCTCTATCTCCGGTAATTTTGGTGGCACGGCCCGTGGCCTTGAGCTCAATGGCAGCATCGTCGGTTTGGGAACCCAGCGTGCGCCGGTCCGATGCCATCAAGGCACCCGCGACCGTACCACCCACCATCAGCGGAACGCAAGCCTGCAAGCTGAGCAGCAGTGTGGCGCCAAGCGCAAGGGTAGACAAACCGCGGTACACACGCGCTTGAAAAACTGGTCTCATTCCGCATCTCCTCCAAAAAGTGCGACATCAATGCCATCGCAAAAACAATGAATAATCAATAAATGAACTTCCTGAATCCGAGCCATGCGGTCATCCGGTACACAAACATGTACATCGGCGTCGTTCAGCGAAGCGGCAATGGCACCGCCGCCTTGGCCGGTAAGCGCCACGACGCGCATGTCTCGTTCCTGCGCAGTCTCGATGGCGGCAATCACATTCGCCGAATTGCCGGAGGTCGAAATCGCCAAAAGCACATCACCGGCCTGCCCATAAGCCTGTACCTGCTTGGAAAAGATCTCGGCAAAACTGTAATCATTGCCGATCGCAGTCAGTATGGAGGGATCGGTTGACAAGGCCAGCCCCGGCAGCGGCAGACGCTCACGCTCGAAACGACCGACCAATCCAGCAGCAAAATGCTGCGCGCAGGCTGCAGAACCGCCATTGCCACAGGCCAGAATGCGGTTGCCATTCGAGAGCGCAGAGAACATCAGCTCGACGGCTTCGGCAATCGGATGCGCGAGCTCGGTGGCCGCCTGGATCTTCAGTTCGGCGCTTTCATTGAAGTGTCCAATAATGCGTTGCTTGCTCATTCTGGCACAGATTATAAGAGGAAGTCAGGTTGAGAGCTTGTCTGGCTTGGAGAAGTGCCAAGCGATCGCTCAGGAAGCCGAGAGGCGTATATTTTTCATCCATTGCAGATCATCGCCGTCAATCGCCACCAGGTCGAAACGGCAGAGCGGCGGCTTTCGAAACCTGAGCAGGTAGAAAGCGGCACTGCGCCACAGGCGTTGCTGTTTCATAGGGCCGACGCTGGCAGCAGCGCCGCCAAAACGCCGATCTTTACGTGAGCGGACTTCGATAAAGATCAGCATGTGCGCATCTCGCATGATCAAATCAATTTCACCTGTGCGACAGCGAAAATTTTTTTCGACCAGCGTCAGGCCTTGCTGTGACAGAAAAGCCAGTGCTCTCGCTTCGGCATCCCGACCAAGCGACACGGCAGTGGTCCGCCGCGCATCAGGCGCAGCCGGCATCGCAACGGGCTCCATGACGCACACTTTTGTACAATAGGGCAGCCCGGATCAGACCGACCCGCAACGTTTCATTCATTTTCCAGTCTCCCTCCTCCATGGACTCATCGGCCAACGCTGCTTTCATCGCACGAATTACCGCACTCGCCGGTGAACTCGAACAGCAAAGTTTTCCGGACAGCGCATTATATGTAGTGGCTACCCCCATTGGAAACCTGGGTGATATCAGCCTGCGTGCATTGAAAGTATTGTCGCTATGCGCTGCGATCGCCTGCGAAGATACGCGCAAGACGCGGCAATTGCTTGCCCGCCTGAATATTGACAAGCCTCTCCTGGCCGCACACCAACATAACGAGAGGGAGGTGGCGGATAAAATCATTCGGCGCTTGCAGGCAGGAGAGCGCATTGCCTTGGTCTCGGATGCCGGTACACCGGCAATTTCCGACCCGGGTGCGCGCATTGTCGATGCGGTAAGCCGCGCTGGATTACGCGTGATACCGATTGCCGGCGTGTCGGCAGCGGTTGCCGCCTTGTCCGTCTCCGGCCTGATCGCTGATCAGTTCCACTTCATCGGTTTTTTGCCAACGCGCGACAAGCAACGCGAGACGATTCTGAGTTCACTGAAAGATTCGGCAGCAACGCTGGTGTTTTACGAAGCGCCCCACCGCATTGTTGAGGCCATTGACGCAATGACGCGCATTTTCGAACCGAGCCGGCGGGTGGTCATTGGACGAGAACTATCCAAGGTTTTCGAACAAATACATCGTTGCCCACTTTCGGAAGCCGCGCATTGGGTGGCCTCCGATCCAAATCACCAGCGCGGAGAATTTGTTGTGCTGATTGAAGCGGCTGCCGCAATCGATAACGATGGGCTCAATGAGGCGATACGTGTGCTCGATATTCTGCTGGAAGAATGCAGTGTCAGTCAGGCAGCAGCACCCTGACTTTGCACGACTTCCGGCTGCGGCAAGTCTTGCGGCCATGTGGATAGCAAACGCTCACGCATCGATACCGCATTCTGCTGTTGCGAGAAGGCGCCGACCTGCAGGAAAAATCCGCCTGCCTCCGCGGCCACAGAAGACGCGGCCGGGGCATTCACCGGGCGGGCGGTTACGTCGATGTCATCAGCCATAGCCGGCTTTGAAGCAAGGCCAGCGTCCGTACGGCGTGAAGCTTGCAGACGCTTGATTTCGTCCGGCAGCAGCCGCTCGACTTCAAGCTCCGCGCTGCCATTTTGCACATAACCGAGCTTCAAAGCGGCAGTATAGGAAAGGTCGATAATGCGTGACGAATGAAAGGGGCCACGATCATTGATACGAACAATGACCAGTTTTCCATTGCGCATATTGGTGACGCGTGCGTAGGACGGTATCGGCAGCGTCGGATGCGCTGCAGTCATCTTGTACATATCGTAGATTTCACCTGATGCCGTACGCTGCCCATGAAATTTCTTTCCGTACCAGCTGCCTATGCCACGCTGTACGAACGGACGATTGTCGGTAATGGGCACATAGGTCTGATCAAAAATCGTGTAGGGTCGGCTTGGCCCCTTGGCATAAGGCTCGATGCGGGGCTCGGCATCGGGTGTATCCAGCAAGCCCTCGGGAATACGCTCATCTGGCCCATCGTCCTGATAGTAACCCCCGGATTTTCTGGCTGTCGAGGTGGACGGTGGTTGCACTACCGACGGCGACGTGCTGGTGGTCTTGTCGCTCGATGGCACCGTGACTCTCTTTTCAGGGGGCCGCTTGCGAACGACCGGTGCTCCACGATCGGATTCGCTTGATTCGGACAAATCAATCGTGGTGCAAGCACTGAACAGCGTCGTTGCAAAAAGCAGAAATCCCACGCCACGCCCGCACGAGCAGAAAAGATGGCTGAGGCGGAGAGCTCGGTGCACGTGCAAATCAGGTCTGAACCAGTTTGCGATGACGCTGAATACTCATCAGCGTACCGACACCCAGGCTGAGGGTGACGAAGGCCGTGCCGCCATAGCTCACGAAGGGTAGCGGTACACCGACTACCGGCAAAATGCCGCTGACCATACCCATATTCACAAAGACATAGGTAAATATCGACAGGGTCAAAGCACCCGCCAGCAGACGTGCAAAAAGTGTTGGTGCATTCGCTGCAATGATCAGGCCGCGACCAATCAACAGCAGATACAGTACAAGCAGGACACCATTGCCCAGCAATCCGAACTCTTCGGAAAACACAGCGCAGATGAAGTCGGTTGTACGTTCAGGAATGAATTCCAGGTGAGACTGCGTGCCGTTGAGCCACCCCTTGCCAATCAGTCCGCCCGAACCGATGGCAATAGTGGACTGAATAATGTGAAAACCTTTACCCAAGGGATCTGAAGTAGGATCAA
>JAJTGC010000038.1 GCA_021298975.1 Oxalobacteraceae bacterium
AACCCGACCATGTCGGATAAATTGATCGAGAAAGTCATTCAACAGCGCACAGAAAATATCTTTGAGCAAAGAGCACTCGGGGATTCACTACCCATCTTCGAAAGGGCGTCAGACACCTTAAGCACTGAGGAATGCACCCGTGTTTTCTGCCTGATATCAGATACGCTCACCCTGCAGCTCGGGCAGATCGAGGCTATTCGGGGCAGGCAAAAAAATTTGGTTAATAGCTGAACTCTCACACCGAGACTAGCCGTTCAGGCTGCAGCAGTCCCTCAGCAGATATTTGAGCCACCCCAAGTAATATTTGCTTCGTATCCAGTACTTTGACGCGCTCAACGCCGCAAGGGAGGGCAACACCCTCCTTGCCTAAGGAGAGACGTTGCCCCTGCATGAATCGACTCGCCAGCTCTGGTGGCAGTACCACAGGTATTAATTTTGAAAGCAAGCTGTCAACCGGCAGTAGAATGCTTTTTCTGCCTGATTCGGACAAAGCTTCCAGCGACTCAAGCGTAGCAGCATCAGCAATCGACAGGTTTCCCGCTCCCACGCGACGCAGCAAAACCAGATGGGCTCCTGTGTTGAGCGACCGACCAATATCCTCGCCAAGCACCCGAATATAGGTTCCCTTGCTGCAGCGGACACGGATCTGAATATCAGGCGAGGTAAATGAGATGAGCTCAAGCGCATGAATCGTCACGGCTCTGGCTTCGCGCTCCAACGTCTTGCCTTCGCGTGCATACGCATATAACGGTTTGCCGTCGCGTTTCAAAGCGGAATACATCGGTGGTATCTGATCGATAGGGCCACGAAAGCGGTCCAGTACCACCTCGATCTGAGCCCGTTGTACGTTCACTTCACGTGTTTCGAGCACGTCCCCTTCAGGATCGCCGGTGGTCGTCGTTATGCCCAGACGGATCGTGGCTTCATAAGTCTTGTCGGCATCCAGCAGGTCACTGGCAAACTTGGTCGCTTCACCAAAACACAGCGGCAAGAGACCAGTCGCAAAGGGATCGAGCGTGCCTGTGTGTCCCGCTTTTTCAGCATTCAGCAGCCACTTGGCTTTTGCAAGCGCCTGCGTGCTGCTGATACCTGCAGGTTTGTCCAGAAGCAGCACCCCGTGAACAGGGATGCGCTTGCGCTTGGCATGGGTGTTCATTAACAGGAATGCATAAGTACAGGCGGGCTATTCAGAGCTCGTCTGCATCTTTGGCGCGGGTGGCATTGGCCTCGTCGATCAGTTTCGACAAGGCGATCCCACGCGAAGTGGAGATGTCGTGAACAAAGTGCAGCTCGGGGAGGGTGTGAATGCTCAACCGCTTACCCAACTGGTTACGCAGGAAGCCTGACGCGGTCTGCAAGCCTTTGAGCGTGTTCTGCACGCCGGCCGGGTCATCGATCAGTGTCGTGAAAAAAATCTTCGCATGGGCATAATCCGGCGTGAGCTGGACCTCGGTCAGCGTGATCATGCCGACACGCGGATCCTTGAGTTCCATGGCAATCAATTCGGCGAGATCGCGCTGAATTTGATCAGCGACGCGCTGGCCTCGGGCGGGGATGGATTTGCTGTGCTTGGCCATGAAAATGTGAAGTTCAAAGACACTGGATCCCGGCCTGCGCCGGGATGACGACCCCAAAGGCTGGGATCTTCAAACTGTCACCCCGGCGCAGGCCGGGATCCAGCGACTTCATTTTTACGGTATCAAAGCGTACGCGCGACTTCCTGTACTTCAAAGACTTCGAGTTGATCACCCTCTTTGATGTCGTTGAAGTTCTTCAGTGACAGGCCACATTCGAAGCCGGATTTCACTTCCTTCACATCATCCTTGAAGCGCTTGAGCGAATCGAGTTCACCTGTCCACAGCACGACATTGTCGCGCAACAGACGCACATGCGCGCCGCGCTTGACCATGCCCTCGAGCACATAGCAACCGGCGATTGCACCGACTTTACTAACGAGGAAGACCTGGCGAATTTCGACCAGACCCAGCGAGCTCTCTCGCTTCTCTGGCGAGAGCATGCCACTCATCGCAGCCTTGATCTCGTCGATCGCGTCATAAATGATGTTGTAGTAGCGAATATCGATACCGCTGGCTTCGGCCAGTTTGCGCGCCGATGCGTCAGCGCGCACATTGAAACCGATGATGACCGCCTTGGAGGCCAGCGCCAGGTTGACATCCGATTCGCTGATACCACCCACCGCCGCATGCACGACCTGAACGCGCACTTCGCTGGTGGAGAGTTTTTGCATGGAGCTGACCAGCGCTTCCTGCGAACCCTGCACGTCGGATTTGATGATGAGGGCGAGATTTTTGACTTCGCCTTCGGCCATCTGTTCGAACATGTTTTCGAGTTTGGCCGCTTGCTGTTTGGCGAGCTTCACATCGCGGTATTTACCCTGTCTGAACAAAGCGATTTCACGCGCCTTGCGCTCGTCGGTGAGCACCATGACTTCTTCACCGGCGGCGGGCACTTCGGTCAGACCCTGAATCTCGACAGGAATCGAGGGCCCGGCTTCCGAAATTGCTTTGCCGTTTTCATCCAGCATGGCACGAACGCGGCCGTAGGACGAGCCAGCCAGCACGATGTCGCCACGCTTCAATGTACCGGACTGCACCATGATCGTGGCAACAGGACCGCGACCTTTGTCGAGTTTGGCTTCGATGACCAGGCCTTTGGCAGGCGCGTCTACCGCTGCTTTGAGTTCAAGCACTTCAGCCTGCAGCAAGACGTTTTCGAGCAAGGTATCGATACCCTCGCCGGTTTTGGCTGAGACGGAGATGAACGGCGATTCACCACCGTACTCTTCAGGTACAACCTGTTCAGCAACGAGTTCCTGCTTGACGCGATCAGGATTGGCACCTGGCTTGTCGATCTTGTTGACGGCGACCACGAGCGGCACACCGGCAGCTTTTGCGTGGGCAATCGCTTCTTTGGTTTGCGGCATCACGCCATCATCCGCAGCAACAACCAGAATGACGATGTCAGTCGCTTTGGCACCCCGAGCGCGCATGGCGGTGAAGGCCTCGTGACCGGGCGTATCAAGGAAGGTAATCATGCCGCGCGGCGTTTCAACGTGATACGCGCCAATGTGCTGCGTAATGCCACCGGCTTCGCCCGAGGCAACCTTGGCACGACGGATGTAATCGAGCAGCGAAGTCTTGCCGTGGTCAACGTGACCCATGACAGTGACTACAGGAGCGCGCGGCAGTTGCTCGGCGTCGACGTTCTCGATACCAAAGTCGAGCAGCGCTTCGGGATCGTCGAGTTTGGCCGCGTGGGCAATGTGGCCCATTTCTTCAACCAGGATCATCGCAGTTTCCTGATCCAGTACCTGGTTGATGGTGACCATCTGGCCCAGTTTCATCAGTTGCTTGATGACCTCGGATGCCTTGACCGCCATTTTGTGCGCCAACTCGGCAACAGTGATGGTCTCCGGAACATGCACTTCGCGCACGACCGCTTCGGTCGGCTGCTGGAAATTGGTTTCGCGATCGTCGTTATTGCTGCTGCGGCGTCCGCGCGGACCAGCGCGCCAGCCATCTCGGCCGCCGCCACCACCAGGACCGCGCGTCTTGAGTCCGCCGCCGGGGCTGCGTTTCTTCGCGTCGTCCTGCCAGGTCGATGAGACGTTGGCCGACTTGATCGATTTTTTCTCGCCGGGTTTTTTCTCGTCTTTTTTCTCGCCGGGTTTTTTGTCGGCGGGACGATGCAAGGTGCCCTCGGCACGCACAACAGGCGCAGCAGGTGCAACGGGCTCAGGGGCTTTGGCGACTTTGCGCGGTGTAGCCATCATCAGCTTGATTTGAGCGACTTCATCGGCCACTGCCTTGCGCGCCTCTTCGGTGGCGCTGGCGCGCTCACTGGCTTCCTTGATCAGCTGCTGTGTCTGGATATTGGTCGCCTCGTCGGCCGCTTCCTGCTGCTGTCCCTGGACAAGCGCTGCATCGGCGGCTTTTTCGGCTTCGCGCTGCGCTTCAAGTTTGGCGAGTCGCTCCTGCTTTTCGCGCAGATCGGCTTCCTGTCTGGCGATCAGTTCGGCCTGACGGCGGGCATCTTCATCGCGCTTTGCCTGCTCGGCTTCGTCGATGATCGGTGCCTTGGGCACTTCCACTTCCTGCACAACAGGCGCATCGTCACGCTTGACGAAAGTACGCTTCTTGCGAACTTCAACCTGAATGGTGCGGGACTTGCCACTGGAATCGGCCTGCTTGATCTCGGTGGTCTCTTTGCGGGTCAGCGTGATTTTTTTCTTCTCGCCATCGGCTACAGCACCGTGAACTTTGCGCAAATGCCCAAGCAGCTTGTCCTTGTCTTCTTTGGAAAGCATGTCTTCAATCGAGTCTTTTTCGACACCAGCGTCCTTGAGCTGCTTGAGCAGCAAGTCCGCCGGCATTTTCAGCTCGGTGGCGAATTGGGCGACATTGTTACTTGCCATTCAGTCCTCTTTTCTAGTGATGCTTTTGCGAAGGTGTCGGGTCCGGGATGCTTACTTGCTCTCAGCGAGACCCCAGACATGGGCCTGCAAGGCCTTTGCACGGTCATCATATTTCGCGTCAATCAGTTTCATCTCATCGTCCGTCACATCGCTGAATTCTTTTTCAATCAGCTGACGAGCGCGATCTGCAGACAGCGCAAGGATCGCACCAAATTCGTCATAAGCCAGACCCGAAAATGCGTCCAGAGTTTTTACACCTGCCAGACCCAGCTTGCCTGCCGTGACGCGATCCATGCCTTCGAGATTGATCAGCGTGTCTTCCATACCCTCGAGACCTTCCTCTGAGGCGATAGCTTCGGTGACAAGCGCATCCCGCGCACGATTACGCAGTTCATTCACTGTGTCTTCATCAAACGCTTCGATTTCCAGCATCTCGGTGATGGGCACATAAGCGATTTCTTCCAGCGTGGAGAAACCTTCTTGCGCAAGAATGTCCGCAACTTCCTGGTCGACATCCAGTTTTTCCATGAACAAGCCGCGAATGACCGCAGTCTCCGACGCTGCCTTGTCAGCAGATTCTTCGGCGGTCATGATGTTGATCTGCCAGCCGGTCAGCTCGCTGGCCAGTCGAACATTCTGACCACCGCGACCGATGGCAATCGCCAGGTTCTCCTCATCAACCACGACATCCATCGCGTGCTTGTCTTCATCGACAACAATGGAGGAAACGTTGGCTGGCGCCAGTGCGCCAATGACGAATTGGGCGGGATCTTCCGACCAGAGCACGATATCAACGCGCTCGCCACCCAGTTCGCCGGTGACGCTCTGGACCCGTGAGCCGCGCATACCAACGCAAGTACCAATGGGATCAATGCGCTTGTCACTGGTGAAGACAGCGATCTTGGCGCGCACACCCGCATCACGGGCAGCGGATTTGATCAGTAGCAGTCCCTGCTCGATCTCGGGGACTTCCAGTTCGAACAGCTTCATGATGAATTCAGGCGCCGTGCGCGAGAGGATGACCTGCGGACCACGGGCATTGCGATCGATGCGCAATATGTAAGCACGCACTCTGTCACCAATGCGCAGATTCTCTTTCGGGATCATTTGATCACGGGGAAGGCGGGCTTCGATCTTGCCAGATTCGACGATGGCATCACCGCGCTCCATGCGCTTGATGGTGCCAGTGACCAGCACATCACCGCGTTCGAGGAAGTCGGCAAGAATCTGCTCGCGCTCGGCATCGCGAATACGCTGCAAAACCACTTGCTTGGTGTCCTGGGCGAAACGACGACCGAAATCAACCGATTCGATGGGCTCTTCGATGTAATCATCGACTTCGATATCTTCAATCTGCTCTTTGGCTTCGAACAGCAGAACCTCCTGATCCGGCATCTGCAGACCCGCTTCGTCGGGCACGACATGCCAGCGACGGAAGGACTCGAATTCGCCCGTTTCGCGGTCGATGGCGACGCGAATGTCGACCTCGCCTTCGTAGCGTTTCTTGGTGGCCTGGGCCAGTGCATGCTCCAGCGCTCCGAAGACGACATCCTTGTCGACGTTCTTCTCGCGCGCCAGCGCATCGACCAGCAACAAAATTTCGCGACTCATTTACGGCTCCTGAAATCCACTTTGGGCACCAAGCGTGCCTTGTCCACTTCCGCCAGCGAAAACTCAAGCATCGCTGGCCCTTCATTTCCTTCAAATTCAAGTCTGAGCGTCTCGCCCACAGGCTCGTGCAAAATGCCTTCGAACGACTTGCGGTTACCGCCACCGGGCGTTGCCATCCTGAGTTTGATGACTGCTTCCTGCCCTGCGAAACGCAGGTAATCGGATAACTTCTTGAGCGGCCGATCCAGCCCCGGCGATGAGACTTCCAACCGTTCGTAGCTCGCGTTCTCTACCGTGAGCACATGCAGCAGCTGGTGGGTGACTTTCTCGCAATCTTCCACGGTTACTGCGCGGTTCTCTTCGGGCATGATGTCTATGTAGACGCGCAACAGGCCGCGTGCGGCCTGTTCAAAATCCACCAGCTCATATCCCATGCCGGTGACCGTCTTCTCAATCAGCGCGAACAACAAAACATGACCTCTCGCACAAGCGTAATCTCAACTTTTTCAGGAAAAAAAAAATGGGCATCTGCCCATCTTTCTTTGTGCTCCCTGAACCGCCTGTATCAGGCATGACGTGAATCACCCCAATGCCCAGCCGCCGGAAGCTTTGTTAAGTCCCTGATTATAGGCGATAAGCCATCTCACCGCAACGCACAAGGCAAGACGCACAGATTGTCAAATTAAAATCTTTGTGCCACGTAGCGTCGCTGGCTCGCTTCGCCTGCCCCGTCCCTATCGGTTTGAATCGCTCCTGCTCAGCCTGGCGATGATCGACATGCCTCGCATCCGAATCGGCTTATTGCATCGGCTTCAGGTCGCCTGCAACAATTTTCAAACAGACAATCTGATTGTTAACCCCGCGAACGGCGTCTTTGCGGCGTTCCCGTCCCAAATCGGTCCGATGTCCATGAACTGCCGGTTGCCGCCTGCCCGTTGCGATGTCGGTTATCGCCCTGACCGCTGCGCGGACCACGACCACCTTGCGGTGCCGTCGGGAATCCCAGCGCTGTCTGTAAAGGATCGGGCTGACGAGCGCGCGGCGCGCCCCGGGGCGTGGTGTTGCCGAAGGCGTTACCCTGCGTGTTACCGTTGACATTGCCGTGACGATTCGGCGGTCCGCCAAATTTTCCTTTGTTGGATCCGCCCCGCGTGTCCTGCGCTCGGGCAGCCGACTTTTGAAGACCATTGGCCGCCATCAGCGCACGAACCGCGTGCTCATCCATCTCCTCCCAACGTCCGCGCTTGAGATTGCTTGGGAGCGTCAGCGAGCCGTAGCGAGTGCGTATCAAGCGCGAAACGGTTAAACCAACCGATTCGAACATGCGGCGAACCTCGCGATTGCGGCCCTCGGAAATCGTCACGCGATACCAGCGATTCGCGCCATCCCCACCCCCGTCGGCAATCTTGTTGAACTGTGCAAGGCCATCATCAAGCTCTATGCCTGACAGTAATTTCTGCCGCATGCCTTCTTCGAGTTCCCCGAGCGTACGCACTGCATATTCGCGCTCGATGCCGTAGCGCGGATGCATGAGCTTGTTAGCCAGATCACCCGAGGTGGTAAAGAGAAGCAGACCTTCCGTGTTGAAATCAAGGCGCCCAACAGCCAGCCATTTGCCGACCTTCATGGTGGGCAGGCGGTCAAATACGGTCGCGCGGCCTTCAGGATCACTGCTGCTGACGATTTCACCGGATGGCTTGTGATAAACGAGTACGCGCGGCGGACGGGAGCTGACTTTGCGCTGCACCAGCTTGCCGTTGATTCTGACCTGATCCGCCGGCAGTATGCGTTGGCCAATATGCGCAGGCTCACCATTGACCGATACACGGCCAGCAATAATCAGTTCTTCCATGTCGCGGCGAGAACCCAGTCCGGCCTCAGCCAGTACCTTGTGCAGCTTGGGTGCATCATCATCGGCCGTGAGGTCGCGGCGTGGGGGCTTCTGATGCCGATTGCCTGGTTTGGCGACAGTTGATGCTTCGTCAGCAGCGGCCGCAAGGTCATAGTCATCCGAGGTAACAAAACTGAAAATCGCATCAGCGTCTGCACCTGCAGTGCGCTGTCCTTGGCGTTGATTGGCCTGCTGGGGTTTCTGGCGCGGGCCTGGCTTGCCGCGCTGCGGTTCGCGGCCGGCCACGTTGGTGCTGGCTCGATCAGAAGGCGCGACAGGCTTGCCTGCTTCGCCGTCTTTATCGGGACCCCGGGAGCGCCGCAAGGCGCGCGGACCGCGCACGCCACGGCGAGGATTTTTCTTGTCCTGTCTGACCTTGTCTTTCAAAGGCGCTTCATTACCGGCTGTCGCATCACCGGTGTTTTCTGCTGCGTCGCCACTGGGAGGTGGCGATTGATGATCATTGGGGTCGTGTGCTGTCATCTTGGATGTCTGATGGTGATTCAGTGGGAGCAGTGTCATTGTGCTCATCCGGAAGTGATACCTCACCCCCCTCTTGCGCTTCCTCTTGCGGTACGTCTTGTCCTTCGTCCTGATGATCGCCGCGAGCCAGCGTGACCGACTGTGAAGGCTCATCCACCGAGGGCTCTGAAAAATCAATCGCTGCCTGATCAAGCGACGCCTGCAGGTTCTGCTCCATTGCATGAACTGCGGCGGCCGCCTCCTCTGGCAAAACTTCCGTACCTACCTGCTGCAGTGGCGGCAATTGCTCTAGCGAGGACAAACCCAAATCATCAAGAAATTGTTTCGTGGTGGCCAAAAGCGCAGGACGTCCCGGCACATCACGATGACCGATTACATCGACCCAACCACGATCTTCCAACAGCTTGATCGTATGCGAGTTGACGGCCACACCACGAATCTCTTCGATGTCACCACGCGTCACCGGCTGCCGGTAAGCAATGATGGCGAGTGTCTCGAGAGTGGCCCGGGTGTATTTCGGTGGTTTCTCGGGGTTCAGCCTGTCGAGGAAAACCTTCATCTCGGCACGGCTTTGAAAACGCCAGCCCGTCGACAGGTTTACCAGTTCGACACCATGTCCCTGCCAATCCTGAACGAGTTCTTGCAGCATGGTCTTGATGGTATCGGTGTCTACGACAGACTCCGTCTCATCGGGATGACCAGCAAAAAGCTTTTTCAGCTCATTGATCGACAATGCCTCGTGCGTGCACAAGAGTGCAGTCTCGAGGACTTTTTTCGCCTCAACGGTATTCATCTACGATTCGTACAATACGAGTTGGTTGCAGTGAGAAGCTCAATCCTGAGCCTGTCTCAGCCAGGCTGAAACAGGTAAGGCATGGGTTTTGTTGCTGGCAATCAGCGCCCGCGGTTGTAGAGTTTTTCTTGGGGCGGCTGCTGCGGTCTTGACCGGTGTAAGGCCTGGGAATTCGATAGGGCGCCGGATCACGCCACGTTGGTCTCAACGTTCGGCGGGATTATAAGGTACTTCGACTCGATTGTCATCGACTCAATCCTCAGGTTCCATAGGGCTAGTTTGGCCACCAATGGGGCGATGCGGCCAACTGGAAGTTACCCTACATGCCCCCCGGCGGCGGGCGGCCGCGGTTGCCTGCCATCGAGCAGATACCGTGCGGGGCATTCGTTTTCCAGGACCGGTCATGCAAATGGCACGCGATCCCAGCGGTGGTTTGGCAAGATATTTATATGACAAGTGCGACAGTCCGTGTGATCTGGCTTGCTCACCTGAAGATACGTCACGACGCATCTGCCGAACGCAAGACTTCCCTCACGTCGTGTTGCTCTGACAGTTCCGCGCCAGCCGCGAGCCGACCCCCTGCAATTCGGCACATCCGCGCAATAGGGAATGTCATGCCTTGATGACCGATGCGCCGCACCCGACATTTCCTTCGACAATGCGTGCCTGACAGTTCACAAAGACACAGTTCTATCCATGAACTTTTGATTGCCTGTGAACTGATGGGAAGTGTGACATTGAAAAAATGCTGGCAAACGAAAAAATACGGCACTGATTTTTGTACCAGTGTATCAGTGAGAAAAAACAAAAGCCCCTGAAGGTCAGGGGCTTGCTGTGATTTATTGCGATGTCTGGTTGCGGGGACAGGATTTGAACCTGTGACCTTCGGGTTATGAGCCCGACGAGCTGCCAGACTGCTCCACCCCGCGTCTGATATGGAGAATGATACAGACTATCGGCGACTAATGCAAACTGACTTCGATCCTCGCCGCCAATGCTAAACTCTATGCTCACTTCGAACCAACGTCTGTTCTGACGCTTCTCACTACCTGCTACCTAATGAACTACTGTCCCAGCTGCGGTCATGTCGTCTCACTCAGGATTCCACCTGATGACACCCGATCTCGCTACGTCTGCGAGAGCTGTGCCGAGATTCACTATCAAAATCCCAAGATGGTGGTCGGCAGCATACCGCTGTGGGATGAAGACGGGAGCGCGCAGGTACTGCTTTGCCGCCGCGCCATCGAACCTCGCCGAGGTTACTGGACACTTCCAGCAGGTTTTATGGAGAACGGTGAAACGACCGCCGAGGCAGCGTCGCGCGAAACGCTGGAAGAAGCCGGTGCACGAATCGAGTTGCTCGATCTGTTCAGCTTGCTGAACGTCGCGCATGTACACCAGGTCCATTTGTTTTATCGCGCGCGCTTGTGCGATCTCGATTTTGCCGCAGGCGTCGAAAGTCTGGAAGTGCGTCTCTTCAATGAGCGGGAAATACCGTGGGGTGATCTTGCTTTCCCCACGGTCACGCATACTCTGAAGCGTTTCTTTGTCGATCTGGCCGCATCACGCAACGGCCAGTCATTTGGTGTGCATGCGCTCGATATTGCACCGGGCATGCGGATCAGCGGCTGAACATCACCAACTGGTTTCGCGCTCTGCTGTGGCAGTGATCTTGTGCACCGAGAGATCAGCACCTTCGTACTCCTCTTCAGGATCAAGCCGTATGCCAACGGTGATTTTCAAAAGGCCATAGACCAGCACACCACCCACCACGGCAATCGCTATACCCAATGCTGTACCTATCAGCTGAGACATCAGGGAGATACCACCCAAACCACCCAAGGCTTTCGCACCAAACAGGCCGGCGGCGATACCGCCCCACGCACCACACAAGCCATGCAGAGGCCACACACCCAGCACATCATCAATTTTCCAGCGGTTTTGAGTGAGCGTGAACAACCAGACAAAGATCGCACCAGCGATACCACCCGTGGCCAGTGCGCCGAGCGGATGCATCAAGTCGGAGCCAGCACAAATAGCTACCAGTCCAGCCAGCGGTCCGTTGTAGGCAAAGCCAGGATCATTTTTGCCAATGACAACTGCCACCAGCGTGCCACCCACCATCGCCATGAGGGAATTCATCGCGACCAGTCCATTCATCTTGTCCAGCGTTTGCGCGCTCATTACATTGAAGCCGAACCAGCCCACCGCCAGTATCCATGCGCCGAGCGCCAGAAACGGAATACTGGAGGGCGGGTGGGCCGCAATGCTGCCATCTTTGGAGTAGCGGCCACGGCGCGAGCCCAGGAGTAGCACGGCCGGCAGCGCAGCCCAGCCACCCACCGCATGAACCACCACAGACCCGGCAAAGTCATGGAAGGCGGCGCCGTAACTGGCCTCCAGCCATGCCTGTATGCCAAAGCGCTGATTCCATGCAATCCCTTCGAAAATCGGATAAACCAGCCCAACCATCAGCGCGGTAGCGGCCAACTGCGGATGAAAACGCGCCCGCTCGGCAATCCCGCCCGAGATGATGGCTGGTATCGCGGCGGCAAATGTCAGCAGGAAGAAGAACTTCACCAGTTCAAAACCACTCTTCTGGGCCAATACCTCGGCACTGCTGAAGAAGTTGACGCCGTAGGCAATGCTGTACCCGATAAAGAAATAAGCAATGGTCGACACAGCGAAATCAACTAATATTTTTACCAGCGCATTGACTTGGTTTTTCTTGCGCACCGTGCCAAGCTCAAGAAATGCGAACCCGGCATGCATGGCCAGAATCATGATGGCGCCAAGCAGAATAAACAACGTGTCTGCGCCGCTGCGGAATGAATCCATGAAAACTCCCTGTTTATGTGCACAAATGCGTGAGCCAGACTGCCTGTTAGCAATATCCGTTCCTCTTTGGTGCTCCAAAGCCAATAATGCAAGCCATTGAATTTCATGAAATTTTTATAAGAGAGATTATGCGTCCCGAGAAATCGCACCAAAAATGTGCAAATTTTTGTCTGTCTTGGTGAGCCGCATGATCCCTTGGCTGGAGAAAGACACCCCTTTTCCCGACGTCAGCGAGGCACTGACGGAGGTCGACGGCGCACCCGGCCTGCTGGCGGCCGGTGCCGACCTGTCGCCCGCGCGGCTGTTGGATGCTTACCAAAACGGCATTTTTCCCTGGTTTTCCGAGCACCAGCCAGTGCTGTGGTGGAGCACCGACCCGCGTATGGTGCTGCCCACTGCCGAATTCAGGATTTCAGAGAGCTTGCGCAAAACCCTCAAAAAAGTGGACCAGAGCATGCGCACAGGTGGCCACTGGCAGGTCCGCTTCGATACCGCCTTCGAGTCAGTGATCCGCGCCTGCGCGGCACCCCGGAAAGGATCCTCGGGCACCTGGATATCGGAAGAGATCGTCGCTGGCTACTGTCAGCTGCATGCACAGGGTTATGCCCATTCATCGGAGCTGTGGCGGGATCATGAACTGGTGGGCGGCGCTTATGGCATCTGCATCGGGCGCATGTTCTATGGCGAGTCCATGTTTGCCCGGGTCACTGATGCGTCGAAAATCGCGCTGGCCTATCTGGTTGAATTCCTGCGCACCCAGAATGTCGAATTGATCGATTGCCAGCAAGAGACGAACCATTTGACCTCGCTCGGGGGGCGGACTATGCCGCGCAGCGCGTTCATTTCCCACATGAAATCAGCGATTGCACAACCGACGATAGCGCATTGGGTACCCCAACTGATGTCCGCCGAGCTGGCATGACAGCAAAGCTTTGCGCTTTTAGGTACGATCGGTGTAAATTCATGCTTATGGTTGCAGACCACCAATCCACAGAATGACACACCTCAAGGACCTGCCTTTTTCAACGCTGCAGTTTTATGCGACGGCGCCCTACCCGTGCAGCTACCTTGATGATCGACAAGCACGCTCTCAAGTGGCAACTCCCTCACATCTGATCAACGCGGATGTGTACTCCGAGTTGGTCAAAAACGGTTTCCGACGCAGTGGCATTTTCACCTACCGCCCCTACTGCGATGGCTGTCAGGCATGCACCCCGGTGCGTGTGCGGGTCGCGGATTTCACCGCCAACCGCAGCCAGCGCCGCTCATGGAAACAGCACCAGCAGTTGTCGACCTGGGTATCCCGGCTGGCGTACGTGCATGAGCACTATGAGCTCTATCTTCGTTACCAGTCGGGACGTCATTCGGGCGGTGGAATGGACCAGGACAGTCGTGACCAGTACGCGCAATTTCTTTTACAAAGCAAGGTCAACACCCGTTTAGTGGAGTTCCGCGAGCCGGATGGTGCACTCCGGATGGTGAGCATCATTGACGTGCTCGACGATGGTCTGTCGTCGGTTTACACCTTCTTCGATCCCGATTTGCCCAAATCCAGTCTTGGCACCTACAACGTCCTGTGGCAAATCGAGCAGGCCAGACAACTCGGCATCCCCTACGTCTACCTTGGCTACTGGATAGAGGAAAGCGCGAAAATGGCCTACAAGGTCAATTTTCAGCCTATCGAAGCATTGCGGCGTGGCCACTGGGAAGCCTTGCCTGCCGAATAAATCTGGCACAGAGGTACAATCTTCGGGCCTTGGTACAACGCCCGCTCATCGTGTCAGATAAATTTCTTTATTCACTTGCTCGTCCCCTGCTTTTCTCGCTGGATCCCGAGAAGGCGCATGATCTCGCGCTGCCCGCTTTGCGTTTTGCGGCCTCGGCTGGATTGACCCGGCTGCTGCCGCAACCCGCACCGGATCCGCGCACGGTGATGGGCCTGACTTTCCCCAACCCGGTGGGGCTGGCGGCAGGATTGGACAAGGATGGCGCTTATATCGATGGACTGGCCGCGCTGGGTTTTGGCTTCATCGAGATCGGGACTGTCACACCACGCGCCCAACCGGGCAATCCAAAACCGCGCATGTTTCGCCTGCCCGAAGGACAGGCGCTGATCAACCGCATGGGCTTCAACAACGGCGGGGTCGATGCCTTCGTGCGCAACGTGCAAGCATCGCGCTTCTATCAAGAGCGGCAGGGCATTCTGGGACTCAACATCGGTAAAAATGCAGATACGCCCATAGAGCGCGCGACCGATGATTATTTGCATTGCCTTGATAAAGTCTATCCCTATGCGGCCTATGTCACGGTAAATATTTCTTCACCCAACACGAAGAATCTGCGTCAACTGCAGGAGGCCTCCGAACTCGATGCGCTGCTGTCTTCGCTCAAGCAGGCGCAATCGCGACTGGCCGACACCCACGGACGCTATGTACCTCTGGTACTTAAAATTGCACCGGATCTTGACAATGAGCAGATCGATACCATCGCCAGCGCCTTGCTGCGGCACCGCATTGACGGTGTCATTGCCAGCAACACCACCATTACGCGCGATGCAGTCAAAGGCTTGGCGCATGCAGATGAGACCGGAGGTCTGTCGGGTGCGCCCGTTCGCGATCTGTCGACACGCGTGATTCGCGCACTGCATCAGACCTTCCGAGGTGAAATCCCCATCATTGGCGTGGGCGGCATACTCAACGGGTCGGATGCCCGTGAAAAAATGACGGCAGGAGCGAGTCTGCTGCAGTTATATACCGGACTGATTTATCGTGGCCCCACGCTGATAAGAGAATGTACTTCCGCGTGTGCCAGCATCCATTGATTACATCAAAAAAACTTCAGCAAAATAAACTGACGGAGACAAGCATGGAAAAAATAAAACTGGGTCACAGTGATCTGCACGTGTCGAAAATCTGCCTGGGTACGATGACATTTGGCGAACAAAATACCGAAGCCGAAGGCCACAGTCAGCTCGACTACGCGCTAGAGCGCGGCATTAATTTCATTGACACGGCAGAGCTCTATCCGGTCATGCCCCGCGCAGAGACACAGGGCGCCACTGAAAGCATCATTGGCACCTGGCTGAAAAAAACCGGGCGTCGCAAGGACATTATCCTCGCCACCAAAATCGCTGGCCCTTCAAAAGCCATGACCTGGATACGCAACGGACAAAGCAATTTTGATGCAGCCAATATTCGTGCCGCTGTCGAAAGCAGTCTGAAACGTCTTCAGACGGATTACATCGATCTCTATCAACTGCACTGGCCGAGCCGTAACGTCCCCGTTTTTGGGCAGTTGTTTTTCAATCCCGCCCATGATCGTGAATGCGTGGCGATCGAAGAGACGCTCACCGTTCTGCAAGCGCTGATCAAAGAAGGAAAGATCCGCCATATCGGCGTCTCCAACGAGAGCGCTTGGGGCGTATCGCAATTCGTGCACCTGTCCCAGACCATGGGACTCCCGCGTATCGTATCCATTCAGAATGGCTACCATCTGGCAAATCGGAGTTTCGAGAGCGGTCTGGATGAAACCTGCCACCGGGAGAATGTGGGCATGCTGGCCTACAGTCCCCTGGCCTTCGGTCAGCTCACGGGCAAGTACATCGACAATCCACAATCGGCAGGACGACTGACCCACTTTCCACCGAGCTGGAGTCCGCGCTACCTGCGGCCGCGCGTGGTCGATGCGACCCGGCGTTACATGCAACTAGCCAAGGATCAGGGCATGACGGCTACCCAGCTGGCACTGGCCTGGTGCTATACGCGATGGTTCATTGCCTCCACCATTATCGGTGCCACCAGCATCGAACAGCTGGCCTATGACATTGACGCTTACTCAATCAAACTATCGGACGAGGCGGTCAAGGCCGTCAATGCGATTCATGCAGAATTCATGAATCCCGGACAGTAAAATCACGACAGCCGCTGCGACGTGCGTTGCGCGCTCAGCGCATCCACAAAGCGCCAAGGATCGCTGCCCAGGTCAGCACGGCCAGCACGACCGCCAGCATGACGGCGGCGCTGCCAAGATCCTTGGCGTTTTTGGAAAGCTCGTGGTGATCGAGCGAGATCCGATCGACCACCGCCTCAATCGCTGAATTCACCAGCTCGGCAATGAGCATCAGGATCAGTACGGCGATGAGCGCAACGCGTTCAAGCAAAGTGACGGGCAGCAGCACCGCCACGATGATGCCCGGTATTGCCACACCCAACTCCTGACGGAAAGCGTGCTCAAGCCGCCATGCAGTGCGCAACCCATCCAGTGAATTGAAGATGGCCGAAAAAATCCGTTTCAGCCCCGACTTGCTTTTGTACCGGCTCAAAGGCGGCTCGCGGTTTGTGATTGATCAGGATGTTTTGCGCTCACGATAGAGCTCACGAAAAGTTTTTCCGGAAGGCGCGGGCATGTCGCGATGATCGGTCCATCCACCCGCCAGCGGCAGCTTGCTGATCATACGGCGGCTGCCACCCATCACGCTCAGTGCACGCGCTGCCAGACGCATGGTGATGCGGTAGAGGACGGGGCGTTGTGCGACGAACGACCAGATACCGAAAGCCAGATATTCGAAACCCGGACGCAAACCTTTTTCGAACTGCTTTTCTCTCAGCTTGCGCAGTAAATCGGGCAGAGGAATCTTGACCGGGCAGACCACATGGCATTCACCACACAACGTCGAGGCCTGCGGCAGATCCATCGCTTTATCAACGCCGATATAAGACGGCGTGAGCACACTGCCCATCGGCCCTGGATACACCCACCCATAGGCATGCCCACCGATCTTGCTGTAAACCGGGCAATGGTTCATGCACGCACCGCAGCGTATGCAGCGCAGCATGTCCTGAAATTCCGTACCAATAAGGCCTGTGCGGCCAGCATCCACCAGCACAAAATACATATGCTCAGGGCCATCCTGTTCATTGCTGGCGCGCGGCCCGGTCAATAGGGAGAAATAGTTCGATATCGACTGCCCGGTAGCAGAGCGTGGCAGCAGCCGCATCACAGTAGCCAGGTCTGACAGCGTCGGCAAGACCTTCTCTATACCGGTGACGACCACGTGCACTTTAGGCGGCATGATGGTACACATGCCTTCGTTACCTTCGTTAGTGACTACCGCCACAGAGCCCGATTCGGCGATCACGAAATTGCCACCGGTGACGCCCATGTCCGCAGACAGAAAATGGGGCCGCAATACTTCGCGCGCCTCGCGCGTCATCTCGTGAATATCCGTCAAGCGCGGCTTGTTGTGTACTTTAGCGAACAAGTCGGCAACTTCTTCCTTGTCCTTGTGA
>JAJTGC010000039.1 GCA_021298975.1 Oxalobacteraceae bacterium
CGTAGATATGTTCAAAATAACAAGAAGCGACACGCAGAAAAACTTGTCGGCCACGCTATTCGGACTGGAAAGTGGCAGCGAATCGTTTTAGTATGCGCGTGCAGCGAAATTCCCGGCTTTTTTGCTTCCCGCAGGAAGCACAGTCATGCCGTATTTATAAAATCATAACAAGAACATCCGCTCGCCCGACCGGATCTGAACACAGCTAAAAAGCACATCCCATGCAAGATACCGCGGCAAATCATTACGCTCATGCACTAACAGGCTGGCGCCTCAAGTGGTACACCATCATCTTTGAAGCCGATACGGCAGCAGGGCGCCGTTTTGATCTGTTTCTGGTCTGGTCCATCGTGATCAGCCTGCTGGTGATCATGGTCGATAGCGTGCAAAGCATACGGTCCGAGTATCCGGTGGTGCTGAATACAGCGGAATGGTGTTTCACTGTCATTTTCACGCTCGAATACCTGGCTCGTCTGGCATGCAGTCCGAATCCCCTGCGTTATGCAAAAAGCTTCCTCGGGGTGATTGATTTTGTATCCATACTGCCGAGCTTTGTTGCACTCGTTGTGCCTGAAGCCTACGTGCTGCTCGATGTGCGCATACTGCGTCTGCTGAGAATTTTCCGCATCCTGAAAATGTCAGGCTACGTGGATGAGTACCAGTGGCTGATGCTGGCGGTGGCTGACAGCCGCCGCAAGATCGGTGTGTTCCTCTCGATCATCATGACCATGGTGGTTATTCTGGGTACCCTGCTCTACGTGGTAGAGGGCGGGGAAAACGGATTCACCAGTGTGCCGACCTCGATCTACTGGGCCATCTCCACAGTGACCACCGTGGGTTTTGGTGACATCACGCCCAAGACTGATCTGGGTCGTTTTCTCGCCTCCGTGATGATGATGTTTGGCTGGGGAATTCTCGCGGTACCGACCGGCATCGTGTCCGCTGAAATGATTGCGCAGCACGCGGTTCGAAAAACGCTGACCGAGTCCACCACGCGTACCTGTCATGCCTGCATGACCGAAGGACACGGCGCAGAATCAAAACACTGCATGCATTGTGGCGCGGCGCTGACCGAGTACTTTGGCGAGTCGCCCGACTTGACGCCCCGCATTGCGTTTGCCGCCGCCATGATTTACATGATCAACGCGGATGGCCGTATCGAGCCGGAAGAGATACGGCGACTTGTGATCGCGGTCAGGGATGACCGGGTGCTGCTGGAGGTCGCCACGCGCTACACGAAATTCAATTCGGTCGAAAAATTTCTGTCAGATAGTTCTACGCTGCTGGATCATGAGCAGAAACTTGCGGTGCTGGTGAATCTCTATGATGCGATCCTGGCGAACGGCGAAGCTTTGCCGCAGGAGCTTGAATTATTCGAGCGTTTCATGGGCGTCTTTGGCTTCAACGATGCCGAGTTCGATCCGTATTTCAATTCGATTGCGGTGAAAAACAACAAGGCATTATTCGGCAAGCATTGATCGCTGATATAACTGGCCGCACCGAAGTACGGATACCCATCGCTATTGACGCAGGCCGTTATCCACGTCGACCGGCTGTGACATCCGAATACCCGGTGCGTCCCGCCAAACCGTTGCGCCCGTTCAGTCCCGCCGGGTCGTGCTCGCTTTGATCAAGTCCTTCAGCTCTGCAATCTCGAGTTGCAAGGCCTGCAGTTGGGTGGCCACGTCCGATTCGTCCTTACCCTTGTCTTCCTGATGTTTAATGGAGTTAATCGAATCCACAATCACCGCAACAAAGAGATTCACGACGATAAACGTCGAGATGAAAATGAAAATCAGAAAAAATACCCATGCGGTGGGGTAAATTTCCATGATCGGTCTGGCGATTTCTTCCGACCAGCCTTCCAGTGTCATCACCTGAAACAGCGTATAGAAGCTCATACCCAGCGAGCCGAAGCGTTGCGGGAATTCCGGACCGTACATATTCGTGGCGATCACGCCCGACACATAAAATACAATCAGCACCAAGCCGAACACCGAGCCCAGACCGGGCAGGGAACCCAGCAACGCGCCGACCACACGGCGCATGCTTTCGATTTTATTAATCAGTCGTAAAATCCGAAGCACGCGCAGTGCCCGCAGCACGGACAGGCTGCCGGTCGCTGGTACCAGCGCAATCGCCACCACCAGAAAATCGAAAATACACCAGGGGTCTGTAAAAAAATGCCAGCCACGCGCAGCGATCAGTAAAACAATCTCCGCAATAAAAATCCACAGGATCACGTGATCCAACAGAATCAGTTCCTCACCAATGGAGGCCATGATGTCCGCGTTGGTCTCGATGCCCAAAATAGCGGCATTGATGACGATCAGCGTGATCAGCATGTGCTGAATGAAGGGCCGCGCCATGAAGCGTTCGATATCACCGCGCCAGCCCGGTGAGTTCATCAACGCTGTGTGTACGTCCTGGTGCATGAGTCCTCGCTCTTGTTGTAGTCGTTTATTAATTTTTATGTCGGCCGCCGCGAGCATCGCCGATCGCCAAGCTCATTATTTTCTCACAAGGCACCTGCTGTCCGCATTATTCCGAACGAAGAAGGGTGCTGACGGATGGGTTCACGCGCAAGCGATGATTGAATTTCAGTGCACACCGCTTACTGAAAAACGACAGCCAGTTCCGGATTTTTTCTAGCAACTGCGCCGCGCAGGTTGATGGAGACGGAAGTCAAAACAGCGCCATCTGATTTTCTTCAAGCAGATAATCAACGACAAACTGCAACAGCAAATCATGATGCTTGCCGAAGTGCCAGTGAGGACGCATATTTTTTTTCAGATACCAGGTATCTTCGCTCTCGAGATGGCATCCGATCAAACCGACCGATCCCTGCACGATCGCCATGGGATCACCATTGGCATAGGTCGCGATTTTGTCGAACTCACCGCCGATGAAAGTCGGGCCGTCATAAAAATACATGCGATGTTCTTCACCGCGCCAAACAATTGGCAAGGTGGTGGCATAAGACGATTTGATGTCCGCCTTGGGACGTTTGATGTACTGCACCACCCGCGTGTCTTTGAGCAGACCGAAATAATAGGAGTCGGCCCAATAAGCGCCCATACAAATACCGAGATATTTTCCACCCCTGCGGAGAAAGGTTTTGATTTCATCGATATTGTTCTTCAGCAGGGATACATACGCACTGTCATCGCCCACGCCGCCCGGAAAGACCACCATGTCAATCGCATCAAAAAACCCGTCCGGAACTTTGTGTCGGGTGAACACCCGGATGTGGTAGTGGGGTGCAAGGGCGTTCATCACACCGTTCACGGATTCGATTGAGCAGGTGGGATGATGCAGGAATATGGCGATGGTTTTCTTCACGGGCGGCTGTCCCTGGTACCGGCACGAATGAGGCGAGCGACTGAAATTATGGTTTTGATATTTATCCCGCGGCGTCATGCCCACGCCACAAACGATATGATCTGGCTGGGCCTGAATTCTAACGTTACTCCGTCGTCCTGATCAAAGTATCGCCACGGCTTTCTCTTTTACCCGCACTGGCGGCCACCACACCATGCCCATCAGCGAGTTTTATCCGTTCGAATCTCCAGAGGCGATCAGTCTATCCCTGATACCTCTGCGCGTGCGCTACAAGCTCGATTGCGCTGGTATCAGGCTGCGTTTGTCGCAGTGGCAGGCGTTGACACACGACGAGAAAAGGCAGCTGCTTGAGTTGCCGGTCACGACAGCGCAAGAGCAGGCCAGCTACCGGGGGGAATTAAGTCACATGGTCAGTCGTCAGCTCGGAGCAGCGCCGGCCGAGGCGACGATGACGGGCGAGGAAGCCTGGCGTGTCACGCAGGCATGGCCAGAGGTGGTGCTCAGGCAGTGCGAGGCTCAGCGCCTGTCATTGCCGCCGGTGGCACGATGGGCGCGTCTGATCGAGGCGGATCGCCACGCGCTGTTTGTACTGGCACGGTCGAATCACAGCCAGGCAGAGTTTGTCACCGCGATGGCGGTGTTGTGTGGCGGCTGAGGACAATTTTTTTGGCAGTCGGTCAGGCAAAGACGCTGGAACCCGGCCTGCGCCCACTCCTGTCCGGAACACCTGCCTTGAAACGAATTCCTTCTTTTTAGTCTCAGAACGTTAACGATCATGAACCCCAGCTTTCGCTCACTACTTTCCGGAACATCTGCCCTGAAACGGATTCGTTCTTGTCAGTCGCTTACCGTTAACGATCATGGACCCCAGCTTGCGCTGGGGTGACGATTTTTAGGCTGATGGTCCTGAATTCCGTCACCCCAGCGAAAGCTGGGGTCCATGATCAATCCGTTGAAAATCCAGCCAAGCAAGAAGACTTGAATGCGCGCAAAACCCCTGCGCAATCCAGTCAGAAAAACTGCTCATCCGTGTTCAGTGGTACATGACTTCCAATGTTCCGGACAGGAGTGGGCGAAAGCCGGGATCCAGTGTCTTTCGCCGTGCAGCTGTCGGCGCTCACCCTGAAAACGACCCTGCTTGGATAAAACAAGCGGTCGCTCAGGCCAGCATCTGACGGTGGGTGCTGAGCGCTTCACGCACGATCGCACTCATGCTGTCGGCATCTTCCGTATCGAGGCTCGCTACGATCACACGACGCATGCGCGGATCCCAGAAGCGCTTGAGGTGGGATGCAATATCCTTTTCCGCTTCTTCGCGGTTGGGCATGCTCTCGAAGAATTGACCAATCTGGTTGGCCATTTTGATTAACTGTTGACTATCCATGATTCAGCTCTCCAGCCGCTCCGGGTGGGTGTAGATCACATACGAGTGGTCGCGCATGAAGCCAATCAGCGTCACGCCCGTACTTTCTGCCAGACTGACCGCAAAACTGGTCGGCGCCGAAATCGCAGCGACCAGGCCGATATGCATGATGGCCGCTTTCTGCACCATTTCATAACTGGCGCGGCTGGTGATCAGCAGCGCACCGGTACGCAAATCCGTTTGTCGCGTGACTAGCGCACCGATCAGCTTGTCCAAAGCATTGTGTCGGCCCACATCTTCGCGCACCAGCACCACCTGCCCCTGAGCATCCATCCATGCGGCTGCATGCGTCGCACCGCTTTGTTGTTGCAGCGGTTGCAGTGCCTGCATCGCGCGCATGCCTGCCATCAACTGATGATCCGCAAAATGCTGCCGATGCGTGACTGGCTCGACGACACGACGCACCTGATCCAGCGCTTCGGTGCCGCACAAACCACAGCCGGTGCGGCCCGTCATATTGCGCCGACGCGCTTTGAGCGCAACGAAACGCTCCGAGGCAATCTGCAGATGCACCAGCAAGCCATCGTCGCGCCTCTCGACCTCGACGTCATACAATTCCGACGGCTGCGCGATGATGCCCTCGGTCAGTGAAAACCCCAGCGCAAAATCTTCCAGATCATTCGGCGAAGCCAGCATCACCACATGCGAAATGCCGTTGTATTCCAGCGCCACAGGCACTTCCACCGCCAGCACATCCGCCGACACCGTGCGTTGACCATCCCGGCAGCGCAGCACCGACACTTCGGCCAAGGTCTCTGCGCCGCGCGTCAATGCCTCACTGTCCGGGAACTGACCCATGCTCAGTCTACTTTGGCCAGTTCCAGCTGCTGCTTATTGAAGCGCTCGTATTCGCGCTGCCATTCTGACGGTTGCGTCACCGGCATCACCTGCACCGCAGTCACCTTGTACTCGGGGCAGTTGGTCGCCCAGTCAGAGTTATCGGTGGTGATCACATTCGCGCCGGATTCCGGGAAGTGGAAGGTGGTGTACACCACACCAGGCTGCACATTGTCCGTGACGGTGGCACGCAGCACAGTCTGGCCGGAGCGCGATTCGATACCCACCCAGTCGTCCTGACGCACGCCGCGTTCTTCGGCGTCATGTGGATGAATCTCCAGCCGGTCTTCGCTGTGCCAGCGCACATTCTCGGTACGACGCGTTTGCGCACCCACGTTGTATTGCGACAGGATGCGACCCGTGGTCAGAATCAGCGGGAAGCGTTTCGTCACCTTCTCATCGGTTGGTACATATTGCGTGATGATGAAGCGACCCTTGCCGCGCACGAAGCTATCGATATGCATGATCGGCGTGCCTTCCGGCGCGTTTTCATTGCAGGGCCATTGCACGCTGCCGAGCTTGTCGATCGTCTTGAACGATACGCCATGAAAGGTCGGCGTCAGGGCAGCAATCTCGTCCATGATCTCGGACGGATGTTTGTACTGCATCGGATAGCCGAGCGCATTGGACAGCAGTTGCGTGACTTCCCAGTCCGAATAACCTGCCTTGGCGGGCATGACTTTGCGGACGCGCGAGATACGGCGCTCGGCATTGGTAAAGGTGCCGTCTTTCTCCAGGAAAGAAGAACCGGGCAGGAACACATGCGCATACTTTGCGGTCTCGTTGAGGAACAAGTCCTGCACCACGATGCATTCCATTGCCGAGAGCGCCGCCGATACGTGTTGCGTATCGGGGTCTGACTGCACAATATCTTCGCCCTGGCAGTACAGGCCCATAAAGCTGCCATCGAGTGCGGCATCGAACATGTTCGGAATACGCAGACCCGGTTCAGGATTGAGCGTGACATTCCAGCGCGCTTCGAATTCGGCACGGGCGATGCTGTCAGAAATGTGGCGATAGCCCGGCAACTCATGGGGGAAGGAGCCCATGTCGCAGGAACCCTGCACATTGTTCTGACCGCGTAGCGGATTCACGCCCACGCCTTCACGTCCTACGTTACCCGTGGCCATTGCCAGATTCGCGATACCCATCACCATCGTCGAGCCTTGTGCGTGCTCAGTCACACCCAGACCGTAGTAAATCGCCGCATTACCACCGCTTGCGAACAGGCGTGCGGCAGCGCGCAGTGTCTCGGCCGGAATACCGGTGACGGCCTCCATCGCTTCCGGTGAATTCTCGGGACGTGCAGCAAAGGCACGCCACTCATTAAACGACTGCATATCGCAGCGTTCTTTGACAAAGTCTTCCTTGACCAGACCTTCGGTGACAACCACATGCGCCATGGCTGAAATGACAGCGACATTGGTACCGGGCTTGAGCTTGAGGTGGTGGTCAGCCTCGTAATGCGGGCCCCGAACCATCTCGGTAGTACGCGGATCCACGACGATCAGTTTGGCGCCCTGACGCAGGCGGCGTTTCATTTGTGATGCAAACACCGGGTGGCCGGCGACCGGATTGGCACCGATCACCATGATCACATCCGAGTGCATCACCGAATCAAAGGTTTGCGTGCCTGCGGACTCGCCCAGCGTTTGCTTCAAGCCATAGCCGGTCGGTGAATGACAAACCCGTGCGCAGGTATCGACGTTGTTGTTGCCGAAGGCAGCGCGCACCAGCTTTTGCACCAGATAGGTTTCTTCGTTCGTGCAGCGTGATGAGGTAATGCCGCCAATTGAATCCTTGCCATGCTTGGCCTGAATACGGCGGAACTCGCTGGCTGCGTAGCCAATCGCTTCTTCCCACGACACTTCACGCCAGGGGTCGGTGATCTTCTGGCGAATCATCGGCTTGAGCATGCGATCCTTGTGCGTCGCATAACCCCAGGCAAAACGACCCTTCACGCACGAGTGACCATGATTGGCCTTGCCATCTTTATGCGGCACCATGCGCACGACTTCATTGCCTTTCATTTCGGCCTTGAACGAGCAGCCTACGCCGCAGTAGGCGCAGGTGGTGATCGCGCTGTGCTCGGCCTGGCCCATCATGATCACGGTTTTTTCAGTCAGCGTCGCAGTCGGGCAGGCTTGCACGCAGGCGCCGCAGGATACGCATTCCGATTCCATGAAATTTTCATTTTGACTGGCAGCCACGCGCGAATCAAATCCACGGCCATCAATGGTCAGCGCAAAGGTACCCTGTGTTTCTTCGCACGCACGCACGCAGCGGTTGCAGACGATGCATTTCGACGCGTCATAGGTAAAGTAGGGATTTGATTCATCCTTCTTCAGCTCAAGATGGTTTTTACCTTTGTAGCCGTAGCGAACTTCGCGCAGACCAACAAGGCCCGCCACGTCCTGCAATTCGCAATTGCCGTTGGTGGGGCAGGTGAGGCAGTCAAGCGGATGGTCGGAGATATACAACTCCATCATGCCGCGACGAATGTCAGCCAGCTTCGCGGTCTGTGTTTTGACCTTCATGCCGTTTTCAACCGGTGTTGTGCAGGACGCCGGGTAGCCTCGGCGACCTTCGATTTCGACCAGACAGATGCGGCAGGAGCCAAAGGCTTCGAGCGAATCGGTTGCGCACAGTTTGGGTACGTTCACGCCCGCTATCGTGCTGGCGCGCATCACTGACGTGCCCGCGGGCACCGTGACGGTCATGCCATCGATCTCCAGCGTGATTTGTATATCGGATGTGCTTTCGGGCGTACCGAAATCCGTGTCATTGAGCTTGTTCATGCAGCCTCCTTCTGCGCGCTGGCAGTGGTCTTGTTGATTCCAAAATCTTCAGGGAAATGGTTCATGGCCGAGAGCACCGGGAAGGGCGTCATGCCGCCCATCGCGCACAGCGAGCCATTCAGCATCACATCGCACAGGTCGCGCACGAGATGAATTTGTTGTTCACGATCTTCGCCGGCAATCACTTTGTCGAGCGCTTCCTTGCCGCGCGTGGAGCCGATGCGGCAGGGCGTGCATTTGCCGCATGACTCAAATGCACAAAACTCCATCGCATAGCGTGCCTGCTTGGCCATGTCGACGGTTTCATCAAAGATGACGATGCCGCCATGCCCCAGCGTGCCGCCCAGCGCGAGAAACGCTTCGTAATCAAGCGGGGTATCGAACTGCGACTCCGGCAGATAAGCACCGAGCGGACCGCCTACCTGGACGGCGCGTATGGGTCTGCCTGACCGTGTGCCGCCACCGAAGTCGTAGAGCATTTCGCGCAGCGTGATGCCAAAGGCTTTTTCCACCAGACCACCGCGCTTGACGTTGCCCGCAATCTGAATCGGCAGCGTGCCGCGCGAGCGACCCATGCCGTAGTCGCGATAGAACTCGGCACCGCGCGCCAGAATAATCGGCACAGAAGCTAGCGAGATGACGTTGTTGATTACGGTGGGTTTTTCGAACAAACCGGAGATTGCCGGCAGGGGTGGTTTCGCGCGCACAATGCCGCGCTTGCCCTCAAGACTCTCCAGCAGTGCAGTTTCTTCGCCGCACACATACGAACCGGCGCCCATGCGTACTTCGAGATCAAAGGCTTTGCCCGAGCCGAGAATATTTGCACCGAGATACTGCGCGCCGCGTGCACTAATAATCGCTTCGTTCAGCGCGACGATTGCATGCGGGTACTCGGAGCGCACATAGATGTAACCCTTGTTTGCACCCACGGCCAGACCGGCAATCGTCATGCCTTCGATCAGCATGAAGGGATCGTCTTCCATCACCATGCGGTCGGAGAAGGTACCCGAATCGCCTTCGTCGGCATTGCAGACGATGTACTTCTGACCCGGTGCGCATTTGCGTACGGTTTCCCACTTGATCCCGGTCGGGAAGGCAGCGCCACCCCGACCGCGCAGGCCGGAATCGGTCACGGTTTTAACGATCTGTTCTTCGCTCAGTTGCAGTGCATTCTTCAGGCCGACATAACCTTCATGCGCCAGGTAGTCTTCCAGCGACACCGGATCGGTAATGCCCACGCGCGCAAAGGTCAGGCGCTCCTGATTTTTAAGATAAGGAATCTCTTCGGTCTTTCCAAGCGCTAGCGCATGCGCTTTGCCCTCGGTAAAGCCCGCGTCAAACAGGGACGCCACCTCATCTTCATTGACCGGTCCGTAGGCGAGACGACCTGCCGGGGTCTCAACCTCGACCATGGGCTCAAGCCAGAACATGCCGCGCGAACCGTTGCGCACGAGTTGTATGGCCACGCCACGCGCTTTGGCTTCTGCAATGATGGCGGCGGCGACTTCATTGGCGCCCAGAGCCACCGCAGTGGAATCCCGCGGGACGAAAATTTTTACGGTCATGCGGCACTCCCTGCGCGTTGCATCAGTTTATCGAAGCGCTCCGGCGTCACGCGCGCGTGAACATCGTCGCCCACCATGATGGACGGGCCGCATGCGCAATGTCCGAGGCAGTACACCGGCTCCAGTGTCACGGATCCGTCCTTGCTCGTTTCATGAAAATCGCAACCCAGTGATCTGACCACATGCTCGGCCAATTGATCCGCACCCACCGACTGACAGGCTTCTGCGCGGCAGACCTGCACGATGACTTTGCCGACAGGCTTCTGCCGGAAGTGGTGGTAGTAGCTGATCACGCCATGCACTTCGGCGCGTGTCAGGTTCAGCCGGTCGGCAATGAGGGGTACCGCATCGGAGGGAATGTAGCCACAGCGCGCCTGCAGGTCATGCAACACAGGCAGCAAGGCACCATCAATCGGGCCGACCGCATCAAAAGCGGCGTGAACGTGGTCGGAAATCTGCGCTTCAGCCATGGGGCTCTCCGGTTACAAATATGTTCGATGCGACATATTTGTCAGGGGTAATTAATTCCGCATTACTCTGCGGATGGGCGCATGTTGCAGAGTGTGGAGCAACTTTGTCAATATGTTAAAAGAAGCATATATGCTGGCGATGGATAGAGGTCAGCGCCCGCCGCCTTCCGGGAACCAGTTTCACTGTCGGCTTGTCGAAATGCGCGGGTGGTTTAGGTGCCTCGGTTGTGGAAAAGCGCTGAATCCATCCCGATTTTTTTGGCGTGCCAGCAGAGTTGTGCGGTGCAGGGCGGCGACAAATCAAGGACTTGGCGTGATCTTTGTAGCCAAAAAACTTTCCGGTCTTTGGTTGATCAGAGCTTTCTCAGCATGCCGAGGATTTTCAGAGGGAGCTGTGTTCTGACCGATCAGTGGCGACTTCCCGTGTCAAGGTGACCCCGTGGCGAATGATGATTCGGAAAAAATAATTCATGCCAAGATCGCGCAGCTGGAGGCGGACATTGCCTCTTTGCGCGATGGCTACATGATCGTCAACAAGCGGTATACCCAGACGCTGGTGTCCTTGAAGCAGTTGACGCAGAACGCATTGGAGGCGGCGCTTCGCGCGGCAACCGCCGCCGAGAAGGCGGCGCTGTCCTCAAAAAACGCGACTGCGGCCGCATTGTCGTCGGCGAATGCCAAGATTATCGGTGCCCTGCATGCTGCGGTCGAAGCAGCCAGCCTTGCCGCAGTGGCCTCTGCCGAAGCGGCGGCTGCCTCGTCTGCGGCAGCAGCAGCAGCAGCCTCTGCGGCGGCGATTCAGGCGGAGGAGTCCTCCAGCCAAGCCTCGGCCGAGGCAGCGCGCGCCACGTTGCGCGCAACGGAAGCCGCCGCCCAGGCCGCCCAGATGGCCTTCATGGCGTCCGAGGCGGCGAAATCCTTCAAGCCCTAGCTTGTGCCTTTCGCTCTGTAGCCCGTTGCGATACGGCAGTGCCTTACTGGTCGTTGCGGACGGCGGGCAAAAAAGCATCGACCAAGCCGTGTTTTAACGAAAGGTATTCATGCAGCCCAATGCAGCCGTTACCACCATGGACTTTGCGCCGGGAAGTGAACTTGATCCCACCTTCGCGCTGAAGATGGCCGCACTGGAAGTCCAGGTGGGTGCGCTTTACGATTTGATGCCATTTGGCACCTACACAGTCTCAGACGACGGTACCTGCACCCACATTAATCATCAGGCCTTGGTATGGATTGGGTGTTCCAGAGACGCCATTCTTGGCAAGACCTGTCCCGTCGGCACGCTGGCTGCCGAAAACTGGCAAGTGCTGAAGCGAGGCGAAAAACAGTTACGGCAGGGTCTGCTGGCTGAGATCGAATTGACCATTAAAGATGAAACCGGTCATGGGCGCCCTATGGGCTTGCGCCTCAAAGATGTCGATCGGGCCGGGGAATCCTCCAGGCGCCATTGTTTTGTGTTGTTCGACTTGACCGAAACAAAGCGCACAAAAGCCTTGCAGCGCATTGCTGCGATGGCCTTTGAATCCGAGGTGGGTATCTGCGTTACGGATAATCACGGCTGGGTACTGGAAACCAACCATACCTTCGCCCGAATCACGGGTTATTCCAATGAAGCGCTTCGAGGCAGGTCACTGTTCTCAATGATTTCGCTGGAGGGTAATACCCATCTTGAGGCCGACATACGCGCGAGGTTGGCATCCCATGGTGTCTGGGAGGGCGAGATCCGGGAGCGGCGCAAGGGTGGTGAGGTATTTACGGCGTGGCTGAGTGTCTCCGCCATTGCGGATCGCGCCGATGCGGGTACGTACTTTGTGGTTTGGCTGTACGACATCAGCGCAAACAACACGCCACAGGACGAAATCAGCCAGCTGGCTTTTTACGATTCCCTCACGCAGTTGCCAAATCGCAGAAAGCTCAACATGCGCTTGTCGGAAATACTGACGGTCAAGACGAACAGCAGTTTGCATGGTGCGCTGCTGTTCATAGACCTCGATAATTTCAAAGCGATCAACGATACGCGTGGTCATGCAGCAGGAGACCAGCTGTTAATTGAAGCAGGGCGTCGCCTGCGTCATGCGGTTCGCGGCAGCGATACCGTTGCCCGGGTAGGTGGCGATGAATTTGTTGTGCTGCTCAGCACGCTGGTGGCTGATCCGGTCGAGGCAACGCATCAGGCGACGCTGGTTGGCAAAGAAATTCTCACCCGTCTTGCCAAGCCGTACAAGCTTGATGGCTTCATTTTTAATTGCAGTGCGAGCATCGGTATCAGTTTATTCAGCCACGCTGACCTTGAGGCCGATGTACTTCAACAGGCGGATATGGCAATGTACCAGGCCAAACGAACGGGCAGAAATTCCTTGTGTGTTTTTGATCTGGAGATGAAAGAGGCGATCTCAGCCTACAGCAATCTGGAGCAAGAGCTCGGGCAGGCCGTGCATCGCGATGAGCTGGAATTGTTTTTTCAGCCGCAATGCAATTTTGATGGCCGTATTGTCTCTGCCGAGGCTTTGCTGCGCTGGAAGCATCCCACGCGTGGGCTCATCGGTCCGCAGGAATTTATTACGATCGCCGAGGAGTCTGGTCTCATTTTGCCGATCGGACTGTGGGTACTCAGTGAAGCCTGCAAGCAAATCAAGGTCTGGGATTCCGACGCCATCATGAAAGACATTCAAATAGCCATTAATGTCAGTGCAGGACAATTCAAGCAACCCGCGTTTGTCGATGAAGTGATTGAGGTCATCGTTGGAAGTGGTATTGATGCATCGCGCATCAAGTTCGAGCTCACCGAGAGCATGATGCATAGCATTGATGAGACCCGCGTGAAGATGGAAAAAATCAGAGAGCTGGGTGTCCGGTTCTCGCTGGACGATTTCGGTACCGGGTATTCATCACTGTCCAGTTTGATTCAATTGCCGCTTGAGCAGCTCAAGATCGATCAGTCCTTTGTGTCCCACATGCTGTCGCGGCCGGGTGACCAGATCGTGGTGAAAACGATTATTGGCATGGCGCATAGTTTGGGTCTTGAGGTGATCGCTGAAGGGTTGGAGACAGAAGACCAGAAAGATTTTTTGCAGTCGCATGGCTGTTCTCTGTATCAGGGATACCTGTTCAGTCCGGCGCTACCGGCGTATCAGTTTTTCGCTCTGGTTCAATCGCAAGATCACTGAAATCCTGGGAGCGGCTTGCGGCATCCGGATGATGCACCGGGTGGCGCCCTGAAATCGGCTGCGCTGCAAAAGACGGCTACAATCCCCGTGGCTTGTGCAAAGCGCGCGCTTTATTTTTGTCGTGCGACCGGACGAGACCATTGCGCTCATCGCTGCGGTCGGACGAGCCGGCGGTGTCGGGTGGATGTGTGGGATAAAAAAAATGAAAAAAATTGTCAGTTGCCTGATCTTGTTGGGGCTGTGTGGGGTGCAACGCACGGCAATCACCGAAAATTTGCCCGTGGCGCCCCGTGTGGTCGTCACCCACGCTGCGTATCTGCAGCCGGTACCGGGTTTGGAGCCCGAACAAAAAAAGCGCTTTCGGGAAGGCGAGAAAGTTTTCAATACTTTCTGGCTGGCCGTACCCAATGATGTGATTTCCCAGTGGTGGGATTTGTCTCGTCCCGGACCCGGCGGCGGTGAGTGGGGACTGGGGCCGAGCTTTCTGGCGACGTCGTGCGTGTCCTGTCATGTGCAGGCGGGGCGAGGCAAGGCGCTGGATGCAAGCGGTGGTCCGTTGTTCATGCAATCCCTGCGGTTATCGATTCCCGGAGAGGGGCCTCATGGCTCGCCTAATCCTGATCCGAATTACGGCTTGCAGATGCAGTCCTTTGATACCGTCCAGCGCAAAGACAAGTCAGCCAGAGCGGGCGAAGGTGAAGTGCATGTGCGCTGGGAAAATCAGACCTTCCGCTTTGCCGACGGCTCGACCGTGGCGCTGCGCCAGCCGGTGATCGAGATAAAACATCTCAATTTCGGCGCCCTGTCCGAGGGCGTCATGATGTCGCTGCGTAATTCTCAGGCGATTTTTGGTCTAGGCTATCTCGAAGCCGTCAGCGAGGCCGATATTCTGGCACTGGCCGAACTACAAAAATCGCAGGGACTCAATGGTCGACCCAATTACGTGCGTGACGATATCAACGACAAAACCTCGATCGGCCGCTTCGGCTGGAAAGCCAATCAGCCCAGCCTCAAGCAGCAGATCGCGAATGCATTTCTTGCCGACATAGGCGTCACCTCACCGCTCTATCCCGAGCAGAATTGCCCGCCTGTGCAAAAGGAATGTCTGACTGAAAAATTCAGCGGCAAAGCCGAACTGCGTCATGAACTCTGGGAGCCGGTCACGTTCTGGACTCTGGCACTTGATGCACCGGCGCCGCGCGATCGCGACAAGCCGGCCGTCAAGCGCGGTGAAAAACTCTTCGACACCGCGAAGTGTTCCCAATGTCATGTACCCGAACTCCGCACCGGCAAATTTGACGCGCTGCCTGCGCTGGCAGACCGTACCATCCGGCCCTATACCGATTTGCTGTTACACGACATGGGCCCGGGGCTTGCCGATGGCCGCCCCGATTTCCGCGCCACGGGCGCTGACTGGCGCACACCACCCTTATGGGGCATAGGCTTGTCCAAACAAGTCAATGGCAGTACCAGCTTTCTGCATGACGGTCGCGCACGCAATGTGCTTGAAGCGATTGTGTGGCATGGCGGTGAGGCGAGTGTCTCGCGCGATATTTTTGCCAAACTCTCCAAACGTGAGCGTGAGGATTTGATTGCGTTTGTGCAGTCGCTGTAAGCCTTGATGTCCTCTTTTCACAGGCCGCCGAGCGCGCGCATTCCGGTCGTACCACAAACGATATCCGGTACCGGCTCGTGCCGGGATCATCAGTGAGAACAACTTATCCTCACTATCGTCACTCCAGCGCAGCCTCGGATCGGGCGAAGTTCAGTGCCTCGAAAGTCGCTTGCGGATACGCCGGCCTGTGGGTCTTGGCGGTATCGTTCCTGTTCACCGTGCTGACGCACGCGCCGGCTGCCGCTGCAACGCTCCGGGTCGACGATGGCATGAAGGAGCGCGTGCGTGCCTGCACCGCCTGTCACGGCAAAGAGGGCGTCGCCACCAACCAGGGCTATTTTCCGCGCATTGCCGGCAAGCCCGCTGTCTATCTCTACAACCAGCTGCGTCATTTTCGCGAAGGACGCCGGAAGAATCCAGCGATGCGTCATCTGACGGAGCATATGTCGGATGCGTATCTGATGGAGATTGCGCAGTACTTCAGCGCACTGGAATTGCCTTACCCATCACCGCAGCCAAGCAGCGTCACACCGACACTGCTGGCCCGGGGAGAGCGGCTGGTACGGCAAGGTGACAAGCAGCGCGATATTCCCGCTTGCACCGCTTGTCATGGATCAGCGATGACCGGGCGGCTGCCAGCGACACCGGGTTTGCTGGGTCTGCCCAGAGATTATGTGGTTGCGCAGATCGGCGCCTGGCGCACGGGTTCACGGCATGCCGATGCGCCTGATTGCATGGCACAAGTCGCCCGGCGATTATCCAATGAGGATATTCACGCGGTGAGTCAGTGGCTTGCTGCCCAGCCCATCCCCGGCAAGGGACAGCCCGCAGCACCCGCCACACAGAGCAGCGGCATCGCCTGCAAGGACGATGCGAAACAATGAACCTGAATGTTCCTGCACAAGCTCAGGGAGAGACGTCTTCTTTGATGCGTGGTCGTCGGCGCTTGGGTCTGTACTTCTGGGGCATCGCCGGCGTGCTGTGCGTGCTGGCAATTGGGGTAGTCAGTGGGATCAGTGCGCTGAACACGGTCGACGAAGCCGATATCGACAACCGCCTTGCCGAGCCCGTCGCTGATGCAGAACAGATTCGGCGGGGTGCCTATCTGGCCCGTGCCGGCAACTGCCAGTCCTGTCACACGCAAGCCGGTGCGGCAGCTTATGCGGGAGGGGCAGGCATTCAGACACCCTTTGGTGTGGTGTATGCCGGTAACCTGACACCCGACAAAAAAACGGGTCTGGGTAGCTGGAACGCATCGCATTTCTGGCGCGCGATGCATAACGGGCGCTCAAAAGATGGGCGATGGTTGAATCCTGCCTTTCCCTATGCGCAGTACACGCGACTCACGCGGACGGACGCGGATGACATTTTTGCGTATCTGCGCAGCTTGCCCGCGGTAGAGCAGCGCAACCGCGATCACGCGCTGCGTTTTCCTTACAACACGCAGATGGCACTGGCGCTGTGGCGAGCGCTGTATTTCAAGCCACTGCATCATCAGCCTTTGCCTGACCAATCCGTGCAATGGAATCGAGGGCTTTATCTGGTCGAAGGTCTGGGACACTGCGCTGCCTGTCATTCGCCTCGTAATGCCTTGGGTGCTGCCGTCAAGGATCGCCATCTCAGCGGCGGCATGATGCCCTTGGAAAGATGGTATGCACCCTCGTTGCTGTCGATGACGGAAGCGGGTGTGATGGACTGGCCAGCAGCCGATGTGGTGCAGCTGCTGCAGTCAGGT